>NZ_JBVJKE010000002.1:0-309606 GCF_055585405.1 Streptomyces sp. NPDC053426 | reverse complement strand
GTTCGACCGCGGGCTCGGCCTTCTTGGCCGTGGCCTTGCGGGTGCGGCGCGGCTTGGCCTCTTCGGCCGTCTCGGTGCCACTCTCGACCGTGTCGACGGCGGTTTCGGCCTTCTTGGCGGCGGTCTTGCGGGTGCGGCGGGGCTTGGCCTCTTCGACTGCCTCGGTGGTGGCTTCGGCGGTGTCGACCGCGGGCTCGGCCTTCTTGGCCGTGGCCTTGCGGGTGCGGCGCGGCTTGGCCTCTTCGGCCGTCTCGGTGCCACTCTCGACCGTGTCGACCGCGGTTTCGGCCTTCTTGGCGGCCGTCTTGCGGGTGCGGCGCGGCTTGGTCTCCGCCGCCTCGGCCGGCTCGGTGCCGCCCTCGACGGTGTCGACCACGGTCTCGGCCTTGGCCGCGACCTTGCGGGCGCGGCGCGGCTTGCTCTCCGTCGCCTCGGCCGGCTCGGTGGTCGCCTCCGCCGTGTCCACCGCTGCGGTGTCCGCGGTCTTGCGGGTGCGGCGGCGGCGCGGTTCGGTAGCCGGAGCCTCGGGCTCCGTGACGACCGGCGCCTCCGTGACGACCGGCGCCTCCGTGACGACCGGGGCCTCCGTGACGACCGGGGCCGCCACGGCTGCCGTGGTCTCCTCGGCCACCGGGGTGACGGCGGCCGTCGCCGTGTCCGCCGCGCCTCGGCGCGTCCGGCGGCGGCGCGGCTTCGCGGGAGCCGTGGCGGCCTCCGCCGCCGTGCTCTCCGCCGTGTCGACGGCGGACTCCACCGCCTCCACCGCCTCCACCGCGGTCGCCGCCCCGGCCGTGACCCCGCCGCGCGTGCGGCGACGGCGGCGCGGGGTACGGGCGGCCGTGTCGGCCTCCGCCGCCTCGCCGGTGCCTTCGGCGGCCGGGTCCACGGGCCGCTGCGCCGCCTCGTCCAGCGCCGCACCGCCCCGCGTACGGCGGCGGCGTCGCGGCGTACGGGGCGAGGTCTCGCGCTCGGCGGAACGGGAGCCGTCGCGCCCGCCCCGGCCACCGCGCCCGCGCGGTGCGCGCCCGCCCGGCTCGCCCAGGTCCTCCAGCTCCTCCGCGTCCAGCCCGGCGCGCGTACGCTCCGAGCGCGGCAGGATGCCCTTGGTGCCCTCGGGGATGCCGAGGTCCGTGAACAGGTGCGGGGAGGTGGAGTACGTCTCCGCCGGGTCGCCGAAGCCCAGGTCCAGCGCCTTGTTGATCAGCTGCCAGCGCGGGATGTCGTCCCAGTCGACCAGCGTGATCGCCGTACCCTTCGCCCCCGCGCGGCCGGTGCGGCCGATGCGGTGCAGGTACGTCTTCTCGTCCTCGGGGGACTGGTAGTTGATGACGTGCGTCACGCCCTCGACGTCGATGCCGCGGGCGGCGACGTCGGTGCAGACCAGTACGTCCACCTTGCCGTTGCGGAACGCGCGCAGCGCCTGCTCGCGGGCGCCCTGGCCGAGGTCGCCGTGGACCGCGCCGGAGGCGAAGCCGCGCTGCTTGAGCTGGTCGGCGAGGTCGGCGGCGGTGCGCTTGGTGCGGCAGAAGACCATGGCCAGGCCGCGGCCCTCGGCCTGCAGCATCCGCGCGACCATCTCGGGCTTGTCCATGTTGTGCGCGCGGTAGACGAACTGCGTGGTGTTCGCGACCGTCGCGCCCTCGTCGTCCGGCGCGGTGGCGCGGATGTGCGTCGGCTGCGACATGTAGCGCCGGGCCAGACCGATCACCGCGCCCGGCATGGTGGCCGAGAACAGCATGGTCTGGCGCTTGACCGGAAGGAAGTTGATGATCTTCTCGACGTCGGGCAGGAAGCCGAGGTCGAGCATCTCGTCGGCCTCGTCGAGGACGAGGGCCTTCACGTGCTTGAGGTCGAGCTTCTTCTGCCCGGCGAGGTCGAGCAGCCGGCCCGGGGTGCCGACGACCACGTCGACGCCCTTCTTCAGCGCCTCGACCTGCGGCTCGTAGGCCCGGCCGCCGTAGATCGCGGTGACGCGCACATTGCGCACCTTGCCGGCGGTGAGCAGGTCGTTGGTGACCTGCGTGCACAGCTCGCGCGTGGGGACGACGACCAGCGCCTGCGGCGCGTCGGTGAGGTCCTCGGGCTTCGCGCGGCGGGCCTCGACATCCGCGGGGACGGTGACGCGCTCGAGGAGCGGAAGGCCGAAGCCGAGCGTCTTTCCGGTGCCGGTCTTGGCCTGGCCGATGACGTCCGTGCCCGACAGGGCCACGGGGAGCGTCATCTCCTGGATGGGGAAGGGGGTGATGATGCCGACGGCCTCCAGGGCCTCGGCGGTCTCGGGGAGGATTCCGAGCTCTCGGAACGTCGTAGTCAGGGTGCTGCCTCTTCTGTGTGCGCGGTGCGAGGCGAGCGCGGGGGTCGTGTCGGGACCGTGCCGGGGACGTCGGCTGCCTTACGGGCGATGCCGTAGGGCACGGGACCACTGCCGACGCTCGAGCGCTCGTACCGCTGAGGGTCCCCCTCCGGAATCCGCACGCAGTGTGGCGTACGGCAAGGAGGGCTGTCGGGTCGGAGCCGATCGGGCCTCCGACCGGGCATCCTCATACATGCGGCCTGTCGAGTACGTCAGAGTGCTCAGCAGGCGCATTACCACCATACCCCGGATTCGCGCACACGCCATGGCCGATTTGGTCACGTAGTCGTCGTCACACTGATTGAGCGGGGCCTTCCGGGGCGCGGCAGGCGGGCTATTGTGCGCTTCATGACGAGCTCTGACAAGCCTGACAACGCCGCGGACACCCCCGACACCTCCGCCGCCGGACCCACCGGCGTCGCCGCCATGGACTGGGCGGCCGCCTCCGCCGACCCCCAGTACCGGGCCGCCGTCGTGGATCTGCTCGGCGCGCTCGCGTACGGCGAGCTGGCGGCGTTCGAGCGGCTCGCGGAGGACGCCAAGCTGGCGCCCACGCTGGCGGACAAGGCGGAGCTGGCGAAGATGGCGTCGGCCGAGTTCCACCATTTCGAGCGGCTGCGCGACCGGCTCGCCGGGATCGGCGAGGAGCCAACGCTCGCGATGGAGCCGTTCGTCGCCGCGTACGACGGTTTCCACAAGCAGACGGCGCCCTCCGACTGGCTGGAGGGGCTGGTCAAGGCGTACGTCGGCGACTCCATCGCCAGCGACTTCTACCGCGAGGTCGCGGCCCGCCTGGACTCCGACACCCGCGCCCTGGTGCTGGCCGTGCTCGACGACACCGGCCACGGCGGCTTCGCCGTCGAGAAGGTGCGCGCCGCGATCGACGCGGACCCGCGCGTGGGCGGACGGCTCGCGCTGTGGGCGCGGCGGCTGATGGGCGAGGCGCTGTCGCAGTCCCAGCGGGTCGTCGCCGACCGGGACGCGCTGTCGACCATGCTCGTGGGCGGCGTCGCGGACGGGTTCGACCTCGCCGAGGTCGGCAAGATGTTCTCCCGCATCACCGAGGCGCACACCAAGCGCATGGCGGCACTGGGTCTGGCGGCGTAGGCCCGCCCGACGGCGTGGGCGCGAAGGGGCTCTGGGCATATAGGGGCGCGGGGCTGTGCCGATATGCGGCTCCGTCGCGCGGGCGCGAAGGGGGTCCGGGGGCGAAGCCCCCAGGGACGGGACGGGAAGGGGCGGCGGGGGCGAGAGAACGTTCAGCCGCCCGGGCAACGCGCGGCGCCACGGTCAAGCCGGGCGGATTCCGGTGCCGCCGTGCACCGAAGTGCCGGGGCCGCGCACCAGGCAGGGGCCGAACGACGCCTCCGGGCACCGCACCCGGCCGGTTTCACCCCCGCCGCCACCGACGGCGACCGGTCAGGCGGTCGCCGACCGGCGCAGTCTTCCCGCCGGGCGCAGCAGCAGCGACAGGGACGCCACGGCCACGATCACCGCGCCGAGCAGGACCGTCAGCATGTTCCCGGCGTCCAGCGCGGTGTGCATGAGGAAGGCGCCGAACAGCGCCCCGGCCACACCGGTCGGCAGGACCAGGGCGCGGGCGGGAAGACGATGCGGCAGACGGCGGACGGCCACCCACGCCAGAGCCAGGCCGAGGATCGCGGAGCTGAGCGCTTCCAAGAGCATGTCGGGGTCCCTCCCACATGGCCGGCCTGCTCACATCGGTCGTAGCCCGGTTTACCCCTGACCTGCGGAATCCAATCCTCCCCTGTGGAGGACCCGTGAGCCGTCCGTGAACACGCGAGGGGCCCGGCGGTCTCGCACCGCCGGGCCCCTCACACGACCACTCGACTGCCGGTCGCGCCTACAGCGCGCCGAAGCCCACCTTGCGCGGGGCCGGCTCGCCGATCTCGACGTAGGCGAGACGGTCGGCCGGGACCAGGATCTTGCGGCCGTGCTCGTCCACGAGGCTCAGCAGCTGCGACTTCCCGGCCAGCGCCTCGGCCACCACGCGCTCGACCTCCTCGGCGCTCTGACCGCTCTCCAGAACGATCTCGCGGGGCGCGTGCTGCACGCCGATCTTGACCTCCACGGCTATGTCCCTCCGACGGTCAGTGAAGTGCGCGACCTTCCGCGCCGTACCAGCACACATTAGCCCGGTGAGGGGACGTACACGCTGCGCCCGGCAACGCCAGGAGCGAACAGCCGGCGGGAACAAACGGCCGCCGGCGTCCGCCCGCCTTCCTCAGTGGTGCTGTTCGTTGCCGTGCAGCGGGAATCCCGCGATGCCCCGCCAGGCCAGCGAGGCCAGCAGCTGCACCGCCTGGTCGCGCGGCACGCTGCGGTCGCTGTGCAGCCAGGAGCGCGCCACCACCTGGGCGAGACCGCCGAGCCCCGAGGCGAGCAGCATCGACTCCGCCCGCGACAGCCCGGTGTCCTCGGCGATCACGTCGCAGATCGCCTCCGCGCACTCGTTGGTCACCTTGTCGACGCGCTCGCGCACGGCGGGCTCGTTCGTCAGGTCCGACTCGAAGACCAGGCGGAACGCGCCGCCGTCGTCCTCGACGTACGTGAAGTAGGCGTCCATGGTCGCCCGTACGCGCTGCTTGTTGTCCGACGTCGACGCCAGCGCGTGGCGCACCGACTGGATCAGGGCCTCGCAGTGCTGGTCCAGCAGGGCGAGGTACAGATCGAGCTTGCCCGGGAAGTGCTGGTAGAGCACCGGCTTGCTGACGCCCGCGCGCTCGGCGATGTCGTCCATCGCGGCCGCGTGGTAGCCCTGCGCGACGAAGACTTCCTGGGCGGCGCCCAGCAGCTGGTTCCGCCGGGCACGGCGTGGCAGGCGTGTACCCCTCGGGCGTACCGCGTCTGTCTGCTCGATGGCTGTCACGCCGCCTCCCATTGTCGTCCACGTGCGGTGTGAGCCGCGCCGCCATCGTACTTTTCGGTAACCGTGGTGTGCGCGGTGAGAGCGCAGAATTTCACGGACCGGACGGCGGTGAAAGCCATACGGACGGTTTCAAAAGCTGTCAGAGCGGGCAAGAAGTTTCCTCCTCACTGCTCGGCGACGGTCCTTGCCGGTGCGCTCGTCACCGGTAGTCGTCCTCGTCGAGGGAGACGATCCTGGCCTGTTCCACCAGGTCCGCCTCGTTGGCGCGGTCGGGGTCGACGTCGGTCATCGGGTCGTCGCGGTCCGGCTTCACCTCCGCGTGCTGCTCGGCCGCGTCGACCTCGGGCGCCTCGACGTCGAACTCCTCGCCCTCACGGGCGTCCTCGTCCTCCGCGAACGTCTCGGGGTCGGTCGGATCTACGGCCATGCCGGGCTCCCTTCCTGCGAACGTCTGCTGCGAACGCCCCCGAGGACTGCGGGGGCGATATGCGGGTGCCCTCCCTACGAGCCTAGGAGACACCCGATCCGGACGCTATGCGATCCGCGACCGGGACGTGACGGGGAGCACACGGCGGGGCCCGCTCCTCGTGGTGGTGCGGAACCCGTCCCTCGCGACGGCTCGTGACTGCTTGTGACGGCGAACACATGAGCCAGTGCGTGATCGTCTCGTAACATTGCCGCATGTCTTCGACCGAGCTGCCGTCCGTGCCGCCCGCAAACGTGCTTCCCGAGGTGGCGGCGGTCAGGGTCGCGGAGGGCGAGCGGCTCAGGTCGGTGGAGCTGCCCGGGGTCACCCTGTCGGTACGGTCCCGGCCGCCCGCGCGGGAGGGGCTGCCCCCCGCCCTCCACGTCCACGGACTCGGCGGTTCCTCGCTGAACTGGTCGGCGCTCATGCCGCTGCTGGAGGACGTCGTCGACAGTGAGGCCGTCGACCTGCCGGGCTTCGGCGACTCCCCGCCCCCGGACGACGGCGACTACTCCATCACCGCGCACGCACGCGCGGTGATCCGTTATCTCGACGCGACCGGCCGCGGCCCGGTGCACCTCTTCGGCAACTCGCTCGGCGGCGCGGTCGCGACCCGTGTCGCCGCCGTACGCCCGGATCTCGTCCGCACCCTCACGCTCGTGTCACCGGCCCTGCCGGAACTGAGGGTGCAGCGCACCGCCGTCCCCACGGGACTGCTGGCGGTGCCCGGCATCGCACCGCTGTTCACCCGGCTCACCCGCGAGTGGACGGCGGAACAGCGCGTCCGGGGCGTGCTGCGGCTCTGCTACGGCGACCCCGCGCGGGTGTCGCCGGAAGGGTTCCGCAACGCCGTACAGGAGATGGAGCGGCGGCTGCGGCTGCCGTACTTCTGGGACGCGATGGCCCGTTCCGCGCGGGGGCTCGTCAAC
This sequence comes from Streptomyces sp. NPDC053426, assembly GCF_055585405.1. Lineage (NCBI taxonomy): Bacteria > Bacillati > Actinomycetota > Actinomycetes > Kitasatosporales > Streptomycetaceae > Streptomyces > Streptomyces sp. NPDC053426. The sequence continues at coordinate 302,968 of NZ_JBVJKE010000002.1, read as the reverse complement.
GCGTACACGTTGGGCGGCCAGCACGGACTGTGGCGCCAGGCCGAGCGGGTGCTCGCGCCGACCCTGCTCGTCTACGGCGGCCGGGACCAGCTCGTCGGCTTCCGCATGGCCCAGCGGTCGGCGCGCGCCTTCCGGGACTGCCGGCTGGTGACGATCCCGGACGCGGGGCACGTCGCGATGATGGAGTATCCCGAGACGGTGGCCCTCGCCTTCCGTGAACTCCTCGCGGGTACAAAGGATTCGGCGGATCAGGTGGATACTGGTGAGCCGGACGCGCAGGGCGCTCCGGGTCCACCCGCCGACACCGGTGGGGGAACCACCGCCGAGAACATGAGGGGCTGAGGCGCGACGTGGGACGCCACAGCCGCCGTGGACCCGCCCCGAAGGGCGACGCCGCGGACAAGAGCGCCGTACGGGGAGGCCGTTCGGCGCCGGACGGTTCGACAGGGCCCGGACAGGCGGGCGGACCGCGGCAGCCGAACGGCCCGACCCCGCGCCGGACGCCCTCGCCCCCACCCCAGCAGGGCCCGACCCAGGGGTACGGGACTCCTCCGGCGTACGGAACGGCGGGATACGGAACACCGGCCGGCGGAGCACCGCGCTTCCCGGACGGGACACCCGCACATGGCGTCCCGCGTTTCCCTGACGGGACACCCGCACATGGCGCCTCGCGTTTCCCGGACGGGACACCCGCACATGGCGCCTCGCGTTTCCCTGACGGGACACCCGCACATGGCGTCCCGCGTTTCCCGGACGGGACACCCGCGCACGGCGTCCCGCGCTTCCCGGGCGGCACGTCCGCGCACGGCGCCCCGCGCCTGCCGGACGGATGGCTCCCGGACGGTGCGCCCGCGCAGGGCGGCGTCCCGCGTCTGCCGGACGGAACCCCGGCGCACGGCTTTCCCCGGCTTCCCGACGGGACTCCCGCGCACGGCGTCCCCCAGGCCCGTGGCGGGCATCCGGAGCAGCGGGAACCCGGGGGCGGCTGGGGGACGCCGGACGGTCGTACGGCGGCCGGGGCCGGAGCCGGGTACGGCATGCCGGCGGGACCGGGCGCGCCCCTCCCGCGGCAGCGGCAGGCACCTCCCGGAGGACCGCGCCAGGACTACCTCGACGCCTTCGGCGAGGCCACCGACCGCTTCTCACCGGGCCCGTCCGTCTCCGCGCCGGGCCCCGCGGACCCCTACGCCGCCGTCACCGACTGGAGCGCCGCCCCGGCCACCGGCATCCCCGCCGACCTCGACGATGACGACGACGCGCCGCCGACCGGGCGGCCCGCGCCGGCCAAGGGCGGCAAGGGGCGGACGTTCACCGGGATCGCGGCCGCCGCCGTCACGACCGTGCTGGCCGTCGTCGTGGCCGGACAGGTCGCCGACGAACGCGACGGCACCGACGGCGGCGTACGGACGCAGGCCACCGGCGAACAGGCGCGCGACGTCCGGGACTCCGCCTCGCGCGGGGACGACCGGGAGACACCCTCCGCACCCAGCGCCGAACCGCTGACGTACGAGCAGAGGATGGACAAGAAGTACCCGCTGAGCGCCGCGCGCGGAGGCACGGGGAAGTTCGACGCGATCCCCGGCATCGACAAGGCTCCGGGCGAGGGGGAGAAGATCACCTACCGCGTCGACGTGGAACAGGGACTCGGCCTCGACGGCGAACTCTTCGCCGAAGCGGTCCAGAGGACGCTCAACGACAACCGCAGCTGGGCGCACAACGGCGCGCGCACCTTCGAGCGCGTCCACTCGGGCGAGGTCCGGTTCGTGATCACCCTCGCCAGTCCCGACACGACCGCGGACTGGTGTGCCAAGTCCGGCCTGGACACCACCGTGGACAACGTCTCCTGCGACTCGGCGGCCACCCAGCGTGTGATGATCAACGCGGACCGCTGGGCGCAGGGAGCGGACACCTACGGCGACGAGATCCACGCCTATCGCCAGATGCTGATCAACCACGAGATCGGCCACCGCCTGGGCTTCAACCACGTCACCTGTGACAAGGACGGCGACCTGGCCCCGGTCATGCAGCAGCAGACCAAGTTCCTCGACCACGACGGAATCAGCTGCCGCCCGAACGCGTGGGCGTACCCGAAGAGCTGATCGCCCAGCACGGCGAAACGCGCCCCGCGCGGGAAAGTTACGCCCGTTCACCCCTTTTGATGGCGTGATGGACAACCGTCCATCACGCCACCTCCTTGTCCGCATACGTTCGTCCCGCTGCGAGCCGCCGGACCAACGACGGCTCCTCATACGGGAGATCGGGGGTGCACACGTGCGCATCGGACTGCTTACGGAGGGTGGGTATCCGTATGTGGGCGGTGAGGGCGGGCTCTGGTGCGACCGCCTGGTACGCGGACTCGACCGACACGAGTTCGACGTCTACGCGTTCAGCAGCGGCGAAGCACAGGAGGACGCGGGCTGGGTCCCGCTGCCGCCCCAGGTCGGCCGGGTCCGCACCGCACCGCTGTGGACGGCCGAGGACGACGGGGTGGTGTACGGCCGCCGCGCGCGCCGGCGCTTCTCGGAGCACTACGGCGAACTGGCCGCCGCCCTCTGCGCCGCGACGGACCCCACCGCCCCCGGCCCGGGTCCCACCACCCCCGACCCGGAGCCCGCGACACCCGAGGCGGACCGTTTCGCCACCGCTCTCCGGGGCCTCGCCGAACTCGCCCGCGACGAAGGCGGTCTGGTGGCCGCACTCCGCTCCGAGACGGCCGTACGCGCCCTGGAGCGCGCCTGTCGCGCGCCCGGCGCCCTGCGCACGGCGCGAGAGGCCCGCGTACCCGATCTGCTGGCCGTCGCCGCACACCTGGAGCGCGCCCTGCGCCCCCTCTCGCTCGACTGGTACGAGGAGGACGGGCTGGGCGCGGTGGACCTGTGCCACGCCGCCGCCGGCGGGGTGACGGCCCTTCCCGGCCTGCTCGCCCACCACTTCTTCGGCGTCCCCCTCCTCGTCACCGAGTACGGCGTACGCCTGCGCACGCACTACCTCACCCGCCCGGACGCCTCACCCGCGGTCCGCTCCCTGCTCGCCGCCTTCCACGGCAGGCTCGCCGCCGAGACCTACCGCCGGGCCGCGTTCATCACACCGGGCAACACACACGCCCGCCGCTGGCAGGAGCGCTGCGGCGCCGACCGGGCGAAGATCCGCACGGTGTACCCCGGCATGGACGCCGCGCCCTTCGCGGAGGCGGGGGAGTCCCCGGAGAGCGCGGACCCGCACACCCTCGTCTGGGTCGGCCGGGTGGAACCCGCCAAGGACCTGGTCTCGCTGCTGCACGCCTTCGCGGAGATCCGCAAGAAGGAGCCGAAGACCCGGCTGCGGATCATCGGCGGTCCGGCGGACCCGGAGGGCGCCGCCTACCTCGGCCACTGCGAGGCACTGGCCGCGCAGCTCTTCCCGGACGAGGCCGATGGCCCGCACTCCGTGGGCGCCAACCCGGTGTCCTTCGAGCGGATCGGCGGCCCGGAGCTGCCCACCCCCGCCGACGCGTACGCCTCGGGCGCCGTGACCGTCCTCTCCAGCGTCGTCGAGGGCTTCCCGGCCGGCCTCGTCGAAGCGATGCTCTGCGGACGCGCGACGGTCTCCACGGACGTCGGCGCGGTCGTGGAGGCCGTCGGCGGCACCGGCCTCGTCGTACCACCGCGCAATCCGCGGGCGCTCGCCGAGGCGTGCGTCTCCCTGCTGCGCGACCCCGAGCGCCGCGTACGCCTCGGCGCCGCCGCGCGCGCCCGCGCACTCGAACTGTTCACCGTCGACCAGAACATCTCCGCCTTCCACGGCATCTACTTGGAGATCGTCGCGCGCACACCGGTCCGCCGTCCCCTCCTCGACGGCACCGGCGATCCCCTGCCCTTCGCCACCCCCGCCGAGGCCCACGTCCCCGGCCACTGGACCGACCCCGCCCCCCGCGCCGTCCCCACCTGGGCCATGGACACCCCGGTACCCGCGACGGAGACGGCCCGATGACCGACCTCGGCGAACTGAACCGCAGCACTCCGCCCGGCGCGGCCGACCCGGTCAAGGCGTTGCTGCACCGCCACCACGACCTGTGCGAGCAGGCGGTGGACCCCCTGGAGATCGCGGCGGGCCTGGAGGCCCACGGCATCACCGACCGGACCGCCGCCCGCTTCCGTCACCGCGACGTCTTCTCCCTCGCCGAGGAGCTCTACGCCAGGGTCCCCCGCGACGACGCACCACCCCGGCCCGCCCCGGCCACCACGGGGCCGGGGCCACGCGCCGGCTGGACCGTCCTCACCCTGCTCCCCGGCGCCCTGTGCGTGGCGACGGTGATCGCCCTGCGCCTCACCCACGGCCAGACCCGCCTCTACGCGGCGGCCGCCGGCATCCTGGCCGTCACCCTCGCCCTGCGCGCGGCACTGCGCCGGGGCCCGCTGAGCGCCCGGTCCGACATCCCGCCCCGCTCCGCCGCGGCGTCCTGGACCTGCTGGCTCCTCGGCTACGCCCTCCTGGGCGACGGTCTGCTCGGCACGGCGGTCACCGGCGGCCCCGACGGTCTGCCCGACGGCACGGCGGAGGGGGACTGGCCGCTCACCGTCGCCCCGGTCGTGGCGCTCGCCCTGTCCTGCGCGCCCGCCGCCTGGACGGCCCACCTCTTCGCCGCCCGGGTCCGCCGCAGGCTGGCGTCGAGCCGTGGCCTGGAGGACTTCTCGGCTTCCGTGCGGCCCGCACTCATCGGCGTGTTCGCCCTGTTCCTGGGCGCGGTGGCGGTTCTGCTCACGGTGACGTCCGAGCTCCTCGACGAGCCCCTCGCCCTGCCCCCGACGCTCGCCCTGGGCGGCCTCCTCTTCCTGGCCCGCCTCCTCACGGTCCACGGCTTCACCCACGCGCCGAGGGTGATCCTCACGGTCACGGCGACCGCTCAGGCGACGGCCCTGGCCACGCTCTTCGCGGCCCGCCTCCCCGGCTGCGACGCCCTGGCCACCCCGCTCCAGACCCTGACCGAGGCATGGAACCCCACCGCCCTTCCCACCCTCACCTGTGGGGCAGCGGCACTGATCCTGCTGATCCACGCCTCCCGCAAGCTCCCCCGAGCCTCGGCGCACATCAGCCCGGAGCAACCACGGTGACAACGCGAGACCAGCCCCCGCATGCCGCCGTGCCGCCGTTCCCGCGGGCAGTCGTGCCGCTGGGGCGATGGGGGTCCCCCCGCTCGAGCGAAGCCGAGAGTGGGGGAGGGCGGACGCGACGGCACCCCGCAAACGCCGGGCCGCGCGGCACCCCCCGGCCCACACCCACGCCGGGCACCCCACAAGCGCCGGCGCCCCCGAACCGCGCCGACACCGGGCTGCGGTCACCGACGACCCAGCCCCACCCCACTCCACCGGCACCAGGCGCTAGTGCCACAGGACCCGCACCAGAAGGAGAGCCCCACATGACCACCCCGGACGCCGAAGGAGTCGCCCGATGAGAGTCCTCCTGATCGGAGCCAACGGCTACATCGGCCGCTTCGTGGCCGACCGCCTCCTCGCCGACCCCGCCGTTCAGCTCACCGCCCTCGGCCGCGGCGACGACGCCGACGTCCGCTTCGACCTCGCCACCGGCAGCCCCGGCGCCCTCACCCGCTTCCTCGACGCCGTCCACCCCGGCGTGGTCGTCAACTGCGCCGGCACCACGAGAGGCGGCGCCCGCGAACTCACCCGGCACAACACCGTCGCCGTGGCCACCGTCTGCGAGGCCCTCCGCCGCAGCGGCTGCGGCGCACGGCTCGTACAGGTCGGCTGCGGTTCGGAGTACGGCCCCAGCCAGCCCGGTTCGTCCACGGCGGAGGACGCCGTCCCCCGCCCCGGCGGCCCCTACGGCGTCAGCAAACTCGCCGCCACCGAGCTGGTCCTCGGCTCCGGCCTGGACGCCGTGGTCCTCCGGGTCTTCTCACCCGTCGGCCCCGGCACCCCCGCCGGCTCCCCCCTCGGCCGCCTCGCCGAGGCGATGCGCCGCGCCATGCAGTCCGGCGACAGCGAGCTGAAGCTCGGCGGTCTCGGCGCGCAACGGGACTTCATCGACGTCCGCGACGTGGCCCGTGCCGTCCACGCCGCCTCCCTCTCCGCCGCGCAGGGCGTCATCAACATCGGCTCGGGCCGCGCCGTCCGCCTCCGCGACGCCGCCGGAATCCTCGCCAGGGTGGCCGGCTACGGCGGCGCCCTCAACGAACTGGACACCCCCCCGGGCCTGCACCTACCGCACGTACCCCACCCCACCCACGCATCCCACGCAGCCCACGCCACCACCCCCATCCGCACCACGATCGGCCACCCCCGCCCCGACATCGACCACCACTCCGCCACCACCCCCGTCGCCTTCCCGTACCCCGACGGCTGCGGAAGCTGGCAGCAGGCCGACGTCCGCACCGCCCGCGACCGCCTCGGCTGGCGCCCCCGGATCAACCTCGAGGAGTCCCTCGCCGACATCTGGATGGAGGCGGCATGCCGTATCTGACCAGCGTCAAAACCGGTACGGCGAGCACCGGCGTCCGTACGGGCTTCGGCGTCCCCGGCCTCGCGCACCCCCTCGTCGCCCCGACCGAGTGGAGCGAACTCACCCGCCCGGGCATCCCTCTGCACTGGGTCGTCCTCGACGTGGCCGACGGCCCCGGCACCCAACCCGACCCGCGGTGCCTGGAGGCGGCCGGCCGCCTCCGCAACGCCGGTGTCCGCGTCCTCGGCCACCTCGACACGGCGTACGGCCTCCGTACGTTCGGCGAGGTGCTCTCGGACGCCCACCGCTTCATGGACTGGTACCAGGTCGACGGTTTCCTGTTGGACCGCTGTCCCGCCGACCGAGCCGCACTCCCCGAGGTCCGGCGCACGATCACCACACTCCGGGCGCTCCATGACGCCCACATCGTCCTCGGCCACGGCACCCACCCGTACCCGGGATACGCCGAACACGCCGACCAGCTGGTTACCTTCTCCGGTCCGTGGAACGACTACCGCTGGTCGCAGGTGGCGGAGTGGACCGCCGACCACCCGCCCGAACGCTTCTGCCACTTCGTGCACGGAGTGCCCCGCCCGCACCTGGACGAGGCCCTGCGCATCGCCCGCTGGCAGGGCGCCGCGACGATCTACTTCACGGACCACACCCACCACGCGGACCACCGTGCCCGCACTGCTCCCTGGGAACCCCTGCCCGGCTACTGGGACGACATCGTCTCGCTTATCGGAACGGGTGTCTCGGAATGAAAAAGGCCATGGCACTGTTGGGCGAAGAACAACCGTAGTGATTGACCGACCAACGGAGTCCCCGTGTCGCTGCCACCCCTGGTCGAGCCGGCCCCCGAGCTCACCGTAGACGAGGTCCGCAGGTACTCCCGCCACCTGATCATCCCCGATGTGGGGATGGACGGGCAGAAGCGGCTGAAGAACGCCAAGGTGCTCTTTGTGGGCGCCGGTGGCCTGGGCTCGCCGGGTCTGATGTACATGGCCGCGGCGGGCGTGGGCACGCTCGGCATCGTGGAGTTCGACGAGGTCGACGAGTCGAACCTGCAGCGCCAGATCATCCACAGCCAGTCCGACATCGGCCGCCCCAAGGCCGAGTCCGCGCGTGACACGATCAAGGGCATCAACCCGTACGTGAACGTGGTCCTCCACGAGGAGCGGCTCGAGGCCGACAACGTGATGGACCTGTTCAGCCAGTACGACCTGATCGTCGACGGCACGGACAACTTCGCGACCCGCTACCTGGTCAACGACGCCTGCGTGCTGCTGAACAAGCCGTACGTGTGGGGCTCGATCTACCGCTTCGACGGCCAGGCGTCGGTCTTCTGGTCCGAGCACGGTCCCTGCTACCGCTGCCTCTACCCGGAGCCCCCGCCCCCCGGCATGGTCCCCTCCTGCGCCGAGGGCGGCGTCCTGGGCGTGCTGTGCGCGTCCATCGGCTCCATCCAGGCCAACGAGGCGATCAAGCTGCTCGCCGGCATCGGTGAGCCGCTGGTCGGCCGGCTCATGATCTACGACGCCCTGGAGATGCAGTACCGCCAGGTCAAGGTCCGCAAGGACCCCGACTGCGCGATCTGCGGCGACAACCCGACCGTCACCGAGCTCATCGACTACGAGGCCTTCTGCGGCGTCGTCTCCGAGGAGGCCCAGGCGGCGGCGGCCGACTCCACGATCACTCCCAAGCAGCTCAAGGAGTGGATCGACGACGGCGAGAGCATCGAGCTCATCGACGTCCGCGAGCCGAACGAGTTCGAGATCGTGTCCATCCCGGGCGCCCGCCTGATCCCCAAGAACGAGTTCCTCATGGGCAACGCCCTGGAGAGCCTCCCGCAGGACAAGAAGATCGTCTTGAACTGCAAGACGGGTGTCCGCAGTGCGGAAGTCCTCGCCGTCCTGAAGTCCGCGGGCTTCGCCGACGCCGTCCACGTGGGCGGCGGCGTGATCGGCTGGGTCAACCAGATCGAGCCGGAGAAGCCGGTCTACTGACCGGCCCCGGTACGAACACGGGCCGACGCGGGGGCTCCGGGCACCACGAGTGCGCGGAGCCCCCGTCGTCGTCATGAGCAGATCTTGCCGTCCTCGGGCACCGTGCCGTCCAGCAGGTACGCGTCCACCGTGGAGTCGACGCAGTCGCTCCCGCTGCCGTACGCGCCATGGCCCTCGCCCTTCCAGGTGAGCACCACACCGACGTCCTCGCCCAGCTCGTCCGCCATCTTGCGGGCGCCCTCGTACGGTGTGGCCGGGTCGCCGGTGTTGCCCACGACCAGGACCGGTGCCGCGCCCGGCGCGCTCACCTCCGGGGTGTCGAACTGGCCGGGAACCGGCCAGTCGTGGCACCAGCCGGCCGTGTCCCAGCCGAGGAAGGGCCCGAACACGGGCGAGAGCTCCTCGAACTCGGGCAGCAGCTCCTTCGCCTCCTCCAGGGTCGGCCGCTGCTTGTCGTCCAGGCACGATATGACCCGCTGGGAGTGGGTCGTCGTGCCGTAGTTCCCCGAGACGTCGCGTTCGTTGTAGCCGTCGGCCAGTGCCAGCAGCTCCGTGCCGTCGCCCTCCTCGGCCGCCTCCAGCGCGCCGGTCAGCACCGGCCAGCTGGTCTTGCTGTACAGCGGCAGGATGATGCCGGTCAGTGCCAGGGTCTGCGTCAGCTCGCGCCCGGACGACGACGTCGGCAGCGGGTCGGAGTCGATCCGCTCCAGCAGCTCCGCGATCTCCCGCGAACCCTCCTCGGGGTCCCGCCCGGTGGACTTCAGGTAGTTGTCGAGGGCCGTCTGGAAGCCCCGGGTCTGGTTCTTGGCGTGGCCCACGGTGTCGGCGCTCGGGTCGACCACCGCGTCGAGCGTCATCCGTCCCACCTTCTTCGGGAAGAGATGGGCGTAGACACCGCCCAGCTCGGTGCCGTAGGAGATGCCGAAGTAGTTCAGCCGCTCGTCGCCGAGGGCCTGCCGGATGCGGTCCATGTCGCGAGCGGTGTCGGTGGTCGAGACGTGGGCCATCAGCTCCCCGGCGGCGTCCTGGCAGCCCTTGCCGAAGTCGGTGGCGTCCTGGAGGAACGTCCGCTCCTCGGCCGGTGTGTCCGGGGTGCCGTCCACCGACGACTCGGCGGCCTGGATGTCCTTGTCGTCGCGGCAGCGGATGCCCTCGCTGGCGGCGACCCCGCGGGGATCGAAGCTCACCAGGTCGTACCGCTCGCGCAGCTCGGAGGCCGTGGCGGCGTAGGACGGCATCATCGACACGCCGGAGCCGCCCGGTCCGCCGAAGTTGAACAGCAGTGAGCCCAGGCGGTCGTCGCCCGTGGCCTCGGCCCGGATCAGCGCGAGCCCGATCGTGGAGCCGTCCGGCTTCGACCAGTCCAGCGGTACTTGGAGGGTGGCGCACTGCCACTCCTCGTCCGGCGCGGGGGCGTCCTCGGTGGCCTGGCAGCGCCCCCAGTCGAGCGCCGTCCCGCCGCTCTTGCCGTCGTCTCCCTCATTGCCGGAGTCGTCGCCCGACGAGCCGCTGCCGCTGCAGCCGGCCGTCAGCAGCGCGGCGGCGACCGTCAGGGCCGTCCACCGTGTGAAACGGGTCATGTGCCACTTCCCCCCTCGCTGGCCGTCCGCACCGTGCCGCGGATGGCGGTCAGGCCATGGTAAGCAGATCCGCCGCTCGCCGGGGCGGCCTGTGGATAACGCTCTGACCTGCGGTTATACGGTGGACCGTGGATCCGCTCACGAGCAGACGGTCCCGGATGCCGGCACCTTCCCGTCCAGGAGATAGCCGTGCACCACGTCCTGTACGCACGCGTTCTCGCTGTTGTAGGCCCCGTGCCCCTGCCCCTCGTACGTCAGCTCCACACCCACGCCCTCACCGAGCGCCCGCACCATCCTGCGCGCCCCCTCGTACGGGGTGGCCGGGTCGCCGGTGTTGCCGATCACCAGGATCGGAGCGGCGCCGGGGGCGCGGACATCCGGATGCTCGGCGGCCCCGGGCACGGCCCAGTCGGTGCAGCCGACCATTCCCCACGCCAGGTACTCCCCGAACAGCGGGGACGCGGCCCGGAACTCGGGCAGCCGGCGCTCCACGTCCTCAGGGGTGTAGCGGGGTTTGTCGTCGGCGCAGTTGATGGCCACGTTGGCCGGGACGAGGTTGCTGTACTCGCCGTTCTCACCGCGTCCGTTCATCGAGTCGGAGAGCACCATCAGAATCGTCCCGTCACCGTCGTACGCCTGCTCGAGGCCGTCGGTGAGGAACTCCCAGAAGTCCTGGGAGTACAGGGCCTGCACGATCCCGTTGGTCGCGGCGGTCTGGGTCAGTTCGCGCGGGAAGACGCCCGGGACGGGCGTGCGGTCGAGGTCCTCCAGCAGTTCGGCGATACGGTCCTTCACGTCCTGCGCGCTGTCGCCGACGGGGCACTCCTCGGTCCTGGAGACGCAGTCCTCGGCGTAGTTGTCGAGCGCGAGCTGGAACCCCCGCGCCTGTGCGAGCGAGCCCTGTTCCGCGGTCTCCATGGGGTCGACGACCGCGTCGAACACCGCGCGGCCCACCTTCTCCGGGAACAGGTGGGCGTAGACGCCGCCGAGTTCGGTGCCGTAGGAGATGCCGAAGTAGTGCAGTTTCTCGTCGCCGAGGACCTGGCGCATCAGGTCCAGGTCACGGGCGGCGTCCGTGGTGCGCACGTGCGGCAGCATCCGCTCGGAGTTCTTCTCGCAGGCCGCGTTGAACTCCTCGGTGCCGTTCAGGAGTTCCGTGCGCTCGGCGGCGTCGTCGGGGGTGGCGTCCTGCTGGAAGTACGCGTCGAGCCGCTGGTCGTCCAGGCAGGTCACGGGTGCGCTGCGGCCGACCCCGCGCGGATCGAAGCTCACCAGGTCGTAGCGGGTGCGCAGGGCCGCGTAGTCGTCGCCGAACGCGGGCAGGGTGGTGACGCCGGAGCCGCCCGGACCGCCGAAGTTGAAGATCAGCGAGCCGATCCGTTCGCTCGCCGCGCCGCTCGACCTGGCCCGGATCAGCGCGATGCCGATGGTGTCGCCCTCGGGGTCGTCCCAGTCCAGCGGAGCCTTCATGGTGGCGCAGCTCCACTCGCCCCGGTCGCCGGGCAGGGGCGACGGGGAGGAGCCCCCGCCCTGCGCCTCGGACGGAGCCGGGCAGTCCTTCCAGTCGAGCTGCTGCTCCGTCAGGTCCTCGGCCTTGTCGCCGTCCTCACCGCAGCCCGCCAGCAGCGCGGGCAGCAGTGCGGCGCAGACGGTCAGGGCGGCGGCACGCAGACGGAAGGGGCGGGGCATGGTCCCATCCTGCGGTCGCCAGGAGCGGGGCGCGCGGGACACGGGCCGTACGAGGTAAGGGGCCCTCGCTCACAAGGCCGCCTTACGGGTGAGGTGGTTGAAGGCCAGCCAACCCGGCAGCACCGGCAGCCAGAGCGTCAGGAGCCGGAAGAGCAGCACCGCCGGCGCGGCGACCTCCTTGGGGAGCCCGACCGCGATGAGACCGACCGTGAGGGTCGCCTCGACCGCGCCGACACCGCCCGGCGTCGGGGCCGCCGACCCCAGTGCGTTGCCGGCGAGGAAGACGACGGCGACACTGGCGATGCTGACCGAGGTCGTCTCGTCGCCGAACGCCCGGATCGAGGCGTCCAGGCACATCACGAAGCAGGCCGTCAGCAGCAGCATGCCGCCGATGCCGGTGATCAGCTTCTGCGGCCGCTGCAGCACGTCGAGCATGCGCGGCACGACGCCCGCGAAGAGCGACCGCACGCGCGTGACGACGAATTTCCGCAGGAACGGCACCGAGGTCACCACGAGCACCAGCACCGCCACCGTCAGCAGGCCCCCGATCACCGCGCGGGACGGCGAGAGGGAGGGCGTCTTCTCGGTTCCGGTGAGATAGCCGAAGGCCAGCAGCATCAGGATGTGGCAGCCGAGCCCGAAGAGCTGCGACGCGCCGACGCTCGCCACCGCGAGCCCCGGTCGCACCCCCGCGCGCTGGAGGAACCGCGTGTTCAGGGCGACCCCGCCCACCGCGGCCGGGGCGACGATCTTCACGAACGACCCGGCGACCTGTGCCACCACGGTCCGCACGAACGGCACCCGCTCGGGCACGAACCCGAGGAGGGCCATGGCCGCCGCGACGTAACTGGCCGCCGAGAACAGCACCGCCGCGGCCACCCAGCCCCACTCCGCGTTCTCGATCAGCGGGCCGAACTCGATGTGGGTGAGCTGCGTCAGCAGGAAGTACGCGCCGATCGCACCGGCGATGAAACTGATCAGGGTCCGCGGCCGGACCCGCTCCAGGCGGGCCGGTTCCACCGGGGCCTGCGGCCTGATCCGCAGCACCTCGTGCCGGATCTGGGTGAGCAGGTCCTCCTCGCGCGCCTCCTCCATGGCTTCGTCGACGGCCCGCTTCTCGGCCCGCTGCTCCGCGCGTACGGCCTTCTTGTCGGGCTTGTCGAGCACGACCTGGTGGGCGCCGTGCTCCGCGCGGGCCGGCTTGGACTGCCGGTAGGCCTCCAGGACCGCCTCGCGTTCGCGTTCCGCCCGCTCCCGGGCCAGCTGCCGCAGCGTCCCGCGCGTGGAGCGGCTCAGCGCGATGGGCTGGAGCATCGGCAGGCAGTCCGCCACGGTGTCGGGGCCGAGGACGCTCAGCGCGGAGGCCACCGCGCGTTCGGCGCCCACCCTGAGGCCCAGGGTCACCAGCAGCTGGGAGGTGTCCATGCGCAGCAGCAGGTCGCCGGCCGCGATCTCGCCACCGCGCAGATCGGTGAGGATCACCGTGCCGGAACCATCCACCAGGATGGCGTCGCCCACCAGCCGGCGGTGCGCGATACGGCGGGACTGCAGGGCCCGTACCTGGTGCCAGGTGTCGCGCAGCAGTTCGTCGGTGATCTCCTCGTCCGGCAGCGAGTCGAGGGTGCGCCCGCCGCTGTGCTCGTAGACGAGCATCACCGCGTCGGGGCCGAGTTCGGAGGTCGCGATCAGCTTGGGGGCGTTGGCGCCGGCCGCGATGGCCGCGTAGGCCAGCAGCGCCTCCTGCTCCAGCGCCTGGCGCAGCGACTGCAGACTGCTGCGGGTGGCGAAGCCGCGCAGGGCCAGATTGCGCCACGCGCGGTAGAAGAATCCCTGCGCCTGCTGCTCACGGTCGACCACCGTGACGTCCAGCGGCGGACCGTCCTCCAGGGTGACGAAGTACCGGCGCCCCCGGTCCCCGGCCTCGGAGGCGTCGCCGGACTCCACCCGGGACGCGGTCACGGGGCGGAAGCCGACGGTGCGCAGGCCCGCCATCAGGGTGCGGCCGGTGGGGCGCACATTGGGCGAGCCGACCGCGTAGAGGGTGCCGTAGGCGACGGTCCAGCCGATCAGGACCGTCAGGATGATCGAGAACGGTGTGGTGTACCCGGTGACGAGCATCGAGAAGGCGTCGAGGAGCAGCACCACCCACAGCACCGCGCGCCACCGGGGTCTGCGGGACATTCCGACGGCCGTCATGTACGCGATCACCGGGGCCAGATAGCCGTGCACCGGGTCGGTCAGGGCGTGGATGTCGCCGGGGGAGGGCTGGGTGAGCGCCTCCTGGATCGAGTCCGGAGCGGCACGCGCGACCCACAGGTCGGTGGCGAGTGTCACACCGTGCGCGAGGACGGCGGCGAGCACGCCGTCGGCGATCCGCAGCCCGTCCCGTTTGATCAGCCGCTCGATGGCGAAGGCCACCGGCACCAGGAGGATCGCGATGCTGGAGGCCAGGCCCGCGATCTTGATGAGCAGGTCGGGCGCCTGCCCGGTGCCCTTGTTGATGTCCTGTTCCAGACCCGAGGTGGTGCCGTGGGCGAACGCGGCGATCGCCAGCAGCACCACGACGGCGAGCACGCCCGCCAGGAGCCGCATGAGGTCGGACGGGCGGTGCACCCGCGCGGGGAGCAGCGGTTCGTCGCCCTCCACCTCGTCGATGTGCGCCGTCTCGGGGGCCGCGGCGCCTGGGCGCGACGAGGCGTCAGGGGTGCCCTCCGTGTCCTCGGGGTGCGCGCCCTGCTGCTTCATCGTCTCTTCTCGATCTTGTATCACCAGTCACCGCCCGCACGATGGTGGCATGCCGTACCGGCACAAGGGGGCATCAGGGTCAGAACGCGGGCCGCACAGTCTGCCCGAAGCGCCGCTCCGGAGCGAGCCGTGCGCACGCGCGCGAGCGCGTCACGTTGTCGGTGGGGTGGGGCAGGATGGGCCGGATGAGCCAGGAGAGCCTTCCGTCCGACGGCGGCCCGGAGCACCCGGACGCCCTGCCCGAGTACGCCGAGCGGGTCCTCGAGGTGACCGAGCTGATCCCGCCGGGACGTGTCATGACGTACGGGGACGTGGCCGAGTGGCTGGGGGAGGGCGGTCCCCGGCAGGTCGGGCGTGTGATGGCCCTGTACGGGGGAGCGGTGCCCTGGTGGCGTGTCGTCCGCGCGGACGGCGTGCTGCTGCCGGGTCACGAGCTGAGAGCCCTCGGCCACTACCGCGCGGAGGGCACGCCCCTGAAGGAGGCGGGCCGGGCCGCGGAGGGCCATGTGCCGCGCCTCGACATGAGGCGCGCGCGGTGGGACGGCGGCGGGTACACCGAAGGTCACACCTGACAGCTTCCGCCCTCGCGCACGCCGCCGTGCGGCCTCTGATCCCTCGAGGTGACACAGGGCACATTCGTGGCATGACGTACGTTCGTGAGGCAAGGGACATGTGCGGCCGGAGTGCCCGGAGGGAAGAAGCGGAAAGCCTGCTTCCGCGCTTTTCACCGGCGTAGCGTCGGCTGCGCGTGCCCCCTTCACCCCGCGCCCACCGCCCCGCACGCGCGGCGAACGGCCCCACAGCACACCCACCAGGACCGGCGAACCACGTGAGCTCCTCTTCCTCCACCAGCGGCCTGTCGCACCCCCAGGTGCGGCGGGGGAACCGTGGCGCTTATCGACTGGTGCGTACCCCGCCCGCTCGGGTGAATCCCCCTCGCATGGACGCCGCACAGCGCTCCGTGGTTGAGCACACGACCGGCCCGCTGCTGGTCCTCGCAGGTCCGGGCACCGGCAAGACCACCACCCTGGTCGAGTCCGTGGCCGCGCGGATCGCCCGTGGCGGGGACCCCGAGCGGATCCTGGTGCTGACGTTCAGCCGCAGGGCGGCCGTCGAGCTGCGCGACCGCATGGCCCTGCGCATCGGGGCCGCGCGCGCCCCGCAGGCGACCACCTTCCACTCGTTCTGCTACGCCCTGATCCGCGCCCACCAGGACAGTGACCTCTTCGTGGAGCCGCTGCGGCTGCTGTCGGGCCCCGAGCAGGACGTCACCGTCCGCGAGCTGCTCGCCGGCCAGGTGGACCTGGAGCGGCTCGGGCTCGCCCATGTGCGCTGGCCGGACGAGCTGCGCGCCTGCCTGACCACCCGCGGCTTCGCCGACGAGGTCCGCGCGGTACTCGCCCGCAGCCGCGAGCTGGGTCTCGGCCCCGGGGCCCTGGACGCCTTCGCCCGCCGCATCGGGCGCCCCGACTGGCGTGCCGCCTCCGCCTTCCTCGCCGAGTACCTCGACGTCCTCGACCTGCAGGGCGTCCTCGACTACGCCGAACTGGTCCACCGCGCGGTGCTCCTCGCCGGCCGCCCGGAGATCGCCGGACAACTGGCCGCGCGGTACGACGCCGTCTACGTCGACGAGTACCAGGACACCGACCCCTCCCAGGTACGGCTGCTGCGCGCCCTGGCCGGCGGCCGCACCCTCGTCGCCTTCGGCGACCCCGACCAGTCGATCTACGCCTTCCGGGGCGCGGACGTGGGCGGCATCCTGGAGTTCCCGCACGCCTTCCCCCGCGCGGACGGCCGCCCGGCCCCGGTCGAGGTGCTGCGCACCTCCCGGCGCTCCGGCGCCGCCCTGCTGGAGGCCACCCGGCGGGTGACCCGGCGCATGCCGCTGCCCCGCCTGCCCGCCGAGAAGGTCCGCGCCCACCGGGAGCTGACCCCGGACCGGGACGGCGGCCGGGTCGAGGTGTACACCTACCCGACGTCCGGCACGGAGCTGGACAACATCGCCGACATCCTGCGCCGGGCGCACCTGGAGGACGGCGTTCCCTGGAAGGACATGGCCGTCCTGGTCCGGGCCGGCGCCCGCACCCTCCCCGCCGTCCGCCGCGCGCTCACCTCGGCGGGCGTCCCCGTGGACGTCGACGGCAACGACCTGCCCCTGCGCCACGAACCCGCGGTGGCCCCGTTGCTGACGGCCCTGCGCGCGGTGGCGACGGCGGAGGCGGACGACCGGGAGGACGCGGAGCCCGGCCCCGAAGCGGAACCGTGCTGGCTCGACACCGAAACCGCCCTCACCCTGCTCACCTCCCCCCTCGCCGGCATGGACGCCGCCGATCTGCGCCGCCTCGGACGGGCCCTGCGCGAGGAGGAGCGGGCCGGGGGCAACCCGCTGCCGCCGCCCTCGGACGAACTGCTCGCGCGTGCGCTGGCCGAACCGGAACGGCTCGCCGTGCACGACCCCGCCTACGCGCGGGGCGCCCAGCGCCTCGGCGGCCTGCTGCGCCGCGCCCGCGAGCGCCTGGCGGGCGGCGGTACGGCCGAGGAGGCCCTGTGGGACCTGTGGGACGGCACACCGTGGCCCGGGCGCCTGGAGCGCGCCGTCCGGCGCGGCGGCGCGGCCGGCCGCAACGCCGACCGGGACCTCGACGCCGTGTGCGCGCTGTTCGCGACCGCCGCCCGCGCGGAGGAACGCACCGGCGGCCGGGGCACCCTGAACTTCCTGGAGGAGATCGAGGCCCAGGACATCGCCGCCGACACCCTCACCCGGCGCGCCGCCCGCCCCGACGCCGTGCGCCTGATGACCGCGCACCGCTCCAAGGGCCTGGAGTGGCGCCTGGTCGTCGTGGCCGGCGTCCAGGAGGGCCTGTGGCCGGACCTGCGCCGCCGCGGCTCCCTGCTGGAGGCCGACCGCATCGGCCGCGACGGACTCGCCGAACCGCTCACTCCCGGCGCGCTGCTCGCCGAGGAGCGCCGCCTGTTCTACGTCGCGGCCACGCGCGCGCGTGAACGGCTCGTCGTGACGGCCGTGAAGGCGCCCGCCGACGACGGCGACCAGCCCTCCCGCTTCCTGACCGAACTCGGCGTCGAGCCCAAGGACGTCACCGGCCGCCCGCGCCGCCCCCTGGCCGTCGCCGCGCTCGTCGCCGAACTGCGCGCCACGACGGTCGACCCCCGGGTCTCCGAGCCCCTGCGGGAGGCCGCCGCCCAGCGGCTGGCCCGGCTCGCCGCGCTCGCCGACGAGGACGGCCGCCCCCTGGTGCCGTCCGCGCACCCCTACCGCTGGTGGGGCATGTTCGAACCCACGGCGAGCAAGGTGCCGCTGCGCAACCGCGACCAGCCCGTCGTGCTCTCCGGCAGTGCCCTCGACCAGCTCGCCAACACCTGCGCCCTGCAGTGGTTCCTGGGCCGTGAGGTGAAGGCCGACGCGCCCGCGACCGCCGCCCAGGGCTTCGGCAACGTGGTGCACGTCCTCGCCGACGAGGTGGCCTCCGGGCACACCCCCGCCGACCTCGCCGTCCTCATGGAGCGCCTCGACTCCGTGTGGAACGCGCTCGCCTTCGACGCGCCGTGGAAGTCGGCGCAGGAGAAGGAGCACGCGCGCGTGGCGCTCGAACGCTTCCTCGAGTGGCACGTCATGGACCGCGCCGGACGCACCCCGGTGGCCAGCGAGCACGACTTCGACGTCACCCTCGAAGCGGGCGACTACGAGGTCCGCATCCGCGGCCAGATGGACCGCGTCGAGACCGACGGCGAGGGACGCGCGTACGTCGTCGACTTCAAGACCGGCAAGCAGGCGCCCAGCGCCAAGGAGGTGGAGCGCCACCCCCAGCTCGCCGTCTACCAGCTCGCCGTCGGGGAGGGCGCCGTCGACGACGTCTTCGACGGCGCGCGCCCCGAACCGGGCGGTGCCGAACTCGTCCAGCTGCGTCAGGGAGCCGCCAAGCGGGACGGCGGCGAGACCCTGCCCAAGGTCCAGGCCCAGGAGCCGCTGGAGGGGGAGTGGATCGGCGATCTGCTGGCCACGGCCGCCGGGAAGGTCCTCGACGAACGCTTCACCCCGACCGCGGGCCAGCACTGCGCCCACTGCGCGTTCCGGGCCTCGTGCAGCGCCCGGCCCGAGGGCCGGCACGTGGTCGAGTGACCGGAGTGACGCATCACACCACCCGCGCCGACCTGCGGTTCTCCGCTCCCGGACCGTTCTGACGGCCCCCGCTGTCAGCGCCCGCCGCTAGATTCTGCGTGTGCCCGCTCGTATCACCGATGCCGATCAGCTCAAGGAGCTCCTCGGCATTCCGTTCACCCCGGAGCAGACGGCCTGCATCATCGCGCCGCCCGCCCCGCAGGTGATCGTGGCCGGAGCCGGGTCGGGCAAGACGACGGTGATGGCGGCCCGCGTGGTGTGGCTGGTCGGCACCGGCCAGGTCGCCCCCGAACAGGTACTCGGCCTCACCTTCACCAACAAGGCCGCCGGCGAACTCGCCGAACGCGTCCGCAAGGCACTGATCAAGGCCGGCGTCACCGACCCCGACGCCATCGACCCGGACAACCCCCCGGGAGAGCCCGTGATCTCCACGTACCACGCCTTCGCGGGCCGCCTCCTGACCGATCACGGACTGCGCGTCGGCCTCGAACCGACCTCCCGCCTCCTCGCCGACGCCACCCGCTACCAGCTCGCCGCGCGGGTCCTGCGCGAGGCCCCCGGCCTCTACCCGGCGCTCACCCGCTCCTTCCCCGACCTGGTCGGCGACCTCCTCACCCTCGACGGCGAGCTGGCCGAACACCTCGTACGGCCCGAGGACCTGCGCGCCCACGACGCCGAGCTGCTGCGCACCCTGGAGAACACCAGGCTCACCAACGCCGACCTGCGCAAGGTCCCCGAGGCGGCCGCCGCGCGGCGCGAGCTCGCCGACCTCGTGCTGCGCTACCGGGCCGCCAAACGCGAACGCGACCTGCTCGACTTCGGCGACCAGATCGCCCTGTCCGCCCGGCTCGCCGCCCTCCCCGAGGTGGGCCGCGTCCTGCGCGACGAGTTCCGCGTGGTCCTCCTCGACGAGTACCAGGACACCTCCGTCGCCCAGCGCGTCCTGCTGGCCGGCCTGTTCGGCGGCGGCACCGGCCACCCCGTGACCGCAGTCGGCGACCCCTGCCAGGCGATCTACGGCTGGCGCGGCGCCTCCGTCGCCAACCTCGACGACTTCCCCGAGCACTTCGCCCACGCCGACGGCCGCCCCGCCACCCGCCAGTCGCTCAGCGAGAACCGCCGCAGCGGCGGACGCCTCCTCGACCTCGCCAACGGCCTCGCCGAGCCGCTGCGCGCCATGCACGCGGGCGTGGAGGCCCTCCGTCCGGCCCCCGGCGCCGAACGCGACGGCACCGTCCGCTGCGCCCTGCTGCCCACCCACGCGGAGGAGATCGACTGGATCGCCGACTCCGTCGCCCACCTCGTGAACACCGGCAAGGCACCCGGCGAGATCGCCGTGCTGTGCCGCACGGCCGGCGACTTCGCCGAGATCCAGGGCGCCCTGGTCGCCAGGGACGTCCCCGTCGAGGTGGTCGGCCTGTCCGGGCTGCTGCACCTGCCCGAGATCGCCGACCTCGTCGCCGTCTGCGAGGTCCTCCAGGACCCCGGCGCCAACGCCTCCCTCGTACGGCTGCTGACCGGCCCGCGCTGGCGCATCGGCCCCCGCGACCTCGCCCTGCTGGGGCGGCGCGCACGACGGCTCGTCTCCCACGCGCGCGTGGACGGCGACGACGACCCCGACCGGCGGCTCGCCGAAGCCGTCGAGGGCGTCGACCCGGCCGAGGTGATCTCGCTCGCCGACGCCCTCGACACCTTCCTGGAGACACCGCTGGACGGCCGCGGGGACGACGACGGCCTGCCCTTCTCACCGGACGCCCGCGTACGCTTCGCCCGCCTGGCCACCGAACTGCGCGACCTGCGCCGCTCCCTCGCCGACCCCCTCATGGACGTCCTGCACCGCGTCCTCGCCGTCACCGGCCTGGAGGTCGAACTCTCCGCGTCCCCGCACGCCCTGGCCGCCCGCCGACGCGAGACCCTCTCCAACTTCCTCGACATCGCCGCGTCCTTCGCCGCCGGCGACAACGAGGCCACCCTGCTCGCCTTCCTCGCCTTCCTGCGCACCGCCGCCCAGTACGAGAAGGGCCTCGACAACGCGCTGCCCGGCGGCGAGAACACCGTCAAGGTCCTCACCGCGCACAAGTCCAAGGGCCTCGAATGGGACGTCGTCGCCGTCCCCGGACTGGTCACCGGCACCTTCCCCAGCAGCCAGGGCCGCGAGAAGTGGACCGCGCAGGGCAAGGTGCTGCCGCACGGACTGCGCGGCGACGCCGACACCCTGCCCGACGTCGAGTCCTGGGACTCCCGCGGCCTGAAGGCCTTCCACGAGGCCATGAAGGACCACCAGCACACCGAGGAACTCCGCCTCGGCTACGTCACCTTCACCCGCCCCCGCTCCCTGCTCCTCGGCTCCGGCCACTGGTGGGGGCCCAGCCAGAAGAAACCGCGCGGCCCCTCCGAATTCCTCCACGCCCTCTACCAGCACTGCGCCGCCGGACACGGCGAGATCGAGGCGTGGGCCGACGAGCCCGCCGAGGGCGAGGAGAACCCCGCCCTGCACCGGACCGGCGACGACCAGGTGTGGCCCCTGCCCCTCGACGACGCAGCCCTCGCCCGCCGCCGCGCGGCCGCCGACACCGTCCTCGCCCACCTCCACCGCCTCGCCGCCCACCCGGACGGCCCCGCCACGGCCGTACACGACCCCGACACCCACGACGACCCGGACTGGCCGCCACCGCCCGACGACGAGGACCCCCTCCCCGAGGAGGACCCCTTCGCGGACGCCGGCCCGGACGACTGGGACTCCTGGAGCACCGACCGCCCCACCGTCCCGCACCAGGCGACGGCCCCGGAACCCGCCGCACACCCCGGTCCGGCGGAGCCGTCCCACCCGCCGAGACCCCGTCTCACCCCCGAAGA
Organism: Streptomyces sp. NPDC053426; assembly: GCF_055585405.1. NCBI lineage: Bacteria > Bacillati > Actinomycetota > Actinomycetes > Kitasatosporales > Streptomycetaceae > Streptomyces > Streptomyces sp. NPDC053426. The sequence continues at coordinate 281,519 of NZ_JBVJKE010000002.1, read as the reverse complement.
GGCCCGCACCGTCGCCTCCTGGGACCGCGACCTCGACGCCCTCACCGGAGAGCTCCTGCACCTCCGCGAGAGCGTCACCGAGGTGCGGCTGCCCGCCTCGCTGACCGCCTCCGAGCTGCTGCGCCTGGCCGCCGACCCGGACGGCCTCGCCCAGGAACTGGCCCGCCCCATGCCCCGCCCGCCGCAGCCCGCCGCGCGCCGCGGCACCCGCTTCCACGCCTGGGTCGAGGCACGCTTCGAGGAACTGACCCTGCCCATGCTCGACCCGGACGAACTGCCCGGCAGCGACGCCGAGATCTCCGACGAACGCGACCTGGAGGCCCTCAAGGAGGCCTTCGAGCGCACCGAGTACGCCCACCGCACCCCCCACCGCGTGGAGGCCCCCTTCCAGCTGTCGATCGCCGGCCGCGTCGTCCGCGGCCGCATCGACGCCGTCTACCGGAAGGACGACGGGGACGGGACGACGTACGAGATCGTCGACTGGAAGACCGGCCGCGACCGCACCGCCGACCCGCTCCAGCTCGCCGTCTACCGGCTCGCCTGGGCCGAACAGCAGGGCGTCCCCCTGGAGACCGTCACGACCGCGTTCCTGTACGTACGCACCGGTGAGATCGTCCGCCCCGGCCCCCTGCCCGGCCGCGCGGAGCTGGAGCGGCTGCTGCTCGGGGAGCCGCCCGGTGAGATACCGCACTCCGAGGACACCGGCGCGGGCCGATAGGCTCGAGGACATGAGCCAGCCCGTTGACACTGCCGTCAGCGCCGTCCGTACGTACATCGCACAGCACCGCGTCGCCTTCCTCGACGACCTCACCGAGTGGCTGCGCATCCCGTCCGTCTCGGCCCAGCCCGACCACGCGCCCGACGTGCGCCACAGCGCCGACTGGCTCGCCGCCAAACTCAAGGAGACCGGCTTCCCGACCGCCGAGGTCTGGCCCACCCCCGGCGCCCCGGCCGTCTACGCAGAATGGCCCTCCGCCGACCCCGGGGCACCCACCGTGCTGGTCTACGGCCACCACGACGTGCAGCCCGCGGCCCGCGAGGACGGCTGGGACAGCGAGCCCTTCGAACCCGTCGTCCGGAACGGCCGCCTCTACGCGCGCGGCGCGGCCGACGACAAGGGCCAGGTGTTCTTCCACACCCTCGGCGTCCGGGCCCACCTCGCCGCCACCGGCCGCACCACCCCGGCCGTCCACCTGAAACTGCTGATCGAGGGCGAGGAGGAATCCGGCTCCCCGCACTTCCGCGCGCTCGTCGAAGAGCACGCGGACCGGCTCACCGCCGACGCCGTGATCGTCTCCGACACCGGCATGTGGTCCGAGGACACCCCCACCGTCTGCACCGGCATGCGCGGCCTCGCCGAGTGCGAGATCCGGCTGTACGGCCCCGACCAGGACATCCACTCCGGTTCCTTCGGCGGCGCGGTGCCCAACCCGGCCACCGCCGCCGCCCGCCTGGTGGCCGCCCTGCACGACGAGCACGCGCGCGTGGCGATCCCCGGCTTCTACGACGGTGTCGTCGAGCTCACCGACCGCGAACGCGAACTCTTCGCCGAACTGCCCTTCGACGAGGAGCGGTGGCTGCGCACCGCCAAGTCCCACGGCACCCGGGGCGAGGAGGGATACAGCACCCTGGAGCGCATCTGGGCCCGCCCCACCGCCGAGGTCAACGGCATCGGCGGCGGCTACCAGGGCCCCGGCAGCAAGACGATCATCCCGTCCTCCGCCATGGTGAAGCTGTCCTTCCGCCTGGTCGCCGGCCAGGACCCCGAGCACGTGCGCGAGGCCGTCACCGCCTGGGTGCCCGGACAGCTGCCCGACGGCATCCGCCACGAGATCACCTTCAGCCCCGCCACCCGCCCCTGCCTGACACCACTGGACCACCCGGCCCTGCAGTCCGTGGTCCGCGCGATGGGCCGCGCCTTCGGCACACCCGTCCGCTTCACCCGCGAGGGCGGCTCCGGACCGGCCGCCGACCTCCAGGACGTCCTCGGCGCACCGGTGCTGTTCCTCGGGATCTCCGTCCCGTCCGACGGCTGGCACGCCCCCGACGAGAAGGTCGACCTGGACCTGCTCCTCAAAGGCGTCGAGACCAGCGCGTACCTGTGGGGCGACCTCGCCGAGCACTGGCGGCACGCCCCCTGACCTCGCACACCGTCCGAACCGGACGCCCGCGCGGGGCACACTGGAAGGGACCCGCCGCCGCGCCCCGCAGGACCCGGTCCCTCCCGCCGCACGTCCCGCCGAACCGCCCGCCGACCCGATCCGTTCCCCCGGGGGAGTTGGAAGCACCCGTGACCACCTGGACCGACCACACCGCCGACCGACCCATCTCTCTCACCGCCCCGAGCGGCATCGACCGCGCCGCCCACCACCGGCTCGACGAGGCATGGCTCGCGGCGGCGTGGAGTCACCCCTCGACCCGCTGCTTCGTGGTCTCCGGCGGCCAGGTCCTCATCGACGAGACGGCGGACGGGCGTACCGAACTCGTCATGACCCCGTCCTTCGAGGCCCCGCTCACCGAGGCCCACCGCTACTTCCTGGGCATCGACGACGAGGGCGTCAGCTACTTCGCCCTCCAGAAGGACTCCCTGCCCGGCCGCATGGACGACTCCGCCCGCCCGGCGGGCCTGCGCGAGGCGGGACTGCTCCTGTCACAGCGCGAGGCCGGCCTGATGGTGCACGCGGTCGCCCTGGAGAACTGGCAGCGGCTGCACCGCTTCTGCTCCCGCTGCGGCGAGCGCACCGTCATCGCCGCCGCCGGCCACATCCGCCGCTGCCCCGCCTGCGGCGCCGAGCACTACCCGCGCACCGACCCCGCGGTGATCATGGCCGTGGTCGACGACCAGGACCGCATCCTGCTCGGCCGCCAGGTCCACTGGCCCGAGGGCCGCTTCTCCACGCTCGCCGGATTCGTCGAGCCGGGGGAGTCCATCGAGCAGTCGGTGCGCCGCGAGGTCCACGAGGAGGTCGGCATCGGCGTCGGCGAGGTCGAGTACGTCGCCAGCCAGCCCTGGCCCTTCCCGTCCAGCCTCATGCTGGGCTTCACCGCCCGCGCCATCACGACCGAGATCGACGTCGACGGCGACGAGATCCACGAGGCCCGCTGGTTCTCCCGCGACGAACTCGGCGCCGCCTTCGAGTCCGGCGAGGTGCTCCCGCCCTACGGCATCTCGATCGCGGCCCGTCTGATCGAGCGCTGGTACGGCAAGGACCTGCCGACCCGCAGCGCCTTCTGACCGGACGCCCAGCGCTCCGACGGGGCCCCGACGCCGAGCCGTCGGGGCCCCGTCCCGTGCACCGGCTACGCTGTCGGGCCGGGCGGAGCCGTAGCGCAGAGGTCGTCGCGCGCGGTCTCCCACACCGCGAGGACGCCGGTTCGAATCCGGCCGGTTCCGCCCTCCCCGCACCCCCGAAGACACGTCGGCCCCCTCCGGTGACCTCGACCGGAGGGGGCGCGGCGCCGGGGAACGTCAGACCGCGAGGGCCTGCTTCACCTGGGCGAGACTCGGGTTCGTCATCACGACCTCGTCGCCACCGGCGGAGGGGACCACCCGTACCGTGGGCACCGTCTGGTTTCCGCCGTTCGCCTTCTCCACGAAGGCCGCGGAGTCCGGGTCCTGCTCGATGTTGATCTCGGTGTACGCGATGCCCTCACGGTCCAGCTGGCTCTTCAGCCGACGGCAGTAGCCGCACCACGTGGTGCTGTACATCGTCACAGTGCCCTGCATGCCTCTCGCGCTCCTTCGGCGGCTCGGGGGAAGTCCTCGTCGTGGGAGGAACGTACCCGAGAGCGCCGGCATTCCCGCCGGGCGGCCGCACGGGCCCCAGGTGATGCCCGCCGCATTAGTACGACTACGGGGGCCTCCCTGTGGACAACCGGCTCGCCTGTCTCCGGCGACCTGGCAGCATGGCTGTGTGACAGCAGCAACGCACTCCACTCTCTTCCCGCGGGTACCGGACTCGGCCGACGCGGTGCTCGAAGGGCTCGACCCCGAGCAGCGCGCCGTGGCCACCGCCCTGCAGGGTCCGGTGTGCGTGCTGGCGGGCGCCGGCACCGGCAAGACCCGGGCGATCACCCACCGGATCGCCTACGGGGTGCGCGCGGGCATCCTCCAGCCCTCCAGCGTGCTCGCCGTCACCTTCACCAACCGCGCCGCCGGGGAGATGCGCGGCCGGCTGCGCCAGCTCGGTGCCGTCGGCGTCCAGGCCCGCACCTTCCACTCCGCGGCGCTGCGCCAGTTGCAGTACTTCTGGCCGAAAGCGATCGGCGGTTCCCTGCCCCGGCTCGTCGACCGCAAGATCCAGCTGGTCGCCGACGCGGCCGCCGCCTGCCGCATCCGGCTGGACCGGGGTGAGCTGCGGGACGTCACCGCGGAGATCGAATGGTCCAAGGTCACCCAGACGGTCCCGGCCGACTACGCGGCCGCCGCCGCCAAGGCCGGCCGGGAGTCGCCCCGTGACCCCGCCGAGATCGCCCAGCTCTACTCCGCCTACGAGGACCTCAAGCGCGAGCGCGCCGTCATCGACTTCGAGGACGTGCTGCTGCTGACCGTCGCCGTCCTGCAGGACCGGCACGACATCGCCGATCAGGTCCGCGCCCAGTACCAGCACTTCGTCGTCGACGAGTACCAGGACGTCAGCCCGCTCCAGCAGCGGCTGCTGGAGCTGTGGCTCGGCGAGCGGGAGAACCTGTGCGTGGTCGGCGACGCGAGCCAGACGATCTATTCGTTCACGGGCGCAACCCCCGACCACCTGCTCGACTTCCGCACCCGTCATCCCGGGGCCACCGTCGTCAAGCTGGTCCGCGACTACCGCTCGACCCCCCAGGTCGTCCGCCTGGCGAACGGCCTGCTCGCCCAGGCCCGTGGCCGGGCCGCCGACCACCGGCTGGAACTGGTCTCCCAGCGCGCCGCGGGAACCGAACCGGTCTTCACCGAGTACCCCGACGAGCCCGCCGAGGCGGAAGGTGCCGCCCGCCGCATCCGTGAACTGATCGACGCCGGGGTCCCGGCGAGCGAGATCGCCGTCCTGTTCCGGACGAACGCCCAGTCCGAGACCTACGAGCAGGCCCTCGCCGATGTCGGCGTGCCCTACCAGTTGCGGGGCGCCGAGCGGTTCTTCGACCGCCCCGAGGTGCGCAAGGCCGGCATCGCCCTGCGCGGCGCGGCCCGCTTCGGCGGCAACGACGCCCTCCTCGACGACGCCCCCGACCTGCCCTCCCAGGTGCGCGCCGTGCTCTCGGGCGAGGGCTGGACGACCCAGCCGCCGGCCGGCTCCGGAGCGGTCCGGGAACGCTGGGAGTCACTGGCCGCGCTGGTGCATCTCGCCCAGGACTTCGCCGCCGCCAGACCCGGCGCCACCCTCGCCGACCTCGTCGCCGAACTCGACGAGCGGGCCGGCGCCCAGCACGCCCCGACCGTGCAGGGCGTCACCCTCGCCTCGCTGCACTCGGCCAAGGGCCTGGAGTGGGACGTCGTCTTCCTGGTCGGCGTCGCCGAGGGCATGATGCCGATCACCTACGCAAAGACCGACGAGCAGATCGAGGAGGAGCGCCGCCTCCTCTACGTCGGTGTCACCCGCGCCCGTGAGCGCCTCCAGCTCTCCTGGGCGCTCTCCCGTTCGCCCGGCAGCCGGCCGAACCGCCGCCCCAGCCGCTTCCTCCACGGACTGCGCCCCGGCTCGAACGCCGCCGCGGGCCGGGGCGGCGCGGCCGGCGCGGGAGGTGTGGAGCGCGGCTCGTCCGGGACGGCGTCCGCCTCGGTCGTCCCGGGGCCGAGACGCGGACAGCGCAGCCCCGCCCGCTGCCGGGTGTGCGGCCGCACGCTGACCGACGCGGGCGAGATGAAGCTGATGCGCTGCGAGGACTGCCCCACGGACATGGACGAGGGCCTGTACGAGCGGCTCCGTGAGTGGCGCGCCGGTCAGGCGGGGCGCAGCGGGCAGCCGGCCTTCTGCGTCTTCACCGACAAGACGCTGATGGCCATCGCCGAGACGGTCCCCGACGACGAGCACGCACTGGCCAGGATCCCCGGGGTGGGGATGCGCAAGCTGGGGCGCTACGGAGCCGATGTTCTGGCCATCTGCGCAGGTCGTGACATCGACGAGGAACGGGATCAGGACTGATCCGAACTCGTCGGAAAAATAGTTTGCGCATGCCCCGGCAATCCCCATAGGTTCTTAGGCACGGGGACGGCGGCCTTCTCCAAGGCCCCGATTCCGTGTTGTACTTGCATATCCGCGGACCGGTTCACCCCGGTCCCCTAGACGCCGAGAGGAGGCGAGTCCAGTGATCAGCATCAACACCAGCTCCATCGTCAAACTGACCGATCGCTCGGCCGTCTCCCTGTGCATGCTCGGCGCCTCGAACCAGGGCACCGGTCTGTCCGGCATCCATGCCGCACGTCTGGTGTCCTCCCTCGCTCCCGCGGCTCCTGCCGTCCGTGAGCGCGATGAGCGACCGACCAAGGCACTGGAAGCGGTAGTGGCACAGGCCAAGGCCTATGCCTTTGCGGCGGCCGGTGCCGGATTCCGGAAGCAGACGACGCAGCACCACCTGATGTGGGCCTTCCGTGGGCCAGAACCCTGGAGTGATCCAGCCTGATGCGATCAGGCCGGCGCCTTCAGGGCCGCGGAACCCCATCCGGGATCCGCGGCCCTTCTGTTTTCCCTCAAGCGGGGAGAGCGAAGCGCCTCGGGACAAGAAAAGAACCCGGTACCAGCCGCCACCCGGCCAACAGGCCGGAAACGACCAGACGAGGAAGACGAACCGTGCAACTCGAAGCGCACGTCCCGTCCGTACCGCCTTCCGACACGATCCCCAAGCCCTGCTCCACGGAGGACCCGACCTTGACTCCGCTCACCGCGCTCACCGCGCTCGACGACGCCATCGAGAACCTCGGCGTGCCCGTCCCGTGCCGCTCCTACGACCCGGAGGTCTTCTTCGCCGAGTCGCCGGCGGACGTCGAGTACGCCAAGTCCCTCTGCCGCACCTGCCCGCTGATCGAGGCCTGCCTCGCCGGCGCCAAGGAGCGGCGTGAGCCCTGGGGCGTCTGGGGCGGCGAGCTGTTCGTCCAGGGAGTTGTCGTCGCCCGCAAGCGGCCGCGTGGCCGCCCGCGCAAGAACCCGGTCACGGCATGAACACCCCAGGAACGATCGACCGCCCCCTCACGCACGACCCCCAGAAGCAGGCCCCGATGATGCCGTCCGCTCAGGAGCCCGCAGGCTCCGCGACCGAAGACTTCACCACCAGCGGTGCGAACGACTCGCACCAGAACAGGACCCGAGAGATGCAACTCATCCCAGAAGCCCTGGCCCGTGCGCATATGCACGAGCGACTGCAGGAGGCGCAGCGGGAGCGCCAGGCCACCGGCCTGGTGACCGCTCGCCGGATGCAGCGCCGGGCCGAGCGCGCCTCCCGGCGCGCCCGCCGCGCGCTCGCCATGGCGGTCATGCAGTAACCGATCCCACCTGAAGCGGTGGCCTCCCCAGCCGGAGGCACAGCTCTCCCCGCGGGGGCCGGTCCGTGCGAACGGACCGGCCCCCGCGGTGTGTTCGTACCGGGCGGGCCGTCGGGAACGGCGTTATCGTCGCCGGGTGACGAGTCATCCCGGTGGCGGCGACGACGACGGCTCCGCGGCGGAGCCGGAGCCGCTGGTGTGCGCCCGCTGCGGCACCCGCGCCGAGGGGCCGCGGCCGACCTGGACCTTCTCCGTGGAGGACGGCGCCCGCCGTCACTACTGCGAGGCGTGCTCCCGCGACAACCTGCGGGCGATCGAGGGCCGTCTGGACTCGCAGTGGTGGTAGCGGCCGGCAGGCGAAGCGCCCGCCGCGTCCGTCATGCCCGGGCGGCCGGTTCCTCCGCCGCCGGTTCCTCCGGGACGAAACCCGGCAGCCACTCCTCCAGCTCCTCCCGCAGCCGCACCGTCGCACCGAGCTGGCAGAGCACGCCGATCGTGCTCAGGGTCACCCGGTGGATCAACAGGTAGGCCGGGGGAAGGTTGAGCTGCTTGGCCAGCTGGGAGGCGGGGGATCGGGGGTCGGCTATCCGGGCTGCCTGGCTCCGCATCCAGCCGCGGGTGAAGGTGAACTCGTCGGCCGCGGCCGGCTCGATGATCGGCAGGAGGTAGTCGAGGACGGCGTCGGGGTCCAGCTCGATCGACTCCTTGACGAAGCCTTCGGCGCAGAGCATCTCGTAGACGGCCTCCGCCTCTCCGTCCAGCGTCATCCGCAGGGCCTCGCCGATGGGCTCGGGCAGCCCGCCCGGGAGCCGGTCGACGGTGCCGAAGTCCAGCACGCCCAGACGCCAGTCGTCCTCGCCCTGCGGCCCGCCGGGCAGCAGACGGAAGTTGCCGGGGTGCGGGTCGGCGTGCAGCAGACCGGTGCGGGCGGGACCGGAGAACAGGAAGCGGGCCAGGAGCTGGCCGGCCCGGTCGCGCTGTGCCTCCGTGCCGTCCGAGATGATCTCCGACAGCGGTATGCCGTCCATCCACTCGGTGATCAGCACCTGCTCGCACTGGTGGACCACATCCGGCACGACGACGTCGGGGTCGTCCGTGAACTCCTCGGCGTGGGTCCGCTGGGCCTGGGCCTCCAGGCCGTAGTCCAGCTCTTCGGAGACCCGGTCCTTGAGCTCCGTGATCAGCGGCTTGACGTCCATGCCGGGGATGAGCGGACCCAGCAGACGGGCGAAGCGGCTCAGCTGGTTCAGGTCGGACAGCAGGGCCTCGCCGGCGCCCGGGTACTGCACCTTGACCGCCACCTCGCGGCCGTCGTGCCACACCGCCCGGTGCACCTGGCCGATCGAGGCCGCGGCGGACGGCTTGTCCTCGAACTCCAGGAACAGCTCCTGCCAGCCTTCGCCCAGCCGCTCCGCCAGCACCGCGTGGACGGTACGGGTGGGCATCGGCGGGGCTGCCTCCTGCAGCTTGGTCAGCGCCGCCCGGTAGGGACCGGCGACCTCCTCCGGCAGGGCCGACTCGAAGACCGACAGGGCCTGGCCGAACTTCATCGCGCCGCCCTTGAGTTCGCCGAGCACCTTGAAGAGCTGCTCGGCGGTGCGCTGCTGGAGCTCGCGGCCGACAAGTTCCGCGGACTCGCCCACGATCCGCTTGCCGAGTCCCCAGGTAGCCCGCCCGGCGAAGCCGAGCGGGAGCGCGGCCAGTTTGGCGGTCCGGGTGACCGCCTTCCGGGGAAGATCAGACATGCGCCCTCCAAGTCCCTGCCGGCCGCTTCGCGTCCGCCTTGCGGCGCCACTCCTCCGACGGCCCGTGCACGGCCATTGTCTCGTGCGACCCCCCGTCCCCGGGGGTGTGTTCTCCCTTACCTTTTTCCGGACCTTTGCGTGCGGCGCCGCACGGACAGGCCGGGTGCGGCCGGACCGGACGCGCATGCCAGCGCAGAGCGGGAAGGGAGACCTCCCAGCGTGCGCCGGCGCTGGACGGAATCCGGCCGTCCAGGAAGGCGAGCGCGTGGGCGGCCGCCAGCCCGGCCACCGTCGTGGCCAGCGTCAGATCGCAGGCGCCCACCCGGCGCTGCCGCCCGGAGCGCCACTGGGCGGCCAGGCGCGGCCAGGCCGGGTCCCGGTCGGTGCGGTCCTGCTGGAGACAGCCCGCACAGCTCGTCTCGCCGGGCAGGACCAGCGGGCCGACCACACCGGTCCCCTCCACGACACCGGCGTAGAGATGGGGTGTGCCCGAGGACACGAGGGTTTCGGCGGCCGCCGGGTCGGGCGCGTGCACGGCGACGTCGTCCCGCGGGGCGAGGACGACCAGACCGAGTCCGGGGTCGCCCCCTTCGAGGGGAGACCGGGCGGTCCGGCGCGGCGGGCGGTCCGGGGCGGCCCGGCGTACCGCGCGGCGGGCCGCCTCGTCCCTGCGGTCGCCGACGGCCTCGGCGGGCAGCCCGCCCGGCACGACGTCCCACGGCTCGACCTGCCCGACGTCACGCACGTCGACCTCGCCCACTCCGGCCCCCGACAGCAGCGCCGCGAGGGTGGCGCCCACCCGGCCCGCGCCTCTCACCCGCACCCGCGCACTGCGGCGCGCCGCCAGCCGGCGCAGCGGATCGCCCGGTCCTGAGGTGGTCAGGGCGAGGGACGCCAGGTCCGGACGGAGCCGGTCGAGGACCTCCGGTTTCTCCCGCAGGGCCTCGGCGGCCGGTCCGCCGCCGCGCGAGTCGTCCAGCAGCCCGGCCCGCGACAGCCGGCGTACCAGCCGGTCGACATGGCCATCGGGCAGGTCCATGCGCCGTGCCTCCTCCCGCAGGAGCTCCAGCCCGCGGGTGCCGTTGAGCAGGTCGAGGAAGCTGCCCGTGGCCGTGTCCACCGGGCCCAGCGTCAACGCGTGCGCCGGCGTCATCCCGAACTGCACGGTGTTGAGATCGCGCCATCCGCGCCGCAGCGCGGGCTTGACCATCGGATGCATGACAGGCCCCCGTATGTCCCGGATCGTCCCCGTTGGGCGGTCGAGCCCTTCGTGGCTCGTCCGACGCATGCCAGCATGCCGGGACGGGCCGGAGGCCGCCGAAAGTTGTCCACAGGCGGCGGGATTCATCGTACAAATCCGGCGCCCGGTGGGGGATCACCGTGGAACCGTCCCGGAGCCAAGACTTCCCCGTGTGCAGCGGGTACCGTCGGGGCGTGCCCGCCGACCCACTGCACCGCGCCGGAAAGTCACAGCGCAGCACGACGAGCCAGCCGACGAACGGCTCACGGGCGAGCGCGATCGAGGTCCGCAGGAGCGCCCGCCGCCGCAGAACGGTCTCCGCGTACCGCGAGGGCGATCGCACCGTCGTGCTCATCCCCGCCCGGATGTCCGAGGCGGAGGAGCAGCGCTGGGTGACCGTCATGCTCGACAAACTGGCCGCACAGGAGAGCAGGCGGACCCTCGGGGACACGGAGCTGGCCGAGCGCGCCCGGCGGCTGTCCGAGCAGTACTTCGGCGGGCGGGCCCGGCCCGCCTCGGTGCGCTGGGTCACCAACCAGAACACGCGCTGGGGCTCGTGCACCCCGTCCGACGGAAGCATCCGGCTGTCGCACCGGCTGCAGGGCATGCCCGAGTACGTCGTCGACTACGTCCTCTGCCATGAGCTGGCGCACCTGCTGGTGCCCGGGCACGGCCCGCGTTTCTGGCGGCTGCTGGAGGCGTATCCGAAGACCGAGCGGGCCCGTGGCTATCTCGAAGGGGTGGTCGCGGCCGAGCGGCTGCCGCATGTGCCGGGTGCGCGCAATGCGTGAGCGCCTGCCCGAGGTGAGCGCAGGGTAGGCCCGCGCGTGCGTTGTGTACCGGGTCTGTACCGACTTCACCGGGTGTCCGAATTTGCCGTTAGCCTGGCGCGACGCACTCACACTCGGGATGGGGGACGGTCGTACGTATGGCCAGGGAATTCCAACGCGGCCACAAGGCCAGGATCAGTGACCTCACGGCGGGGACGGATCTGTACGTAGGTGTGCAGATCTCCGGCCCGGGGCTGACCTTCGACATCAGCTGCTTCGGTCTCGACGCCGACGAACGGCTCTCCGACGACCGTTACTTCATCTTCTACAACCAGCCGAAGTCCCCCGAGGAGTCCGTTCAGCTCCTGGGTGCCCAGGCGGGCGACACCGAGTCGTTCCGCGTGACGCTGGACCGGATCCCGCAGCAGATCAGGAAGCTGTCCTTCACGGCGACCCTCGACGGCGCCGGACAGATGTCACAGGTCGGTCCCGGGTACATCCGTATCGTCGCGGGCGGCGAGGAAGTGGCCCGGTACCCGTTCAGCGGTTCGGAGTTCTCCACCGAGCGGGCCGTGATGCTGGGTGACTTCTACTTCAAGGACGTCTGGCGGTTCGCCGCCGTCGGACAGGGCTTCGACGGCGGGCTCGACGCGCTGCTGCGGAACTTCGGCGGCGAGGTGGCCGAGGACGAGCCGGCCGCCCCCCAGCAGCAGCCGGGGGCCGACGGAGCCGCGCCCGGTTTCGCCCCGCCCGCCCAGGCCACCGCGCCGCCCGCGTTCGGCGTACCAGGCGGAGCCGCGCCGGCCCCGGCTCCCGCCCCGGCCCCGGCTCCCGCGCCTGCTCCGGCCCCCGCGCCCCAGCCCGCCGCACAGGGCTTCGCGCCGCCGCCGGCCCCCGCGCCTTCCGCGCCGCCGGTGCACACCGCGCCGACCATCGTCGCCCCCATGCACACCCCGCCCGGTGGCTCCCCGGTGCCGCCCCCGGCGCCGGCGCCCGCGCCCTACGGCCAGCCGGGCCAGCAGCCGCCGCCGTACGGTCAGCCCGTCCCGCCGCCCCAGGGCTACGGACAGCCCCAGGCACCCCAGGCACCCGCCCCGCCGCCCGGCTACGGACAGCCCACGCCCCCTCCGGGCTACGGTCAGCAGCCCCCGCCCGGACAACCGCCGGGTCAGCAGGCCCCGTACGGGGCGCCCCAGGGCGCTCCCCAGGGCGCACCGCAGAGCCCCGGCGTGCTCGGCGCGCTCCAGCAGTTCAGGGAGACGCCCACCGGGCAGCGCTGGACCCAGCAGAACAAGAAGCTGGTCCGCGTCGACCTGGGCATCGGCGGACAGCCCGTGCTGGCCCGGCAGGGCAGCATGGTGCTCTACCAGGGCAAGGTCGACTTCAGCTACAAGGGCGCCGGCTTCTCCGGCCGCATCGTCGGCAACGCCACCGGCCAGGAGATGCAGCTGATGCGCTGCACCGGCCAGGGCCAGGTGTTCTTCGCCGAGAACTCCACGATGCTGCACCCGATCGAGCTCCAGGGCGACGCCGTCTGCGTCTCCGCCGAGAACGTCCTCGCCTTCGACGAGAGCCTGCAGTACGAGGTCCGCCGCATCGAGGGGCACGGCATCCCCGGCGGCGCGCTGTTCACGATGCAGTTCCAGGGGACCGGCACCATCGTCGTCAAGACGCACGGCATCCCCGTGGTGCTGCCGGTCACGCCCACCACGTTCGCCGACTGCAACGCCGTGGTCGCCTGGTCGGCCGCCTCCCAGGTGGTCGTCTCCAGCCAGGTGCGGATGCGTCGCAACTCCTACCCGGGCGACACGGGGGAGAGCGTGAACCTCCAGTTCAGGGGCGCACCCGGCAACTTCATCGTCGTCCAGCCGTACGAGATCTAAAGGGAGCCCGTCATGAACCAGCCACTCGCGGGCTACGCCCCCGCCCCCGTCACCGCCCGCATGGAGAACCACGGCAACCACATGGCGAAGATCGCCATGCAGACCGGGAACGACCTCCTCGCGCGCGTGGGATCGATGGTCGCCTACGAAGGGTTCGTCCAGTACGAGCCCAACCCGCCCGCCGTGCGCCAGATCGCCAAGGACTGGCTCACCGGTGAGGGCGCGCCGCTGATGAAGTGCTCCGGCGACGGCCTGCTCTACCTCGCCGACTACGGCGCCAACGTCGTCGTGATCAACCTCAACGGCGACGGCATCTCCGTCAACGCCACCAACCTGCTCGCCTTCGACGCCCACCTCACCTGGGGCGTGGAGCGGGTCAAGGGCCTGGCGAAGTTCGCCGGACAGGGCCTGTGGAACACCAAGATCTCCGGGCAGGGCTGGGTCGCGCTGACCTCGCGCGGCAAGCCGATCGTCGTGGACTGCGGTGGTGGCGACGACGAGACGTACGTCGACCCGGACGCCCTCGTCGCCTGGTCCCCGAACCTCAAGGTGAAGGGCAAGCGCAGCTTCCGGGCGCAGTCGCTGATCGGCCGCGGCAGCGGAGAGGCCTACCAGATGGCCTTCTCCGGTCAGGGCATCGTCGTCGTCCAGCCCAGTGAGGACAGCACCGACCGTCTCCGGGTCCGGGGCTGAGGGGGAGCAACCACACCATGCAGAGCCCGCTTTTCGCCCACAACGACCAGCAGACCCAGGAACGCTGGAGCCTGCAGAACAAGCAGATGCTCCGCGTCGCCCTGGAGGGCCACGACGACATCCTGGCCCGCAAGGGCACGATGGTCGCCTATCAGGGACTCGTCGAGTTCGACGCCGAGTACCAGAGCAACGAGCAGTCACGCGCGCGTGCGCACACCGGTGAGGGCCTGGACCTGATGCGCTGCCACGGGCAGGGCACGGTCTACCTCGCCAACCTCGCCCAGCGCATCCACGTCATGGAGGTGGAGCAGGACGGGCTGACGGTCGACAGCAGCTATGTGCTCGCGATGGACTCCTCGCTGCACCACGAGGTGATCGCCGTCGACAGCCTGTACGGCATCTCCGGCTCCGGGAAGTACCAGCTCAACATCACCGGCAACGGCAGGGTCGCCCTGATGACCTCGGGCATGCCGCTGCTGATGCGGGTGACGCCGGACAAGTACGTCAACTGCGACGCCGACGCGATCGTCGCCTGGTCCACGTCCCTGCGCGTGCAGATGCAGGCCCAGACCCACTCCTCCGGGGTGTGGCGGCGCCGCGGCAACACCGGTGAGGGCTGGGAGCTCAGCTTCATGGGCAGCGGCTTCGCGCTCGTCCAGCCCAGCGAGCTGCTGCCGCCGCAGAACGCCCAGATCGGCTCGGGCGCCGCCGCCCAGTACGGCATGGGACAGCAGGGGGCCCGCGGCCAGAACCAGGGCAACGTCTGGAGCTGAACGCACAGGTGAGGGGCGGCCGCATGGACGGCCGCCCCTCACCCCTGTGTCAGACGCCCAGTCTCGTCCGGGTCGCTTCCACCAAACGGGTGACCGAGGTGTCGGCCATGTCCGGCACCTCGTCGTACGGGAACCAGCGCAGGTCGAGGGACTCGTCGCTGATCGCCTCGACGGCTCCGGACGGCGCCAGCGCCGCGTACTGGACGTCCAGGTGCCAGGCACACGGCGTGTGATGACGGTCCAGACGCACGGGGCCACCGGGGACCAGGGTCAGTCCCGCGATGCCGGACTCCTCCGTCGCCTCCCGCAGGGCCGCCGCCGAGAGCGAGACGTCGTCCGGCTCGCAGTGCCCGCCCATCTGGAGCCACATCCGCAGCTTCCGGTGCAGGGTCAGCAGCACCCGGCCCCGCTCGGGATCGATCACCAGGCCGCTCGCCGTGATGTGCCCGTCCGCACAGGCCTTCCACATGCCGTCCGGATGCGCCGCGAGATGGTCCAGATAGGTCTGGCGCAGTTCGGGCTGGTCCTCGTACCCCTTGAGCACGAGGACCGCGTCGTCGTGAAGGCTCACTCGGCGTCGTCGCCCTTGTTCTCGTCCTCGTCCTTCTTCTTGAGGTCGGGCTTGCCGGCGGCCTCGCCGAGCATCTTGTCCAGCTCGGAGAAGTCGATCTGCTCGCGGTGCACGAACCCGTCCGGGTCGTCCAGGTCGGTCGCCGTCGGCAGCATGTCCGGGTGCGCCCACAGGGCGTCCCGGCCGTCGACCCCGCGCGCGTCGGTGAGCGAGGCCCACAGGCGCGAGGCGTCGCGCAGCCGGCGCGGGCGCAGCTCCAGACCGATCAGCGTGGCGAACGTCTGCTCCGCCGGGCCACCCGAGGCGCGGCGGCGGCGCAGCGTCTCGCGCAGCGCGTCGGCCGACGACAGCCGCGGCTTGGCCGCGGCGTGCACCACGGCGTCCACCCAGCCCTCGACGAGCGCCAGCGCCGTCTCCAGACGGGCCAGGGCCGCCTTCTGCTCCGGCGTGTCCTCCGGCTGGAACATGCCCTGCTGGAGGGCCTCCTGCAGCTGCTCGGGGTTCTGCGGGTCGAACTGGCCGACGACGTCCTCGAGCTTGCCGGTGTCGACCTTGATCCCGCGCGCGTAGCCGTCCACGGCACCGAACAGGTGCGAGCGCAGCCACGGGACGTGCGCGAACAGGCGCTGGTGGGCGGCCTCGCGCAGGGCGAGATACAGCCGCACCTCCTCCCGGGGGACGCCCAGGTCCTTGCCGAACGTCTCGATGTTCAGCGGCAGCAGCGCGGCCCGGCCGGCCGGACCCAGCGGCAGGCCGATGTCGGACGAGCCGACGACCTCACCGGCGAGCACGCCGACGGCCTGCCCGATCTGCGTGCCGAACATGGCGCCGCCCATGGAGCGCATCATGCCGATCAGCGGGCCGGCCATGGCCTGCATCTCCTCCGGCAGCACATCGCCCATCGCGTTCCCGACGCGCTCGGCCACCGGGTCGACCAGCTCCCGCCACGCCGGAAGGGTGGCCTCCACCCACTCCGCGCGGCTCCAGGCCACGGCGGAGCTGGCGCCCGACGGCAGGGAGGTCGCGTCGTCCAGCCACAGGTCGGCCAGACGGACCGCTTCCTCCACGGCCCTGCGGTCGGCGGGCCCGACGCTCGCGTCCTTCGAGCCCTCCGCGGTGCCCTGCGAGACGGTCTGCCGGGCGATCTGCTTGGCCATGTCCCAGTTCACCGGCCCGCCCTCGTAGGAGAGCATCTGGCCGAGCTGCTGGAACGCCGCGCCCAGGTCGTTGGGGTTCAGCGACCCGAACATCGCGGCGAACGGATTGTCCGCGCCAGGGCCGCCAAAGCCTCCGGCTCCGGGCATGCCGAAGCCGAACGGGTTGGCCGGGCCCTGACCACCACCGCTCTGCGGGTCCTTCTTCTTGCCCTCGTCGCCGTCGTCCGGCTCCTCCGGCGGAAGGCCGAATCCGAATGGGGTGTCACTCACGGGTTTCCTCGGCTGGTAGGGCCACCGGTTCTTTCCGGCGGCACGGCTGCCCGACAACACCACCCAGCGTAGACACCTGAAGCGGTTCGGGCCTCGGTGCTTCGCCGACAGAAGGCCTGCGGCAGGATGGATGCCACCTGGTACGTACGCGTCGCTCGCGCCCGTACTGAAGACAACCGCTGGAGACGCCCGGTGAGTTCCCCAGATCCACAGGTTCGCGCAGCGCGAAACAAGTCAGCCCACCCGTCGCCCGACCACAGCCCCTCGACGACGACGCTTCGCGCCGGCAGAACGACTGCGGCGCGCGGGCCCGTCGTCGCGGTCACCGGTGCCGCGTCCGGCATCGGCGCGCTGCTCACCGCGCGGCTCGCCGCCTCGGAGGAGATCAAGCAGGTCATCGCCATCGACGAGCGGCGCGGCGAGTGCGCCGAGGCGCGCTGGCACATCCTGGACGTACGGGACCCGGCCATCGCGGACAAGCTGCGCGGGGCCGACGCGGTGGTCCATCTCGCGCTCGACCTCGATCTGGAGACCGATGCCGCCGCCCGGACGGCCTACAACGTGCGGGGCACGCAGACGGTGCTGACGGCCGCCGCGGCCGCCGGGGTGCACCGCGTGGTGCTGTGCACGTCGACGATGGTCTACGGGGCGCTGCCGGACAACGAGCTGCCGCTGTCCGAGGACGCGGAGCTGCGGGCCACGGCGGAGGCCACGGGGGTCGGCGACCTCCTGGAGATCGAGCGGCTCGCGCGCCGGGCGCCCAGGGCGCACCCGGGGCTCAACGTCACCGTCGTGCGCCCCGCCGTACTGGTGGGAGGCACCGACACCGCGCTGACCAGGTACTTCGAGTCGCCCAGGCTGCTCGTGGTGGCCGGGTCGCGGCCCGCGTGGCAGTTCTGTCACGTCCAGGATCTGTGCAGCGCCCTGGAGTACGCCGTCCTGGAGAAGGTCGACGGTGAGCTGGCCGTCGGCTGTGACGGATGGCTGGAGCAGGAGGAGGTCGAGGAGCTCAGCGGGATCCGGCGGATGGAGCTGCCGTCGGCGGTCGCGCTCGGCGCGGCGGCCCGGCTGCACCGGATCGGGCTCACCCCCTCCCCGGCCGGGGACCTGGCCTACACGATGTACCCCTGGGTGGTGAGCGGGAGCCGGCTGCACGACGCCGGGTGGCGGCCCGCGCACACCAACGAGGAGGTGCTCGCGGAGCTGCTGGAGGAGGTGTCCGGCAGGCACACGGTCGCCGGCCGGCGACTGGGGCGCAAGGACGCGACGGCGGCGGGCGCCGCGGGAGCGACGGTGGCCCTGCTGGGCGCGGCCGCGGTGGTACGACGGGCGCGCAAGGCCCGGCGCCGGATCTGACGTGCCTCCTGCGGGGGCCGCCTCCGGCAGGAAACCCTCTCCTGTAGGAAGCTCCGAACGGGCACGCGCGCGTGCCGGGCGATGACGCTGTTCCGCGTTGTCGCCGGGGTGGGGCACGATGGAGACATGGCATCCATGCACGATCACCCGGGTGAGCAGGCCGCACAGGACCCGGTCAAGCTGATCTCGATCCGCGACACGCCGCTGTCCGTGGACGAGGTCCTCCACGCGGTCGGGGACGACGCGGCCGGCGGGACGGCGCTGTTCGTCGGGACCGTGCGCAACCACGACGGGGGCGCCGACGTCGACGAACTCGGCTATTCGTGCCACCCCAGCGCCGAGGACGAGATGCGGCGGATCGCCGAGAAGGTCGCCGCCGAGTACCCCGTCCGGGCGCTGGCCGCCGTGCACCGGGTGGGAGACCTCCGGATCGGTGACCTCGCCGTGGTCGTCGGCGTGTCGTGCCCGCACCGGGGGGAGGCCTTCGAGGCCTGCCGGAAGCTGATCGACGACCTCAAGCACGAGGTGCCCATCTGGAAGCACCAGCGGTTCTCCGACGGGACCGAGGAATGGGTCGGCGCCTGCTGAGGCGGTCATGACAGTGCCCGGACCTCCGGTTGCGTAACCCCACCCCTGGCGTGAGCGTTGTCACTGCGGATGGTTAATCTGCTGATCAGTCAGTGTTGCGGACGCTCATGGGGTTGGGAGGTCGGCATGGCGGCGCTCGCCTGGTTGCTGATTCCGCTGATGGCCGCGATCGGAGCGGGACTGTGGGGCGGTTGGGCCAACCGCACCCGCAAGGTGCGGAGCGACGGCCCCGAACTCATCGGTTACGCCCGGTTCCGCGAGGCCATGGAAAAGCCGCGCTCGGGTAGCTGAGGACCAAAGAACAGCAGGTCACTGCGTACGAAGCGAGCAGGGCCGCCCGTCCGGGCGGCCCTGACGGTGCGCTGACAGGCCTGTCCCGTACTGTCGAGGCATGCCACGCCGCACCGCGACGATGCTCGCCTCCACCCTGATGCTGATCGCGCTCCTGTGCGCGGGGGTGTTCATCCCCGTGCCCTACTCGGAGATGTCCCCGGGGCCGACGGTGAACACGCTGGGCGATCACGACGGCGAGCCGGTGCTGCAGATCTCCGGGCGCAAGACCTATCCGACGGACGGTCACCTCAACATGACCACGGTGCGGGTCACCAGCGCCGACTACCGGATGAACCTCGTCGAGGCCGTCTACGGATGGCTCGCGCACGACAACAAGGTCGTCCCGCACGAGACCCTCTACCCCGACGGCAAGACGGAGGAGGAGTCCACCCAGGAGAACGCCGAGGAGTTCAGCCAGTCCCAGGAGAGCGCCAAGGTCGCGGCCCTGAAGGAACTCGACGTCCCGGTGAAGTCCTGGGTGATCGTCTCCACGGTGGTCAAGGGGTCCCCGTCCGAGGGCAAGCTGCACGCGGGCGACGTGATCAGGACCGTCGACGGCGAGGCGGTGAAGGAACCGGCCGACGTCGCCGAGCGGGTGACCGAGCACAAGCCGGGCGAGGACGTCGTCTTCACCATCGTGCCCGCCGAGGAGCAGGCCGCCGCCGAGAAGGAGAACCGGACGCCGACGAAGACCGAGAAGGTGACGATCACCACCACGACCTCCGAGGACGGCGGCGAGGAGCGCGCCATCGTCGGGATCTCCGCCGGGACCGACCACACCTTCCCGTTCAGCATCGACATCAAGCTCGCCGACGTCGGCGGGCCGAGCGCGGGCCTGATGTTCGCGCTCGGCATCTACGACAAGCTCACCCCGGGCAGCCTGACCGGCGGCGAGTTCGTCGCCGGCACCGGCACCATCGACGACGACGGCAAGGTGGGGCCGATCGGCGGGATCCAGATGAAGACGGTCGGCGCGCGGGACAAGGGCGCCGAGTACTTCCTCACGCCCGCCGACAACTGCGCGTCCGCCGCCGAGGACACCCCCGAGGGCCTCACCCTGGTGAAGGTCGGCACCATCGACGACGCCCTGGGCGCCCTGGAGGACATCCGCTCCGGCGACACCGCGGACCTGCCGAAGTGCACGGCCTCCTGACCGGCCCCGCTACTCCTCGAACGTCGCCGTCAGCGCCTGGGCCAGGCCCGGCACCAGCTCGGAGCCGGTGAGGACCTCCGTGGCGGAGTCCTTCTCACGCAGCCGCAGGGCCGACTCGCGGGCCCCGTCGCGCAGCACCGCGACCGTCATCCGGACCTCCTGGCGCTCCGGGTGCCGCGCCACCCACTTCGTCAGCGCGGCCTCGTCCAGGTCCTTGGGGACCTGGGCCTCGGCCGACGGCGGCAGCATCAGCCGCTCCACGGTCAGGGCACAGCCGGTCACCGCGTCGGGCCAGGCGATGGTGCCCAGGAACTCGTCGAGCGGCTTGCCCGTTGGAATCTCGTCCTGCTCGATCGGAGTGAGAGCGGTCGTCTCCTGTTCGTCGCCCAGACCGAGCCGGTCCGCGAGCGAGGGCTGTTCGGCCCGCAGCCGGGCGGTGTCGACGAGGGCGAACAGGCGGGCGGGCTGGTCCCAGCCGAGGCCGGAGACGTACTCGTCGATCTCGAGCACGGCCCGGGTGAGCGGGTTGGCCGCCATGGGTGTGTTGGACATGGTCACAATCTTCTCTCGTTGTCGGCTGGAATCGGGAACCGAGTAAAGCGTGAGTAAGTTGCATAGGTGTGGGCCTGCGATCACGGGGGACCACACACGGTCCGTGAAGACGCGGGCCTGACGAATCAACAGCGAACTTCGAGGTGCCTACCTTGGCTTTCCAGATGCCGGACCGCGGCGGAGGCCCGACGGGGCCACGGATCAGAGTGGGCCGCCCGTCCCGGCGGGTCCGGACCCTGCTCATGACACTGGGCGTCCTGGCCGTCCTCGGCATGGTGTTCACCATGTTCGCGGGCTTCTGGACCGACTGGCTGTGGTATCGCTCGGTCAACTACTCGTCGGTGTTCACGACGACCCTGTGGACCAAGATCGGGCTGTTCTTCGTCTTCGGTCTGCTGATGGCCCTCGCGGTCGGCTTCAACATCTGGCTGGCGCACCGCATGCGGCCGCCGCTGAGCGCCATGTCGATGGAGCAGCAGAACCTCGACCGGTACCGGATGGGCATCGCCCCGTACAAGAAGTGGCTGCTGCTCGGCATCACCGCCCTGGTGGGCCTGATCGCCGGTGCCTCGGCGTCGAGCCAGTGGCGGACCTGGCTGATGTGGGTCAACGGCGTGTCCTTCGGCCAGAAGGACCCGCAGTTCAAGCTCGACGTCTCCTTCTACGCCTTCGACCTGCCCTGGTACCGGTTCCTGCTCGGCTTCGGCTTCGCCGCCACGATCCTGGCGCTGATCGCCGCCGCGCTCACCCACTACCTGTACGGCGGACTGCGCATCACCAGCCCGGGCGCGCGCGCCACGGCCGCGGCCACCGGACACCTGTCGGTGCTCCTCGGCGTCTTCGTCGCCCTGAAGGCGGTCGCCTACTGGCTCGACCGGTACGGACTGGCGGTGAAGTCCAGCGACTTCAAGGCCACCGACAGCTGGACGGGCCTCAGGTACGTCGACGCCAACGCCTATCTGCCGGCCAAGACGATCCTGTTCTGCATCGCCGTGATCTGCGCGCTGTTGTTCTTCGCCACCCTGTGGCGGCGCACCTGGCAGCTGCCCGTGATCGGCTTCGGCCTGATGGTGCTGTCGGCGATCCTCATCGGCGGCCTGTACCCGGCGATCGTGCAGAAGTTCCAGGTCCAGCCGAACGAGCAGGCCAAGGAAGCGCCGTACGTCGAGAAGAACCTCAAGGCCACGCGTGAGGCCTACGGCATCGACGACTCCAAGGTCACCGACTACCCGGGCACGAGCCAGACCGAGGACAAGACCCAGCTGCGGGACGACGTCACCGACACGGCGAGCATCCGGATCATGGACCCGAACATCGTCTCGCCGACGTTCCAGCAGCTCCAGCAGATCAAGAACTACTACGCGTTCCCGACCAACCTGGACGTCGACCGGTACGCCGTCGACGGCCAGGAGCAGGACACGGTCATCGGTCTGCGCGAGCTGAACCTGGACGGCATCCCCAAGCGGAACTGGATCAACGACCACTTCCGCTACACCCACGGATACGGTGTCGTCGCGGCCGAGGGCACCAGCGTGGACTCCGGCGGCCGTCCGAACTTCATCGAGTCCGACCTGCCCTCCAAGGGCGAGCTCCCGGAGTACGAGCAGCGCGTCTACTACGGCGAGCGCACCACCACGTACTCGATCGTCGGCGGTCCCCAGAAGGAGATCGACTACTCCGACGACAGCGGCGAGAAGACGTACAGCTACAAGGGCGACAGCGGGGTCGACCTGGAGAACCCGGTCAACCGGGCCGCCTACGCGGTCGCGTTCGGCGAGCCGCAGATCCTGTACTCCGGGGCGATCGGCGAGGGATCGCGGATCCTGTACAACCGCACGCCCAAGGAGCGCGTCGAGGCGATCGCCCCGTGGCTGACCATCGACGGCGACGCCTACCCGGCGGTCGTGGACGGCCGCATCCAGTGGATCGTCGACGCCTACACCACCACCAACGGCTATCCGTACGCGTCGCGGACGACCCTCGGCGACACCACGGCCGACTCGCTGACCGCCACCAACGACCAGCGCGCGGTGGTGGCCCAGCAGAACCAGGTCAACTACATCCGCAACTCGGTGAAGGCGACCGTCGACGCGTACAGCGGCGAGGTCAAGCTCTACCAGTGGGACACCCAGGACCCCGTCCTGAAGACCTGGATGAAGGCCTTCCCGGACACGGTGCAGCCGAAGACCGAGATCTCCAGCGCGCTGATGGCCCATCTGCGGTATCCGCAGGACCTGTTCAAGGTGCAGCGCGAACTGCTGACCCGCTACCACGTGAAGGACGCCACCACGTTCCTCTCGGGCAGCGAGGTGTGGGAAGTACCGGACGACCCGACCAACAAGACGGGCGACGCGGTGCCTCCGTACTACCTGAGCATGAAGATGCCCGACCAGCAGGAGCAGACCTTCTCGCTCACCACGACGTTCACGCCGAACGGCCGTGACAACCTCAGTGCCTTCATGGCGGTGAACGCCGATCCGGGCACCGAGGACTACGGCAAGATCAGAGTGCTGAAACTGCCGACCAGCACCACGGCCGCCGGACCCAAACAGGTCCAGAGCCAGTTCAACTCCGAACAGAACATCGCCGAGTCCATCAGGCTGCTGAGAGGCGGCGACTCCGAGGTCGAGTACGGCAACCTGCTGGCCGTCCCCCTCGACGGCGGACTGCTCTACGTGGAGCCGGTCTACGTACGCGGTGGTGGGCTGAAGTACCCGCTGCTGCGGAAGGTGCTGGTGACCTACGGAGGCCAGACCGCCTTCGAGGACACCCTCGACCAGGCCCTCAACAAGATCTTCGGGGGTGAGGGCACGACCACCGAGCCACCACCGGGCGAGGACGAGGGAACCGGTGAGGAGGAAGGCACGACGCCGCCGCCGACGTCCGACGACCCCACGGTCCAGGAGGCGCTGAACGACGCCCAGGAGGCCTTCGAGGCCGGCCAGGAAGCCCTGAAGAAGAACGACTGGGAGGCCTACGGCAAGGCGCAGAAGGATCTGGAGGACGCGCTGCGCAAGGCCGAGGAGGCCCAGTCGGCCGAAGGGGGTGGCGGCGCCGGCGGCGGGGAGAGCAGTCCCAGTCCCGACGCGAGCCCGAGCAGTTAGCGAGCAGCCTGGTCAAACGCCCGTCCCGCGCCGTGCTACGGTTGCAACGCAACGGCGCGGGGTGGAGCAGCTCGGTAGCTCGCTGGGCTCATAACCCAGAGGTCGCAGGTTCAAATCCTGTCCCCGCTACTCACGTCGCGAAGCAGGCGACATCAAAGGCCCGGATTCCTCAAGGAATCCGGGCCTTTGTGATGGGCGAACGCATGTGCCTGGGCGGGTGACGGCCGTGCCGCCGACGGGAGTTGGCCGATCTGTGTTTGACTTGTCTCTCTGTGGGCATGTCGACAAAACGCTGTAGTGACCTCACTGACTGCGGTATACCAGGTGTACCCAGGTTGCAGGTGGTGCGACGATGGATGTTATGGGGGACAAGGCAACTCTGTTCGGGACAGGGCGTTTTGTGAAGTCCTCCGCTCAGGAGGAACCCCGCGACGAGACGGGGGAGGCCGCCGACGAAGCGGCCGAGGAGCTGCGCCGGCGGCTCGCCGCCGAGGCCGGCGACGTCGAGGCGATGAGTGTCCTCGGCGCCATGCTGCTGCGCCGCGGTGATCTCGACGGAGCCGAACCCCATCTGCGTGCCGCCACCGCCGCGGGCGACCGCGCCGCCGCCAACAACCTGGGTGTCCTGCTGCACCAGCGGGGCTACGCCGACGAGGCCGCCGGCTGGTGGCGGATCGCCGCCGTGGCCGGCTCCACCGCGGCGGCCCACGCGCTCGGCCGCTACCACCGGGAGCGCGGGGACGAACCCGCCGCCGAGTACTGGCTGCGCCAGTCCGCCGAGCAGGGACACACCCTCGGCGCGTACGCCCTCGCCGACCTGCTGGAACACCGCGGGGACACGGCCCGGGCCGAGCGCTGGATGCGGGCCGCCGCCGAGCGCGGGCACCGGGAAGGGGCGTACCGGCTGGCCCGCGCGCTGGACCGCGAGGCCGCGCGGGAGAGCGACGACGCCGCCGCCGCGCTGGTACGGGAGGCCGAGCAGTGGTACCGGCAGGCCGCCGCGCGGGGGCACCGCCGGGCCGCGCTGCACCTCGGGACGATCCTGGAACGGCGCGGCGAGCTCAAGGAGGCCGGCCGCTGGTACCTGACCTCCGCCAAGGACGGCGAGACCCGGGCCGCCTGTGCGCTCGGCTTCCTGCTGCGCGACGCGGGGGACACCGAGAACGCCGCCGTGTGGTGGCTGCGGGCCGCGCAGGACGGCGACGGCAACGCCGCGAACGCGCTGGGCGCGCTGCACGCCGAGCGGGGCGAGACCCAGACCGCCGAGCGCTGGTACCGGGCCGCGATGGACGCCGGTGACATCAACGGCGCGTACAACCTCGGGCTGCTCTGCGCCGACCAGGGCCGGACCGGCCCGGCCGAGCAGTGGTACCGCCGGGCCGCGTACGCCGGTCACCGCGAGGCGGCGAACGCGCTGGCGATCCTGCTGCTGCGGGCCGGGGACGAGACCGGCGCGGAGCCGTGGTTCTCCAAGGCCGCGGAGACCGGCAGCGTGGACGCCGCCTTCAACCTCGGAATCCTGCACGCGGGCCGGGGGGAGGAGCGGTCCGCGCTGCGCTGGTACGAGCGGGCGGCGGCCGCCGGACACATGGAGGCGGCGCTCCAGGTCGGGATGGCGCGGCTGCGGGAGGGCGAGGAGGGCGAGGCGGAGCGGTTCCTGCGGTGTGCGGCGGGCGGGGGGAGCGCCGAGGCGGCGTACCGGCTGGCGACGGTGCTGGATGCCCGCAGGCCGCCGGAGCCGGCGCACGAGCTGGGGGAGCCGGTGAACCGGCGCAGCGAGTGCGAGGAGTGGTACGAGCGGGCGGCCTCGCAGGGGCACCGGCGCGCGCAGGTGCGGGTCGGGATGCTCGCGGCGGCGCGGGGGGATGTCGTCGAGGCGGCGCGGTGGTACCGGGAGGCGGCGGAGGCCGGGTCGCGGAACGGGGCGTTCAATCTGGGGTTGCTGCTGGCTCGTGAGGGGAGTGAGCCGGAGGCGGTCGTGTGGTGGACCCGGGCGGCCGATGCGGGGCACGGGCGGGCGGCGCTGAGACTCGCGCTGGTCTGTGCGCGGCGGGGGGAGCTCGCGGAGGGGCAGCGGTGGGCGGAGCGGGCGGCCGCGCTGGGGCCTCCGGCGGTCACGGAGCGGGCGGCGCGGCTGCGGGACGCGTTGCGGGAGGAGCTGTCCGCGTGAGGCGGTGCCGGGCGCTGGGCTGGGCGGGGGGTGTCGCGCGGCCCGGCGTCTGCGGGGTGCCGCCGCGCCCACCCGTGCCGCCCCAGCGGCGCGACTGCCCGCAGTGATGGGCGGCGGGCGGACCGCCGCCGGGACGGGGAGCTGCCTCAGCGGCGCGACTGCCCGCAGTTACGTGCGGCGGGCGGGCCGCTGCGGGGGCGGGGGCCGCCCCAGCGGCGCGACTGCCCGCAGTGGAGGGGGCCCGGCGTGACTGCCCGCAGTTACGGGCGGGAACGGATTTGCTTCTGTTGGATGTCTTGACGTAGTGTTTCA
The DNA here is from genome assembly GCF_055585405.1 of Streptomyces sp. NPDC053426. Classification (NCBI taxonomy): domain Bacteria; kingdom Bacillati; phylum Actinomycetota; class Actinomycetes; order Kitasatosporales; family Streptomycetaceae; genus Streptomyces; species Streptomyces sp. NPDC053426. The sequence goes on along the minus strand of NZ_JBVJKE010000002.1, from coordinate 255,393 downwards.
TTCATCGACGCGGGGTGGAGCAGCTCGGTAGCTCGCTGGGCTCATAACCCAGAGGTCGCAGGTTCAAATCCTGTCCCCGCTACTGAAGGCCGAGGGCCGGAATCCAACAGGGTTCCGGCCCTCAGCTTTTTGCCCCGGCGTCCATCGGACGCCGGGGCTTTCGTTCGAGCGTGCGTGTGGCGCCTACGCCGCCGCGCAGTTCGGGCAGACTCCGCGGTACGTCACCTCGACGTCGGAGACCGTGAAGCCGAAGCGCTCCGTGTCGGGGAGGTCGGCCAGCGGATTGCCGGTCGGGTGGACGTCGCGGATCGCGCCGCACCGCGCGCACACCAGGTGGTGGTGCGGACGGTGCGCGTTGGGGTCGTACCGCTTGGCCCGCTTGTCCGTGGCGACCTCCAGCACCTCACCGAGCGAGACCAGCTCGCCCAGGGTGTTGTAGACGGTCGCCCGGGAGATCTCGGGCAGCTTGGCGACAGCCCTGGAGTGCACCTCGTCGGCCGTCAGGTGGACGTGTTCGCCGTCGAGGACCTCGGCCACGACACGGCGCTGCGCGGTCATCCGCCATCCACGTCCACGGAGCCGTTCCAAAAGGTCACTCATAGGCACCAGCCTAACAGCAGGGGGACAGGGATCCCGAACGGGTGTGACTTTGGAGCCTTACTTGACTTAGACATTGTCCATTGTAGGATCGAGATCGGCTTTGGCCAAGGCACAGGTTTGGTCAGTGATGACGCAGGAGGCGTACGTGACGCAGGGACCGCTTACTACGGAGGCCGGTGCTCCGGTTGCCGACAACCAGAACAGCGAGACCGCGGGCGTCGGTGGCCCGGTCCTCGTTCAGGACCAGCTCCTCCTGGAGAAGCTGGCCCACTTCAACCGTGAGCGCATCCCGGAGCGTGTGGTGCACGCCCGCGGCGCCGGCGCCTACGGCACCTTCACGGTGACCGCCGATGTCACGCAGTACACGCGGGCCGCGTTCCTCTCCGAGGTCGGCAAGGAGACGGAGACCTTCCTCCGCTTCTCGACGGTGGCCGGCAACCTGGGCGCCGCGGACGCCGTGCGCGACCCGCGCGGTTTCGCGCTGAAGTTCTACACCGAGGAGGGCAACTACGACCTCGTCGGCAACAACACCCCGGTGTTCTTCATCCGGGACGCGATCAAGTTCCCGGACTTCATCCACACCCAGAAGCGCGACCCGTACACGGGCTCGACGGAGGCGGACAACGTCTTCGACTTCTGGGGCCTGTCGCCCGAGTCCACGCACCAGGTGACCTGGCTGTTCGGTGACCGCGGCATCCCGGCGTCGTACCGCCACATGGACGGCTTCGGTTCGCACACCTACCAGTGGAACAACGAGGCCGGAGAGGTCTTCTGGGTCAAGTACCACTTCAAGACGGACCAGGGGATCAAGAACCTGACCGCCGAGGAGGCCGAGATCCTCGCGGGCAAGGACCCCGACTCCCACCAGCGGGACCTGCGCGAGGCCATCGAGCGCGGCGAGTTCCCGTCCTGGACCGTCTACGTCCAGGTGATGCCGGCGGCCGAGGCGGCCACCTACCGCTTCAACCCGTTCGACCTGACCAAGGTCTGGCCGCACGCGGACTACCCGCTGATCGAGTTCGGCAAGCTGGAGCTCAACCGCAACCCGCAGAACATCTTCGCCGAGGTCGAGCAGTCCATCTTCAGCCCCGCCCACTTCGTGCCGGGCATCGGTCCCTCCCCGGACAAGATGCTCCAGGGCCGCCTCTTCGGGTACGGCGACGCCCACCGCTACCGCGTCGGCATCAACGCCGACCACCTGCCGGTGAACCGCCCGCACGCCACCGTGGCGCGCACCAACTCCCGTGACGGCTACCTGTACGACGGCCGCCACGGGGGCGCGAAGAACTACGAGCCGAACAGCTTCGGCGGCCCGACCCAGACGGGCCGTTCGCCGTGGCAGCCCATCGCGGTCACCGGTGTCACCGGTGAGACGGTCACGCCCGTCCACGCCGAGGACAACGACTTCGTCCAGGCGGGCAACCTGTACCGGCTGATGACGGAGGAGGAGAAGGAGCGCCTGGTGAACAACCTGGCGAACGCCATCTCCGGGGTCACGCGCGACGACATCGCCGAGCGCGCGATCAACAACTTCCGGCAGGCGGACGAGGACTTCGGCAAGCGGCTGGAGGCCGCGGTCCAGGCCCTGCGCGGCTGATTCCAGCGCTGGACCGCTTGTCGAAACACGGGCCGGACTCCCTCGCGGGGGCCGGCCCGTTCCGCACGTCACTACGCCGGTACCCGCTGGACCGGCTGCCGCTGGGGTGCCCAGCAGCGGATGATGTCGCGGACCGAGACGATGCCGGCCGGCTCGCCCCGGTCGAGGACGATCAGATGGCGGAAACCGCCGTGGGCCATGGTGCCGGCGGCCTCCTCCAGGGTCCAGGACGGGGCGGCGAACACGACGTCGGTGGTGGTGTGGGCGTGGGCGTGCTCGGTGTCGGGGTCCTGGCCGAGCCCGACGGAGTTGAGGACGTCCCGCTCGGTGAGGATGCCGATGCCGGTGCCGTCGGGATCGAGGACCACGGCCGCGCCCACCCGGCGGGCGGACATCAGGGCGGCGGCCTGGCGCAGGGTGTGGGCGGGGCCGATGGTGAGGACCAAGGTGCTCATGGCGTCACGGACGAGCATGGATGGAGCCACCTCCTACCGGAAAACGCGAAGTCACGGGCGTAGGAGCCCGTTCGTTCGCGATTTCACAAGTTCACAAGTGGGGGAACTCTCAGAGTGGCAGGCAAAGCGGGGGTCAACAAGAGGGCGCGTGCGGCCGACCGGGGGCGCGCACGCTCGCCCCGTGCCGCTCAGTAACGCTGGTTGAGGTACCCCAGCAACTCGTCGTGCAGCAGCCCGTTCGACGCGGCCGCGTTGCCGCTGTGCGGTCCGGGGCGGCCGTCGAGCCCGGTGAAACTGCCGCCCGCCTCCGTGACCACGATCGCGGTGGCCGCCATGTCCCACAGCGACAGCTCCGGCTCGGCGCACAGGTCCACCGACCCCTCGGCGACCATCATGTACGGCCAGAAGTCGCCGTACGCGCGCGTGCGCCACACCTCACGGGTCAGGTCGAGGAAGCCGTCCAGACGCCCCTGCTCCTCCCAGCCGCTGAGCGAGGAGTACGCGAAGGAGGCGTCGGAGAGCCGGGAGACGCGGGAGACGTGCAGCCGGGAGGCCGACGACAGACTGCGGCCGGAGAAGGCGCCGTGCCCCTGCGCGGCCCACCAGCGGCGGCCGAGGGCGGGGGCGGAGACGACCCCCACGACCGGCTGGAAGCCCCCCTCGCCGGCCTCCATCAGGGAGATCAGCGTGGCCCACACGGGCACCCCGCGCACGTAGTTCTTGGTGCCGTCGATCGGGTCGATCACCCAGCGCCGGGGCCCCGTGCCCTCCACCCCGTACTCCTCGCCCAGGACCGCGTCCCTCGGGCGGGCGCGCTTGAGGTGACCGCGGATGAGTTCCTCGGCGGCCTTGTCCGCCTCACTCACCGGCGTCATGTCCGGTTTGGTCTCCACCTTGAGGTCGAGAGCCTTGAACCGTTCCATCGTCGCGGCGTCGGCGGCGTCCGCCAGGACATGGGCGAGACGCAGGTCGTCGAGGTAGTCGGGCATGCAACGAACGGTATCTGCCGAGATCGGTGCGGGGCCACCGGGGGCGGCTCCCGCGAACCCTTGACAGTGCCCGACGGCGCGTCAAATCTAACCGCAGGGTCGGCCCGCTCGCCCCGAGGGAGGCGAAGATGCCTGCAGCGCGGGAATCTCTGCTGGACGCCGCTTACACGGCACTGGCGCGTCGCCCGTGGTCCGCGGTGCGGATGGTGGACGTGGCCGCCGCGGCCGGGGTCTCCCGGCAGACGCTGTACAACGAGTTCGGCAGCAAGGACGGCCTCGCCCGGGCCCTCGTCCGCAGGGAGGCCGACGGCTACCTCGCCGGCGTCGACCGCGCCCTCACCGGCCCCGCGGACCCGCGCGACCGGCTGACCGCGACCGCCGAGTGGACCACCGCGAGCGCCCGTGAGAACACCCTGGTCCGCGCCATGCTCACCGGCTGCTGGGGCGAACGCCTGCCCGCCCCGGGCCTCGCGGCCGTGACGTCCGGATCCGCCGTGCCCGCGCAGCGCCGCGCCGACGGCCCGCTGCCCTCACCCGCCGACCTCGTCGCCCTCGTCCGCGACCGTGCCGTCGCCGTCCTGGCCGGCCCCGGCGTCCCCCGGTCCGACACCGCAGACCTGGCCCGCTCCTGCGAACTGGTGGTCCGCCTCGCCCTGTCCTGCGTCACCGCGCCCCCGGCCGACACCGGCGTCGCCGATCTGGTGCGCGGTGCCCTGCACCGTCAGCCGGTGGTGCCGTAGCGGGCGGTCAGTGCGCGGACCCCGACAACTGCAGCCCGATCACGCCGACGATCACGAACGTGATCGACACGATCTTCAGCGTCGACACCAGGTCCCCGAGGAACACCATCCCGTAGATGGCCGTCCCCGCCGCGCCGATGCCCGTCCACACCGCGTACGCGGGCCCCACGTCCAGTTTCTTCAGCGCCAGGGTCAGCAGCCCGAAGCTGCCCAGCGCGAACGCGCAGAACGCGATGGTCGGCCACAGCCGGGTGAAGCCGTGCGACAGCTTCAGGCACACGGCGAAGCCGGTCTCGAGCAACCCGGCCACTATGACCAGCAGCCACGCCATGTGTCGTCCTCCCGCATTCCCCACGTACAGTGACCGCTTCGTCAGGTTCGACGGGTTCGGGTCCGGCTCGGTGCGATTATGCACTTACCGTCCGGCGGCCACGACAAACAACGCGGAGGTCAGTCGCCCTCCGTGCGCTCCCGCGTCGCCAGCAGCCGCCGCAGCGAGTACAGCCGCGCCGGGTCCGCGTGCCCCTCGGCCACCCACGCGTCCAGCGCGCAGTCCGGCTCGTCGTGACTGCACGCGCGCGGACAGCCCTCCGTGCCCGGCTCCAGATCGGGGAAGGCGTGGATCACCCGGGACGGGTCGACGTGGGCGAGCCCGAAGGACCGCACCCCCGGCGTGTCGATCACCCAGCCCTCGGCACCCGACAGCGGCAGCGCCAGCGCGGACGTCGTCGTGTGCCGTCCCCGCCCGGTCACCGCGTTGACGTGTCCGGTCGTACGCCGTCGTTCCTCCGGCACCAGCGCGTTGACCAGTGTCGTCTTGCCGACGCCGGAGTGCCCCACGAACGCGGTGATCCGGCCGTCCAGCTGCTCCCGCACCCGGTCCGCCGCCTCGCCGCTCTCCAGCTCCGCGCGGCTGGTCACGACGTACGGGATGTCGAGGTCGCCGTACAGCTCCAGCAGCTTGTCCGGCGGCGCGAGGTCCGACTTGGTCAGCACCAGCAGCGGCTCCAGGCCGCCGTCGTACGCCGCGACCAGGCAGCGGTCGATCAGCCGCGGACGGGGTTCGGGGTCGGCGAGGGCGGTGACGACGGCGAGCTGGTCGGCGTTGGCGACGACGACCCGCTCGTAGGGGTCGTCGTCGTCCGCGGTACGGCGCAGTACCGACGCGCGCTCCTCGATCCGCACGATCCGCGCGAGCGTGTCCTTCTTCCCGGACAGGTCGCCGACGAGCGCCACCCGGTCACCGACCACCGCCGCCTTGCGGCCCAGCTCACGGGCCTTCATCGCCAGGACGACCCGGTCCTCGACGAGGCAGGTCAGCCGGCCCCGGTCGACGGTGAGGACCAGGCCCGGGGCCGCGTCCTCGTGCTTGGGCCGGATGTGGGTGCGCGGCCGGTTGCCCTTGCGGTTGGGGCGGGAGCGGATGTCGTCCTCGTCGGTGTGCTTGCCGTAGCGGCGCATGGTGAACCCCTACGCCCCGAGCATCCCGGTCCACAGCTCGGGGAAGTCCGGCAGGGTCTTCGCCGTGGTGGCCACGTTCTCGATCTGCACGCCCTCGACCGCGAGGCCGATGATCGCGCCGGCGGTGGCCATGCGGTGGTCCTCGTAGGTGTGGAAGACGCCGCCGTGCAGCCGGCGCGGGCGGATGTGCAGGCCGTCGGCGGTCTCGGTGACGTCGCCGCCGAGTTCGTTGATCTCCTTGGTCAGCGCGGCCAGCCGGTCCGTCTCGTGCAGCCGGAGGTGGGCCACGCCCCGCAGGGTCGACGGGGAGTCCGCGAGCGCCGCCACGGCCGCGATGCCGGGCGTCAGCTCGCCGACCTCGCCGAGGTCCACGTCGATGCCGTGGACCGACCCGGAGCCGGTGAACACCAGCCCGAACTCGGTCAGCTCGCAGGAACCGCCCATCTCGGTGAAGATCTCCCGCAGTCGGTCACCGGGCTGGGTCGTACGGGCCGGCCAGTCCGGGATCACGACCTTGCCGCCGGTCACCAGCGCCGCCGCCAGGAACGGCTGGGCGTTGGACAGGTCCGGCTCGACGGTCAGGTCCCGGCCCAGCAGGGCGCCCGGCGTGACCCGCCAGACGTTCGGCTCGCCGCCCGACTCGGGGGTGTCCACCTGGGCACCCACCGCGCGGAGCATGTCGACGGTCATCCGGATGTGCGGCAGGGACGGCAGCGTCGAGCCGGTGTGACGGACCTCGACGCCCTGGTTGAAGCGCGGCGCGGACAGCAGCAGGGCGCTGACGAACTGGGAGGACGAGGACGCGTCGACCTCCACGGTGCCGCCCTCCAGGGCGCCGCCGCCGTGCACGGTCATCGGCAGCGCGCCGCGGTCCTCGTCGTCGATCCGGGCGCCCAGGTGGCGCAGCGCGTCGATGACGCCGTTCAGGGGACGCTCGTACGAGCGCGGGTCGCCGTCGAAACGGACGGGGCCGTCGGCGAGGGTGGCGACCGGGGGCAGGAACCGCATCACCGTGCCGGCGTTGCCGACGTCGACGGTGGCCGGGCCGCGCAGGCCCGTGGGGAGCACCCGCCAGGCCTCGCCGGTGCCGTCCGGGCCGACGCCCTCCTCGATCTCCACGCCCATCGCGCGCAGGGCGCCCGCCATCAGCAGGGTGTCGCGGGAACGCAGCGGGCGGCGCAGCCAGCCCGGCTCGGAGGCGAGGGCGGCGAGGAGGAGGGCACGGTTGGTGACCGACTTGGACCCGGGCACGTGGACCGTCGCGTCGACGGCTCCGCTCGCGTGCGGGGCGGGCCAGAGGGCGGTGGGTGCGGGGGTTCGGGCCATGGGGCCCACTCTATAAGGAGGGGGCGTGCAGGCCGTTGTCCAGTGCGGCCGCGTGGGGCTGGTCGCGCCCACGTGGCGGAGCCGCATATCGATACAGCCCCGCGCCCCTGAGGGGTAGCTGCTCGCAGCCCCGTGCCCGGCCGAGGTCGGCTGCTCGCGCCCGATCCCACAGCCGCCGTGGGCCCTTACAGCCCCAGGAGCCACCTGCCGCCGCCCAGCAGGGAACACAGCGACACCGCGTGGAACAGGAACAGCCACAGGCCCGCCGGGACGTGGGTCAGGCGGGAGAGCTGGTCCGCGTCCGAGTCGGGTGCGCCGCCGTGGGAGCGCTTGGCCTGGAGTTCGAAGGCCGGGCGTACTCCGCCGAGGAGCAGGAACCAGACCACGGCGTACGCGAACGCCGCCTGCACCTGGGGTCCGGTGAGCCAGGACACCAGGACGAAGGTGCCGCCGGTGACGACCACGGTCAGCGCGCCGTACGCGTTGCGGATCATCACCAGCATCGCCACCAGCAGCACCGTGGCCAGCCACAGCAGCAGCGTGACGCGGCCCGCGCCGAGCAGCGCGGCGCCGCCCAGGCCCAGCAGCGGGGGAGCGGTGTAGCCGGCGGCGGCCGTGAGGATCATGCCGATGCCGTGCGGCTTCCCGCGGCTGACGGTCAGGCCGCTGGTGTCCGAGTGCAGACGTATCCCCGTCAGCGTGCGGCCGGTGAGCAGCGCCACCAGGCCGTGCCCGCCCTCGTGGGCGATCGTGACGGCGTTCCGGGACAGCCGCCACAGCCCCTGCGGTACGACGACGGCGGCCGCGGCGACCAGCGCGGCGACGACCACCCACACATCCGGATCGGGCTGGGTGCCGGAGACCTCGTCCCAGAGGGAGGCGAGTGAGGCGGACGCGGTACTGACCATGCTTTCCATCTGCTTCCGATTGTTCCCTCTGCGCGTACGGAGTCTGGCAGTGTTGCATGTATGTGCGGACGGTATGCAGCGAGTCGCAGGCCCGAGGATCTCGCGGGAATCTTTGAAATCGACAAGTGGGAGCCGGAGGAGGCTCTGGAGCCCGACTACAACGTGGCGCCGACCAAGGAGGTCTACGCCGTCCTCGACCGTGCTCTGAAGGACGCGGCGGATCCGCGCCCGGTTCGGCAGCTCCGGAAACTGAAGTGGGGCCTGGTGCCCTCCTGGTCCAAGACGCCCGAGGGCGCCGCCCGGATGATCAACGCCCGCGCGGAGACCGTCCACGAGAAGCCGTCCTACCGCCGGGCCTTCTCCTCCCGGCGCTGCATCCTGCCCGCCGACGGCTACTACGAGTGGGTCACCGGCAAGCAGGAGCGGGACCTGGAGGTCGAGGGGAAGAAGAAGCGGCCCCGCAAACAGCCCTACTTCGTGACGCCGGCCGACGGCTCGGTGTTCGCCATGGCCGGGCTGTACGAGTTCTGGCGGGACAAGACGCTGCCGGACGACCACCCCCGGGCCTGGTGGGTGACGTGCTCCGTCATCACCACGGAGGCGGAGAGCAGCCCGCTCGCCGTGTCACCGGCGGACGGTCCGCACACCCTCGCCGAGATCCACCCGCGGATGCCGCTGATGCTCACACCGGACCGCTGGGACGCCTGGCTCGACCCCGCCCGCACCGACGCCGGCGAACTGCGCGAGCTGCTCGCCCCGCCGCCCTCCGGCCTGATGCGCGCCTACCCGGTCCCCACGGCCGTCAGCAACGTCCGCAACAACGGACCGGAGCTGCTGGAGGAGCTGGCCGCGCCGGAAGAGGGCACACTCTTCTGACGTGACCCCCGACACGGCAGACACGACCGACGCGGCAGACACGACCGGCACGACCGAGACCGTCGAGACGGACGCCGGCACCGCCCGCATCACCTGGCACCCCGCCCGGCGCCGGGCCCGCCTCGTCCTCGCGGTGAGCCACGGCGCCGGCGGCGGCATCGAGGCCCGGGACCTGAAGGCGCTCGCCGCCGGGCTGCCCGCGCACGGCGTGACCGTCGCCCTGGTCGAGCAGCCCTGGCGGGTGGCCGGCAAGAAGGTGGCCCCCGCGCCGAAGACCCTCGACACCGGCTGGCGCGGCATCTGGCCCGCGCTGGCGAAGCCGGGCCTGCCGGTGGTCTCGGGCGGGCGCAGCGCCGGCGCCCGCGTCGCCTGCCGGACCGCCACGGAGCTCGGCGCCCACGCCGTACTCGCCCTGAGCTTCCCCCTGCATCCGCCGGGCAGGCCCGAGAAGTCCCGCGCCGGCGAACTGCTCGGCGCGGGGGTGCCCACCCTCGTCGTCCAGGGCGGCAACGACCCGTTCGGCAGGCCCGGGGAGTTCCCCGAGGGGACGTTCGAACTGGTCGAGGTACCCCACGGCGATCACGGCTTCGCCGTGCCCAAGCGGGCGGACCTCACGCAGGAGGAGGCCGTGGCGATGGTCACGGACGCGGTCGTGCGGTGGACCGGCACACTCGGGTGAGGCCCGGGAATGCCCGAACGGCTCCCGCTGTTGGGACGGACGTACATGCCGGTCAACGGCATCACCGTCGTAGGAGAGGAAGTCCGCCGCATGGGTTCGACCTTCTGCCCGCCCGTCTCCCGCCACCGCCCCGTGGACGGGCTGCGCCCGGCAGAGTCTGATTCGAGCCGCAGCAGCAGCCGCCCCGACCTGGACTGGACGGTGCTGCACGCGGCCAAGACCGCCCCTATTCGGGCGGCGGGTGGACCGGATCGTCGTCTATCCTCCGATTCGGGTGAGACCGCCTTCGGTCTCACGACAACTCTGGAGGAGGTGGGTCCGGTTCCCGGTACCGACGCAGGGACCGAACACGGCCAGGCGGAGCAGCCCGAGGGCCAGGGCAGTACGGGCGCGGAGTCGACCGCGGAGCGCAGCGCGCGCTTCGAGAGGGACGCGCTCGAGTTCCTCGACCAGATGTACTCGGCCGCCCTGCGCATGACGCGCAACCCGGCCGACGCGGAGGACCTGGTGCAGGAGACGTACGCCAAGGCGTACGCGTCCTTCCACCAGTTCCGTGAGGGCACCAACCTCAAGGCGTGGCTGTACCGGATCCTCACCAACACCTTCATCAACTCGTACCGCAAGAAGCAGCGCGAACCCCAGCGCAGCGCGGCCGAGGAGATCGAGGACTGGCAGCTCGCGCGCGCCGAGTCGCACATGTCCACGGGTCTGCGCTCCGCGGAGTCGCAGGCGCTGGACCACCTGCCCGACTCGGACGTCAAGGAAGCGCTCCAGGCGATCCCGGAGGAGTTCCGCATCGCGGTGTACCTCGCCGATGTAGAGGGCTTTGCCTACAAGGAGATCGCGGACATCATGGGGACACCCATCGGTACGGTGATGTCCCGGCTGCACCGTGGCCGCCGCCAGCTGCGCGGCATGCTGGAGGACTACGCGCGTGAGCGCGGACTGGTCCCGGCCGGCGCCGGAGAGTCGAACGAAGCGAAAGGCTCGGGGTCATGAGCTGCGGAGAGCCGCACGAGACGGATTGCAGCGAAATCCTCGATCATCTCTACGAGTTCCTCGACCGTGAGATGCCGGATTCCGACTGTGTGAAGTTCGAGCACCACTTCGAGGAATGCTCGCCGTGCCTGGAGAAGTACGGGCTCGAGCAGGCGGTGAAGAAGCTGGTCAAGCGCTGCTGCGGACAGGACGACGTGCCGGGCGACCTGCGCTCCAAGGTCATGGGCCGGCTCGACCTGATCCGCTCCGGCCAGGCCGTCCCCGACCAGGACATCACGGCCGCGCCGGCCGCGCCGCAGGAGTCCTGAAGGAGTCCTGACACTCCGCGGTCCCCCGGCCCCTGTGTCACTCGAACGTGCTAATCCGCGGGTTATCGGCCCGTGGAGGCACCCCCCGCCGTCCTAGGCTCCAGAGCCTGGCAGGTGACAGGTCGGGTGTCGGCGGGCACGGTCGGGGAGGGGCACATGGAGGCGTTACCGGCACGGGTCCGCGCGTATGTCGCCTGTGTCACCGTGCTGGGCCTGCTCTGCCCGCTGTCGCTGGTTCCCTCCGTCCCGGTGTTCCCGCCGGGCGGTGCCCGCTTCTCCTGGTGGGCGGTGGCCCTGCTCGCCGCGCTGTACGCGGGCTGCGAGCGCCTCGCCCGATCGCGTCCGGTCGCCGCCCCGCACCCGGGCGGAACCTTTCACCCCGTTCTGCTCGCCGGGGCCTTCCTGCTGCCACCGCCCGCCGCGGCGCTGGTCGCGCTCCTCGGGGCGCTGCCGCTCCCCGTGGAACAACGCCCGTACCTGGCGCGCAGGCTCTGGCGGGCCGGCAGGCTGGTGCTCGCCGTGTGGGCCGCGAGCCGGGTCCATCTGGCGGTCGGCGGCCGGGACGCGGTGGCGGACTGCGACGTCCCGGCCGCGCTCGGCACGGCCGGGGTCGCGGTGCTGGTGTTCTGCCTGGTGCTCACCCTGCTGGACGGCGGCATCCCGGCGTCGGCGCCCGGTGTGCTCCCGCGCGGGAGGCGGCTGTTCCTCGGGTCGCTGGTCCCGATCACCGTGCACGGCCTCGCCGGACTCATGATGGCGCTGCTGTGGCGCAGCCCCTACGGTCCCGTGGCCGCGCTGCTGGTGCTGCTGCCGATGGGCGTCTCCTGGTGGGCGTTCGCCCAGTACCACCGGGAGCGGGCCGCCCACCAGGCGACGATCCGCGCCCTCGTCCAGGCCGTCGACATCAAGGACGGCTACACGCGCGGGCACAGCGAACGCGTCGGACGGGCGTCCATGATGATCGCGCGGGAACTCGGCATGGACGACGAGCGCGTCGAGGTGCTCCGCTTCGCGGGCATCCTGCACGACGTCGGCAAGCTCGGCGTGCCCACCCGGCTGCTCACCAAGAACGGCCCGCTGACCCCCGAGGAGCGCCGGGTGATCGAACTGCACCCCGAGTACGGGCACGAGATGGTGCGGGGGATCTCCTTCCTCGGCGAGGCCCGCGCGGCGGTGCTGCACCACCACGAACGGCTGGACGGCACCGGCTACCCCTACGGGCTGGCGGGCGGTCAGATCCCGGAGTCCGCGCGGGTGGTCGCCGTCGCCGACGCCTTCGACGCGATGACCTCCACCCGCTCCTACAGCAGGGCACGGCCCGTGCCCGTGGCGCTGGAGGAACTCCGGCGGTGCGCCGGCGCCCACTTCGACCCGCGGATGGTGACCGCGCTGGTCCGGGCGATCGGCCGAGCCGGCTGGCACCCGGCGGTGACCGCCGACGACACACGACCCACCCCCGGCGACACGCGGCCCGCCCCCGACGCCCCCCGGCCCATCGCCGGTGCCCCCGGGCCCGCCGCGGGCGACATCCGGCCGGCCGCCGACGGCACGCGGTCCGCCACCGGTGGCATGCGGCCCGCGGCCGTGCCCGGACCCACCGCACCGGCCGCCGGCCGGCCCGGGACGCGTCGATGAGGCCCCGGCTCCACACCGTCGTGCACCTGTGCGCCGCCGTCCTCGCCGCCGGTTCCCTGGGCGGCACGCTCTACAACGGCGTCGAGGACCGCGGTACGGCCCTCGCCTTCGGGGTGCTCATCGCCTTCGGTGAACTCACCCGGCGCAACGGGACACGGATCAGGGAGGCCGCGCCGCTCGCCGCCGCGGGTTCACTGTCGTACGCGCTGCTCGGTGAGACCGCGGGCCGGTCCACCCACCACGGCGCCGCCCAGGTCGTCACCGTGGTGCTCGCCGCGTCCCTGCTCGGCAGCGTGCCGCACGTCGGGCGCGGTGAAGGACCCGCCCTCGACCCGCCGGCCCGCAGGGTGCTGACCGTCGGGTTCGTCGCCGTGTGCTTCCAGCCGCTGTACAACCGGGGCACCTTCGACGACTGGGGCGGCCCCGCCCACGCGCTGCTCCTGCTCGCCCTGCTCTCCCTCACCGCGCTGTGCGACGCCGTGCTCGCCGCCGCGCTGGCCCATTCCCGCACCGGATGGCCCTTCCTGCCGACGCTGCGCGACGAACTGCGGGCCGTGCCCGGCATCGGGGCCGCCGTCATCGCCACGGGCGCGGTGATGGCGCTCGGGGTCGCGGTCGTGGGGCTGTGGGCGCTGCCCGTCTTCTCCGTACCCCTGCTGCTCGCACAGCTCTCCTACCGGCGGTACGCCGCCGTGCGCGCCACCTACCGGCAGACCATCGCCTCCCTCGCGCGGGCCACCGAGATCGCCGGATACACCCCGGCCGGGCACGCCCGCCGGGTCGCCGCGCTCAGCCGGGCGGTGGGCCGGGACCTCGGGCTGACCGAACCCGAACTGACCGTGCTGGAGTACGCCGCCCTGATGCACGACATCGGTCAGCTCAGCCTCGTCGACCCGGTCCCCGACGGCGCCACCGCCGTCCTGCCGGTCACCGAACAGCGGCGGATCGCGCTGCTCGGCGGCGCCGTGGTGCGCCAGACCGGGGTGGACCCGCGCGTGGCCGCGATCGTCGAACGCCAGGCCGACCCGCACCGGGAACAGCCGCTCGCCGCACGTATCGTCCGGGTGGTCAACGCGTACGAGGAGAAGTCCAGGGAAGGAGGGCCCGGCGGGCCGCTGACCGCACTGGAGGAACTGCGCCTGGGAACCGCCGGGGAGTACGCGCCGGAGGTGGTCGAAGCACTGGCCCGGGTGCTGTCACGGAACACGGAGGGGACGCGTGAACACCAGGGCCGGGCGTGGCGAGGACCACGAACGGGACTGTCTGACCCCGGCCGAGGCTGGGTAACCCATGGGTAATGAGCGCCCTCGCGGCCGTACGTGGTTGGATGCGAAGGAGAGGGTGTCCGGGGGCGAGGACAGGTACGGCCAGCCCACCGACGGAACTGGCAGGCGGGAATCGTGAGGATCTTCGGCAAGGGACGGCACCGGCCCTCCGCCTCCTGGCGGCAGGCCACGGACCGTGCGTTCACGCTCATCGGCGACGGCCGGTACGAGGACGCGGGCGCGCTGCTGACCCGCGCCGCCGATCTGGAGCCCTGGTTGTCGGAGTCCTGGTTCAACCTCGCGCTGCTGCACAAGTTCCGGCACGACTGGGAGCAGGCGCGGTCGGCCGGTCTGCGGGCCGTGGCGCTGCTCGACCGCGCCACGGGAGCTCCCGACTGGTGGAACGTCGGCATCGCCGCCACCGCCCTGCAGGACTGGCCGCTGGCCCGGCGGGCCTGGCAGGCCTACGGGCTCAAGGTGCCCGGCCCGGCCACCGACTCCGGCGAGCCCCTCGGCATGGAGCTGGGCAGCGCTGCCGTACGGCTGTCCCCGGAGGGGGAGGCGGAGGTGGTGTGGGGCCGGCGCCTGGACCCCGCCCGGATCGAGGTGCTGTCCATTCCGCTGCCGTCCTCCGGGCGCCGCTGGGGCGAGGTCGTCCTGCACGACGGCGTGCCGCACGGGGAGCGGAGCACCGCCGCCGGGCACACCTACCCGGTGTTCGACGAGATCGAGTTGTGGGCGCCCTCGCCGGTGCCGACCTGGGTGGTGCTGCTGGAGGCCGCGACCGAGGCCGACCGGGACGCGCTGGAGCAGCTGGCCTCCGACGCCGGGTTCGCGGCCGAGGACTGGTCGTCCTCCGTACGGCTGCTGTGCCGGATGTGCTCGGAGTCGCGGATGCCGTCGGACGAGGGGGAGGGCGAGCATCTGGATCCGCACGATCACAGCGAGCCGGGGCATCCGGGGCCGCTGGGGCACCGTACGGACGGGCAGTTGTGGGTGCCGGAGCGGGAGTGCGGCGTTGCAGCGCCGGCTTCCTTGGTTCGGGGGTTGCTGGACGGGTGGGTCGCGGACAGTCCGGACTCTCGTGACTGGCGGGATCTCGAAGAGGTGTGCTGAGGCTGTTCGCCGACCGCGGGTTCGTGGGGGTTGATCGCGTCCACGCGGCGGAGCCGCACATCGATACAGCCCCGCCCCTTTCGGGGCGCGTTTCCCCGTACCCTGTATCGAGCATCAACCTGGGTTTCACTGAGGAAGGCGTACGTCGGTCATGGCTCAGCAGGACACCGATCAGCAGCACGCGGGCGTGCTCCCCGTCGACGGCGAGGGGTACGTCATCGACACGGAGGACTGCGAGGAGCGCGAGACGGCGTGGCGGGAGCGCGGTACCTCGCGCCCGATCACCGTGGTCGGCAACCCGGTGCTGCACCAGGAGTGCGAGGACGTCACGGACTTCGGCGACGAGTTCCAGCAGCTGGTCGCCGACATGTTCGCCAGCCAGCGCACCGCCGAGGGCGTGGGCCTGGCCGCCAACCAGATCGGCGTGGACAAGAAGGTCTTCGTCTACGACTGCCCGGACGACGAGGGCGTGCGGCACGTCGGCGTGATCTGCAACCCCGAGCTGGTCGAACTGCCCGCCGAGCGGCGCCGGCTGGACGACAGCAACGAGGGCTGCCTGTCGGTGCCCACGGCGTACATGCCGCTGGCCCGCCCCGACTACGCCGAAGTGACCGGCCAGGACGAGAAGGGCAACCCCGTCCGGGTACGTGGCACCGGCTACTTCGCACGGTGTTTGCAGCACGAGACCGACCACCTCTACGGCTACCTCTACATCGACCGGCTGTCCAAGCGTGAACGCAAGGACGCGCTGCGGCAGATGGCCGAGAACGAGCCGCGTTACCCCGTGGTGGCCAACGACTGACCGGCCCTCGGGCCTCTCCCTCTCCTCACGAACGGCGTCCGATCGAGCACCTTTTCGATCGGACGCCGTTCGTCTGCGCGGTCTTCGTAGCAGTGAAATAAGCAAATCCGTTCCCAGAACGGTCAGTTGTGGTGCTGAATGGAGGTGCGGGGATACGCACGGCGTGCGCCCGGCTCGGGGGCGGGCGCACGCCGACTGGCGGCAGAGAGGGGATTGTTCGTGCATGCTTTGTCACACGGCACCACATCGACACCGACCACCATCGCAGTTCCACCGGCGCTGTCTCTTCCGGTGATCGAGGCGGCGTTTCCCCGGCAACTCCACCCGTATTGGCCCCGACTTCAACAGGCGACCAGGGCGTGGCTGCTCGAAAAGCGGCTCATGCCGGCGGACAAGGTGGCGGAATATGCCGATGGCCTGTGCTACACCGATCTCATGGCGGGCTACTACACAGGCGCCCCCGACGACGTCCTGCAGGCGATAGCGGACTACAGCGCGTGGTTCTTCGTCTGGGACGACCGGCACGACCGCGACATCGTGCACGGCCGCCCCGCCGCCTGGCTGAGGCTGAAGGACCGGCTGCACAGGGCCCTCGACAGCCCCGGCGACCACCTGGACCACGAGGACCCCGTGGTGGCGGGGCTCGCGGACAGCGTGGAGCGGCTGTACGCGTTCCTGTCGGGCGGCTGGAACGACCGGTTCGCCCGGCACTTCCACGAGGTGATCGAGGCGTACGACCGGGAGTTCCACAACCGCACGGAGGGGATCGTCCCCACCGTCGAGGAATACCTGGAACTGCGTCGGCTCACCTTCGCGCACTGGATCTGGACGGATCTCCTGGAGCCGAGCGCGGGCAGTGAACTGCCGGACGGGATACGGAAACACCCCGCCTACCGGAAGGCGGCACTGCTCAGTCAGGAATTCGCCGCCTGGTACAACGACCTCTGTTCCCTGCCGAAGGAAATAGCGGGCAACGAGGTGCACAATCTCGGCATCAGCCTCATCGCCCACGAGGGACTCACCCTCGAAGAGGCGATCACGGAAGTGAGGCGCCGCGTCGAGGAATGCATCAGCGAATTCCAGGACGCCGAACGGGACGCCCTGCATTTCGCGGACACCCTCGACGACGGCACGGTGGGAGGAAAGGAAACGAGTGCCGCCGTACGCGCCTGCGTCGGCAATATGCGGAACTGGTTCAGCTCCGTCTACTGGTTCCACCACGAGTCCGGCCGGTACCGGGTCGAGAGCTGGGACGACCGGTCCACACCCCCGTACGTCGACAACGAAACGGCAGGTGAGTCATGACCGTCGAGTCGGTGAACCCCCGAACGGACGGGGAGACCGGACTGCGCGAGCCTCCCGTGGCCGGCGGAGGCGTCCCCGTCCTGGGCCACGGCTGGAAACTGGCGCGCGATCCGCTGTCCTTCATGTCCCGGCTGCGCGACCACGGCGACGTCGTGCGCCTCAAGCTCGGACCGAAGACGGTGTACGCCGTCACCACCCCCGCCCTCACCGGGGCGGTGGCGCTGAGCCCCGACTACATCATCGCCGGACCGCTCTGGGAGTCCCTGGAGGACCTGCTGGGCAAGGAGGGCGTCGCCACCTCCAACGGCCCGCTGCACCGGCGTCAGCGCCGCACCATCCAGCCCGCGTTCAGGCTCGACGCCATCCCCGCCTACGGGCCGGTCATGGCGGAGGAGGCGTACGCGCTCGTGGAGCGCTGGAGCCGCGGCGAGACGCTGGACGTCACGACGGAGTCCTTCCGCGTGGCCGTCCGGGTCGCCGCGCGCTGCCTGATGCGCGGCAGTTACATGGACGCCCGGGCGGAGCGCATCTGCGCCGACCTCACCACGCTGTTCGGCGGGATGTACCAGCGCATGGTGGTACCGCTCGGACCGCTCTACAAGGTGCCGCTTCCGGCCAACCGGGAATTCAACCGCGCGCTGGCCGATTTGCATGTCCTGGTCGACGAGATCGTCGCCGACCGACGGGCAGGCGGTCAAAAACCGAACGATTTGCTGACGGCTTTGCTGGAGGCGGAGGACGAGAATGGCGAGCCCATAGGAGAGCAGGAGATCCACGACCAGGTCCTCGCCATAATCACCGCCGGCAGCGAAACCGTCGGATCCACGATCATGTCGCTCCTCCTGGTTCTCACCGAGCACCCGGAACTCGGCGACAAGATCCGCGACGAGGTGAAATCCGTCGTGGGTGACCGCCCGGTCGCATTCGAGGACGTCCGGAAGCTGACGTACACCGCGAATGTCGTCACCGAGACCCTGCGGCTGTATCCGGCCGTATGGATATTGACACGCCGCGCGGTGACCGACACGGAACTCGGCGGATACCGCATTCCCGAGGGCGCGGACCTCATCTACAGCCCGTACGCGATCCAGCGCGACCGGCGGTCGTACGAGCGGCACGAGGAGTTCGACCCCGACCGCTGGCTCCCCGGGCGGGCGGGGGACGTGCCCAAGTACGCGATGAGTCCGTTCAGCGTGGGCAACCGCAAGTGCCCCAGCGACCACTTCTCGATGGCCGAGCTCACGCTCATCACCGCGGTGGTCGCCTCCGCCTACCGCTTCGACCACGCGCCCGGCTCCGACGGCAGGCCCCGGATCGGCATCACGCTCCGGCCGCGCCGCCTGATGCTGCGGGCGGTGTCCCGCTGACCCCCGCCGGCCGCGCGGCGCGCGTTCAGGCGGCCTGAGGGCCCCTGAACGCGCGCCGGTAGGCCTGGGGCGTCGTACCGACGGCGCGGACGAAGTGGTGGCGCAGCGCCGCCGCGTTGCCGAAGCCGGTACGGCCCGCGACGGCGTCCACCGTCTCGTCCGTCGCCTCCAGCAGATGCTGCGCCAGCAGCACCCGCTGGCGCAGGATCCAGCGGTAGGGCGTGGTGCCGGTCTCCTGCTGGAAGCGGCGGGCGAAGGTGCGCGGCGACATGTGGGCGCGGGCGGCGAGCTGCTCGACGGTGGTCTCCTCGTCGAGATGCCGCTCCATCCACACCAGGACTTCGGAGACGGTGTCGCCCCCGGACCGCGGCAGCGGGCGCTCGATGTACTGGGCCTGCCCGCCGTCGCGGTGCGGGGGCACCACCATGCGCCGGGCGATCTTGTTGGCGACCTCCGGCCCCTGCTCCTTGCGCACCAGGTGCAGACAGGCGTCGATGCCGGCGGCGGTGCCCGCGGAGGTGATCACCGGGTCCTCGTCCACGTAGAGCACATCCGGCTCGACCGTCAGATGGGGATACTTCCCGGTCAGCGCCTCCGCGTGCTTCCAGTGGGCGGCGGCACGCCGGCCGTCGAGGAGTCCGGCGGCGGCGAGCACGAACACCCCGGAGCAGACGCTGAGCACCCGCGCGCCCCGGTCCACCCCTCTGCGCAGGGCGTCCAGCAGCTCGGGCGGGAACTCCCGGGACACATAGGAGGAACCGGCGGGCACGGCGATGAGGTCCGCCGTCTCCAGACGCTCCAGACCGTGCTCGACCTGGAGGGAGAAGCCCGTGTTGGTGCGCACCGCCGGACCGTCGGCCGAGGCGACGGCGAAGTCGTAGACCGGCAGGCCGTCGTCGCTGCGGTCGACGCCGAAGATCTCGCAGACGACACCGAGTTCGAAGGGGTTCACGCCGTCGAGGAGGACGGCGGCCACGTTCTGGAGCATGGCTCCAGTGTGCCGCGCCCTTGGCAGTAAATCGAGGGTGTACGGCAGTCCTGCCACTGCCGGTAAGGAGCATCGGGCGCGACAGTGGTGTCCATGGATACGACGTGGATACAAGCACTGACCTCGATGGTGGCCGTCCTCGGCCTGTTCGTCTTCATGACCCTGCCCGCGCTGATCGGCATCGCGCGCGAGCGGCGGACCGACCGGCAGATCGAGCGGGCCGAGGCCGCCCGCGCCGCCGCCGGGAGCCGCGAGGAGCCGGCTGCCTCACGCCCGGCTGCCTCACGCCCGGCGACGGGCGCCGCCCCGCACCGCACCGCACGAGCGGCGTGACGGCGAGGCGGCACCCGGGCGCACGGCTGTCTAGAAGTCCTCGTCCAGGTCGACCGTGCCCTCCACGGCGACCTGGTACGCGGACGGCCGCCGCTCGAAGAAGTTCGTCAGCTCCTGGACGCCCTGGAGCTCCATGAAGGAGAACGGGTTCTCCGAGCCGTACACCGGCGCGAAGCCCAGCCGGACCAGCCGCTGGTCGGCGACGCACTCCAGGTACTGCCGCATCGACTCGGTGTTCATGCCCGGCAGCCCGTCCCCGCACAGGTCCCGCGCGAACTGCAGCTCCGCCTCGACCGCCTCGCGCAGCATGTCGGTGACCTGCTGCCCGAGCCGCTCGTCGAACAGCTCCGGCTCCTCCTTGCGTACGGTGTCGACCACGTCGAAGGCGAAGGACATGTGCATCGTCTCGTCCCGGAACACCCAGTTGGTGCCGGTCGCCAGCCCGTGCAGCAGACCCCGGCCGCGGAACCAGTAGACGTAGGCGAAGGCCCCGTAGAAGAACAGGCCCTCGATGCACGCGGCGAAGCAGATGAGGTTCAGCAGGAAGCGGCGGCGGTCGGCCCGCGTCTCCAGCCGGTCGATCTGCTCCACCGAGTCCATCCACTTGAAGCAGAACTCCGCCTTCTCCCGGATGGACGGGATGTTCTCCACGGCCGCGAAGGCCGCCGCCCGGTCGTCCGGGTCGGGCAGGTAGGTGTCCAGGAGCGTCAGATAGAACTGGACGTGCACCGCCTCCTCGAAGAGCTGCCGCGACAGGTACAGCCGCGCCTCCGGGGAGTTGATGTGCTTGTAGAGCGTCAGCACCAGGTTGTTCGCCACGATCGAGTCGCCCGTCGCGAAGAACGCGACCAGCCGGCCGATCAGGTGCTGTTCCTCCGGGCTGAGCTTCGCCAGGTCGGCGACGTCCGAGTGGAGGTCGACCTCCTCCACGTGCCAGGTGTTCTTGATGGCGTCCCGGTAGCGCTCGTAGAAGTCCGGGTAGCGCATGGGGCGGAGAGTCAGCTCGAAGCCCGGGTCGAGCAGGTTCTTCGTTGTGCTGGTCATTACTGGCAGGCCTCGCAGGACTCGGGGTTTTCCAGGGAGCAGGCGACGGCCTCGGGGTCGGCCGCCTGCGGGACGGGGGCGGTGGTGCGGGCTGCCGCGCGGGCGATCCGGGTCGCCGGGCGGGAGCGCAGGTAGTACGTGGTCTTCAGGCCCTGCTTCCAGGCGTAGGCGTACATCGAGGAGAGCTTGCCGATGGTCGGTGTCTCCAGGAACAGGTTGAGCGACTGCGCCTGGTCCAGGAACGGGGTGCGGGCGGCGGCCATGTCGATCAGACCGCGCTGCGGGATCTCCCAGGCCGTGCGGTACAGCCGCCGCACGTCCTCGGGGATCCACGCGAAGTCCTGCACCGAGCCGTTGGCTTCGCGCAGCGCCTCACGGGTCCGCGCGTCCCACACGCCCATCCGCTTCAGGTCGTCCACCAGGTACGAGTTGACCTGGAGGAACTCCCCGGACAGCGTCTCGCGCTTGAACAGGTTGGACACCTGCGGCTCGATGCACTCGTACACGCCCGCGATCGACGCGATGGTGGCGGTGGGCGCGATCGCCAGGAGCAGCGAGTTGCGCATCCCGGTGGCCGCGATCCGCGTCCGCAGCGCCGCCCACCGCTCCGGCCAGGAGAGCTCGGCGTCGTAGTGGTCGGGGTGCAGCACGCCCCGGGCGGTACGGGTCTTCTCCCACGCCGGGAACGGGCCGCCGCGCTCGGCGAGGCCGGCGGAGGTCTCGTAGGCGGCGAGCATGATCCGCTCGGCGATCCTCGTGGACAGTGCCTTCGCCTCCGGGGAGTCGAAGGGCAGCCGCAGCTTGAAGAAGACGTCCTGGAGGCCCATCGCGCCGAGACCGACGGGGCGCCACTTGGCGTTGGAGCGGCCCGCCTGCTCGGTCGGATAGAAGTTGATGTCGACGACCCGGTCGAGGAACGTCACGGCGGTGCGCACCGTCTCGTCGAGGCGCTCCCAGTCGATCTCCCCCCGGTCCACGAAGGCGCCGAGGTTGACCGATCCCAGGTTGCAGACCGCCGTCTCCCCGTCGTCGGTGACCTCCAGGATCTCCGTGCAGAGGTTCGAGGAGTGGATGACGTGGCCCGGTTCGGCGGTCTGGTTCGCCGTGCGGTTGGCGGCGTCCTTGAAGGTCATCCAGCCGTTGCCGGTCTGCGCGAGGGTGCGCATCATGCGGCCGTACAGCTCGCGGGCCGGGAGGGTCTTCCTCGCCAGGCCCTTCGCCTCGGCGGCCCGGTACGCCGCGTCGAACTCCTCGCCCCACAGGTCGACCAGTCCGGGCACGTCCGCCGGGGAGAACAGCGACCAGGGCGCGTCGGCGTCCACCCGGCGCATGAACTCGTCCGGCACCCAGTGCGCGAGGTTCAGGTTGTGCGTGCGGCGGGCGTCCTCGCCGGTGTTGTCGCGCAGCTCCAGGAACTCCTCGATGTCGGAGTGCCAGGTCTCCAGGTAGACCGCCGCCGCGCCCTTGCGCCGGCCGCCCTGGTTCACGGCGGCGACGGAGGCGTCCAGTGTCTTCAGGAACGGGACGATGCCGTTGGAGTGCCCGTTGGTGCCGCGGATCAGCGAACCCCGGGCGCGGATGCGGGAGTAGGACAGACCGATGCCGCCGGCGTGCTTCGAGAGGCGGGCGACCTGGTGGTAGCGGTCGTAGATGGAGTCCAGCTCGTCCTTGGGGGAGTCGAGGAGGTAGCAGGACGACATCTGCGGGTGGCGCGTGCCGGAGTTGAACAGCGTGGGGGAGGAGGGCAGGTAGTCCAGCCGGCTCATCAGCCCGTACAGCGCGGCGACCTCGTCCACGGAACGGGCGCTGTCGTCCTCGGCGAGACCGGCGGCGACCCGCAGCAGGAAGTGCTGGGGCGTCTCGACGACCTTCCGGGTGACCGGGTGCCGCAGCAGGTAGCGGCTGTGCAGGGTGCGCAGGCCGAAGTAGCCGAAGCGGTCGTCGGCCCCGGTGTCGATCAGCGCGTCCAGGCGGGCGGCGTGCAGCCGGACGAACGCGGCGGTCCGGTCGGCGATCAGACCTTCGCGGTGCCCGGTCGCGACGGACCCGGTGAACGAGGTGACGCCCTGCGAGGCGGCCTCGGCGCGGATGGAGACGGTCAGCAGCCGGGCGGCGAGCCGGGAGTAGGCGGGGTCCTCGGAGATGAGCCCGGCCGCCGCCTCGGTGGCCAGTTCCCGCAACTCCGCCTCGTCGGCGGAGGCGGACCGGCCGCGCAGCGCGGCGGCGGCGACCCGGCCGGGGTCGGCGTCGGGCAGGTCGGCGGTCAGCTCGGTCAGCGTCCGCAGCAGCGCGGCACCGGGGCCGCCGCTCTCCTCGGGTACGTCGATCGCTGAGGCCGGATCGGCTGGCGCGATGGTCACGTGGGGCTCTCCCTCGCTCGGCACGGGGCCTCGAAGAGCGCAGGGGGCAGTACACGAGCGCACGCGGCGTCGCGTCCACCGGCCTATTCCGCGAGGCCCGGACGTCCACGCACCCGGACCGGACGGCCGGGCGCACTGTCGGCAGGTCCTCGGACTGACGCCCACGCACACGCGCACGCGGGCATGGGTACACCGTTGCGGGACAGTTCCGGATTCACACCGGATTCCCCTGCGGCGACAGCGAGCATGAGCATACATCTTGTGCCAGGTGCCGCCGACAACCCCATATGTTGTGCCGCGGAGGTGTCAGAGCGTCAACTCATAGGTGAGCAGAGTGATGTCGTCCAGCTCCGGCAGGGGATTCCAGTCGCGCTCCGGACTGCGGGTGAAACCCAGCCGCTCGTAGATGCGGTGGGCGGAGTGCATGGTGCGCTGGGTCGACAGCAGGATCCGTACGCAGCCCTCGGTGGCCCGCGCCCGGTCGACGCAGGCGCGCACCAGGGCCTCCCCGGCGCCCCGGCCCCGGCCCGCGCGGGCGACCGCGAGCATCCGGATCTCCGCCTCGCCCGGCCCCGCCATGTCGGCCATCGGCCCGGGGCCCGGTACGAAGGTCACCCCGCCCAGCACCGTCCCGTTCTCCACGGCGACCAGCACCTCGGCGGCGGCTGCCCGCTTCCCCACGTTCCGCAGCTCGCCGAGGTACGCGTCGCCCTCCCCGAAGTCGAGCAGCCCGTCCAGCAGATAGGCCTGCGCGGTGATCTCGCCGAGTTCCTCGTGCTCGCCGGGTTCCACCGGCCGGATGACGATGTCCATGAGGGGAGTGTGCCGGACGGGTACGACGACGGGCCGCCGGATTTCTCCGACGGCCCGTCGCCCCACGTCACAGGCGTCAGTGCGCGCTGCCCGCCGTGGCCGGCGGAAGCTCCACCTGGACACCGGGGTCGCCCGCGTCCGCCGTGTAGTCCTGCGGCTTGGTCTCGTCGACGCCCTCGGGCGCCTTGACGGCCCTCATGACGAAGGTCAGGACGACCGTGACCAGGACGTTGAGCACGAACGCGGTGAGGCCGATGTAGCCGATCTCGCCGATGCCCGGGATCTCCTTCGACGACCCGCCGAAGTGCTTCTGCGTCGGCGAGGCCACCCCGTACGCGGCGGCCGTGCCGTAGATCATGCCGACCGCCCAGCCGCCGATCAGCGCCCAGCGGTGGAACCAGCGGGTGAACAGGCCGCCCACCAGCGCCGGGAAGGTCTGCAGGATCCAGATGCCGCCGAGGAGCTGGAAGTTGATCGCGACCGTCTTGTCCATGGTCAGGACGAAGGCCAGCGCGCCCACCTTCACCAGCAGGGACACCAGCTTGGAGACCTTGGTCTCCTGCGCCGGGGTGGCGTCCGGCTTGATGAAGTCCTTGTAGATGTTGCGGGTGAAGAGGTTCGCCGCCGCGATCGACATGATCGCCGCCGGCACCAGCGCGCCGATGCCGATCGCCGCGAAGGCCACGCCCGCGAACCAGTCCGGGAACATGTTCTCGAACAGCTGCGGGATCGCCAGCTGGCCGTTGCTGACCTTGACCCCGGCCGCGATCGCCATGAAGCCGAGCAGCGCCAGCAGGCCCAGCATCAGGGAGTACAGCGGCAGGATCGTGGTGTTGCGGCGGATCACCTCACGGCTGCGCGAGGACAGCGTCGCGGTGATCGAGTGCGGGTACATGAACAGCGCGAGCGCCGAGCCCAGTGCCAGCGTGGCGTAGGTCCACTGGCTCGTCCCGCCCGGTACCAGGCCGCCCGCGCCCGCTTCGGTGAACTTGTCGTTCGCCGAGGCGAAGATCTCGTCGAAGCCGCCCAGCTTGATCGGGATGTAGATGATCGCCACCGCGATCACGATGTAGATCAGCGTGTCCTTGACGAACGCGATCAGCGCGGGGGCCCGCAGACCCGACGAGTACGTGTACGCCGCCAGCACACCGAAGGCGATCAGCAGCGGCAGGTCCTTGATGAACCAGTTGGTGTCCTCGCCGCCGCCGACGCCCATCACGTCCAGCACGGCCTGGATGCCGACCAGCTGGAGCGCGATGTACGGCATCGTCGCCAGGATGCCGGTGACCGCGACGGCCAGCGACAGCCCCTTCGAGCCGAACCGGCCGCGCACGAAGTCGGACGTCGTGACGTAGCCGTGCTTGTGCGACACCGACCACAGCCGGGGCAGGAAGGTGAAGATCAGCGGGTACACCAGGATCGTGTACGGCACCGCGAAGAAGCCGGCCGCGCCCGCCGCGTAGATCGCCGCCGGTACGGCCACGAACGTGTACGCGGTGTACAGGTCGCCGCCGAGCAGGAACCAGGTGACCCAGGTCCCGAAGGACCGGCCGCCCAGACCCCACTCGTCGAGGCTGTGCTCGTTCTCGGCCTTGCGCCAGCGCGCGGCCATGAAGCCCATCGCCGTGACCAGCAGGAAGAAGAAGATGAAGACGGCGAGTGCCACGCCGTTCACGCCGTCGTTCACCGCGACGCACCGCCCTTCGCGGCCGAGCGGGCGCGCTGGTCACGCTGCCAGAGCTTGTACGCGATCATCGTCAGGGCGGTGGAGACCAGCACCCACAGCATCTGGTACCAGTAGAAGAACGGGATGCCGATGAACAGCGGGTCGGTCTTCGCGTAGGACCCGACCCACAGCATGGCCACGAACGGTGCGACGAGACAGAGGGCGATGACGACGCGCATGGGCGTCACCACCGGCCCTCCGCTGGTTTCTGGGGCTTGTGACATCAGACGGTTCCCGTCCCCTCACTGATCACCGGCGTCAATGCGCGGAAATGTAGGTCAGGGCGCGGCGCGGTCGTAACCCCTCGTCCGCATAGCGGTACCCAGGCGCCGCTCAACCGAGAGGCAACAGCAACGAAAACCTTGTCAACCGCCCGCTTCGTCGGGTTTTGCGGGCCCGCTCAGGGCCTGGTCCGAGTCCGCCGCGGGTCTGCGGGCCCGCTGCGGGTTCAGTCCTGGGGGCGCTTCAGGCGTGCGACGAACTTGTACCGGTCGCCCCGGTACACCGACCGCACCCACTCCACCGGCTGTCCGTCCCGGTCCCGCGAGTGCCGGGACAGCATCAGCATCGGCAGACCGACGTCGGTGCCGAGCAGGCCGGCCTCGCGCGGGGTGGCCAGGGACGTCTCGATGGTCTCCTCGGCCTCCGCGAGATGGACGTCGTACACCTCGGCGAGGGCGGTGTAGAGGGAGGTGTACTTCGTCAGGCTGCGGCGCAGCGCGGGGAAGCGCTTGGCGCTCAGGTGGGTGGTCTCGATGGCCATCGGCTCGCCGTTGGCCATGCGCAGCCGCTCGATGCGCAGCACCCGCCCGCCGGCCGTGATGTCGAGCAGCTCGGCGAGCCGGTCGTCGGCGGTGATGTAGCCGAGGTCCAGCAGTTGCGAGGTGGGCTCCAGGCCCTGGGCGCGCATGTCCTCGGTGTACGACGTGAGCTGGAGCGCCTGGGAGACCTTGGGCTTGGCGACGAAGGTCCCCTTGCCCTGGATGCGTTCGAGGCGCCCCTCGACGACCAGCTCCGAGAGCGCCTGGCGCACGGTGGTGCGAGAGGTGTCGAACTCCGCCGCCAGGGTGCGCTCGGGCGGGACCGGAGTGCCGGGCGGCGCCGTCTCGGTCATGTCGAGCAGGTGCTTCTTCAGCCGGTAGTACTTGGGCACACGCGCGGTACGGACCGTGGTCCCACCCTCGTTCTCCGCACTGCTGACGTCGGTGCTCATGCTCTGCCTTCCCGGCTCCGGGTGCCGAAACGACCGACATCCCCATCGGCCGCGGCTGACATCGTGGCACGGCTCGGGGCGGGGGTGTGCCCCGCACGCTCCGTGATCCCCTTTGTATACCCCTGGGGCGGGGGCTGGTCCAGACCACGGAGGGCGGTCAGATCCCCTGCCACTCCGGCTTGTTGGCGTAGGTGTGCCGGAAGTAGTCGGCGAGCTTCAGCTTGGCGGCGGCGGCCTCGTCGACGACCACCGTGGCGTGCGGGTGCAGCTGGAGCGCGGACGCCGGGCACACCGCCGCCACCGGCCCCTCCACGGTCGCGGCGACCGCGTCCGCCTTGCCCTCGCCGGTGGCGAGCAGGACCAGGTGGCGGGCCTCCAGGATGGTGCCGATGCCCTGGGTGATGACGTGGTGCGGGACCTGGTCGATGTCGCCGTCGAAGAAGCGGGCGTTGTCCACCCGGGTCTGCTCGGTCAGCGTCTTGATCCGGGTGCGGGAGGCGAGCGAGGAGCACGGCTCGTTGAACCCGATGTGCCCGTCCGTGCCGATCCCGAGGAGCTGGAGGTCCACGCCGCCGGCCTCGGCCAGCCCTCTGTCGTACGCCTCGCACGCGCCCTGCACGTCCTCGGCGGTGCCGTCGGGGCCCATGAAGGCGTCCATCCCGATCCCGAGCGGCTCCAGCACCTCGCGCCGCAGCACCGAGCGGTAGGACTCGGGGTGGTCGGCGGGCAGTCCCACGTACTCGTCGAGCTGGGCGATCCGTGCCCGGGAGGTGTCCACCGCGCCGGAGTCGACCCGGGCCGCCAGCGCCTGGTAGACGGGCAGCGGCGTCGAACCGGTCGCCACGCCCAGCAGGGCGTCGGGCTTGCGTCGCAGGAGCTGTGCCATGGCCCCGGCGATGAGCTCGCCGCCCGCCTTGGCGTCCGCAACGATGACAACTTCCACGGTGGGCCTGCCGATCTTGAGGAGGACTCGACTGGGACCGGATCCGCGAGCACGGATCCGCAGGGTGGTGCAATGTGGTTTAGACCAATCTCAATCTAACAGAGCGGACGCGGTGACCGCGCGCCGAAATTGCCATGTCCGACCGGCCCCGTGCGGGAACCCCACGGGTTAGGCTGCTTGACGGACGCCCGCGCGGCCCCGATGGGGCGAACGGCGTCCGACGCGATTGGTCCGACGCATTTACAGGGACAGTGGTCTAGTCCACAATGCGTAGCAGGGCACACCAAACCTGCCTTCCCCGCACAGGAAGGCGGAACCGAGGAACCGGAGCTCTCTGCCCTGACTGCCCCGGCTCCTCATCCCTCGGCCGACCGGGACCGCACACCCCACGGCCGATGTTGCTCCGGGCTGCGGTGCCGGGAGGGTTGAGGGTCCCTCTCAGGCGCCGCGGCCCGCGGGTGTTTCAGGGCCCCGCGGACCGCCGGGTACGCTCGCTGACGTGCCCTCCATGAACGAACTCGTACGCCAGCACACCGCCCTCGACGACACCGATCTCGAGTGGCTCCACCTGCTGGTCTCGGAGTGGCAGCTGCTCTCCGACCTCTCCTTCGCCGACCTGGTCCTGTGGGTCCCCACCCGCGACGGCACCCGCTACGTCTCCGTCGCCCAGATGCGGCCCAACACCGGCCCGACCTCCTACCAGGACGACATGGTCGGCCACCTCGTCCCGCGCGGACGCCGCCCCATGCTGGACGCGGCCCTGGACGAGGGCCGGATCGTGCGCGAGGGGGACCCGGAGTGGCGCGAGGAGGTTCCCGTACGGGTCGAGTCCATCCCCGTACGGCGTGAGGGGCGCGTCCTCGGGGTCATCGCGCGCAACACCAACCTGCTCACCGTGCGCACCCCGAGCCGGCTGGAGCTCACCTACCTCCAGAGCGCCTCGGACCTCGCGCAGATGATCGCGGCCGGCTCCTTCCCGTTCGCGAACCAGCAGCTCGAGATGGACGCCTCGCCGCGCGTCGGCGACGGGCTGATCCGGCTCGACGCCGACGGCATCGTCCAGTACGCCTCCCCGAACGCCCTGTCCGCGTACCACCGCATGGGCCTCGCCGCCGACCTGGTGGGTCATCACCTCGGCCGGACCACCGCCGAACTGGCCCCCTCCCGGGGGCCTGTGGACGAGGCGCTGGCCAAGGTCGCCAGCGGCTGGGCGCCGCGCGAGTTCGAGATCGAGGCGCACGACGGGGTGATCCAGTTCCGGGCGATCCCGCTCAAACCGAAGGGGACGCGCATCGGTTCGCTGGTGCTGCTCCGTGACGTCACGGAACTTCGCCGCCGCGAACGCGAGTTGATCACCAAGGACGCGACCATCCGGGAGATCCACCACCGGGTGAAGAACAACCTCCAGACGGTGGCGGCGCTGCTGCGCCTCCAGGCACGGCGCATCGGGTCCGAGCGCGGCCGTGCGGCCCTGGAGGAGGCGGTGCGCCGGGTGGGGTCCATCGCGATCGTGCACGAGACGCTGTCCCAGAACCTGGACGAGCGGGTGGAGTTCGACGAGATCGCCGACCGCGTCCTCGCGATGGTCGCCGAGATCTCCCCGGGCAAGGTCACCGGCCGGCGCGCGGGCCGCTTCGGCATACTCGACGCCGAGGTCGCCACCCCGCTGTCGATGGTGCTGACCGAGGTGCTGCAGAACGCCCTGGAGCACGGCTTCCGCGAGGGCGAGACCGGCACTGTCGAGGTGTCGGCGGTCCGCGGCGGCACCACGAAGGAGACCCGTCTGCTGGTCACCGTGCAGGACGACGGCGTGGGCCTGCCCGAGGGCTTCGACCCGCACACCGCGGGCAACCTCGGCCTGCAGATCGTACGCACCCTGGTGGAGGGCGAGTTGGGCGGCACCTTCGACATGGTGCCGGCGCCGGAGCGGGGGACCAGGGTGATCCTGGACATCCCGGTGCAGTCGGACAAGTAGCGGGCGCGGGCGGCGCGGACCCGCACGGACGCGCGGACGCGCGCGGACGGCGAAGAGCCCCGGACCGCTGAAAGCGGCCGGGGCTCTTGCTCAACTGCGCGCTGCGGCTCGGGGGCGGGAGATGCGTACGCGCCGTACGCGCCGCCAAGCTCAGGCTGTCAGCAGGGGTGGGTTGTCAGGCGGATGCCTGACGGGCCCGGTTGCGGGCGGCACGGCGCTTCATCGCGCGACGCTCGTCCTCGCTGAGACCACCCCAGACGCCGCTGTCCTGACCGGACTCGAGCGCCCACTGCAGGCAGCTCTCGATCACCGGGCAGCGACGGCAGACGGCCTTGGCTTCCTCGATCTGCAGCAGCGCAGGACCGGTGTTGCCGATGGGGAAGAAGAGCTCGGGGTCTTCCTCGCGGCAAACGGCGTTGTGACGCCAGTCCATGGCTGCTACCTCTCCTGGGTATGTAATGCGATTGCTTGTGAATGTGAACGCTTTCACGAATCCCCCGACAAGGGAAGGGCCGACCGCCAGGTTCCCCGGCGTTGGGTCCTTGGATTTGAAGAGGGGTTCCGGTGATCTGTGGAGGCCGGTGTTGCGGGCCGTCCCGATCGCCAAGAAGAGACTCGCAAACCTCGGCGGCGGATACAACCCCTTCCGGAAAGTTTTTTTTGATTCTTCGGTGTCGACTAGGTCACAGCCGTACTTCCATGGGGTGGATCCTGGCCTAAACGTTCGACTGAAAGGACTTTGGCCCTTTCTGCTCACACAATCACACGCAGTGCACGGCGTACGCCTGTGAACGTCACGCTGGTTCGCAGCCCCAGGTGGTCACCGTCCATCTGGAGGGGCAGCGGCACCTTCGAATGCAAGGTGAAGCGCGTCAGATCGTGCCGGGAGACCACATGCCTGCCGCGGGGTCCGCGCTCCGGGGACGAAGTGAGCAACTGGGTGCCATACCGGGCAACCGCGGCGGTGGAGAGCCGGTGCAGACCGAAGAGATCGAGCGCCGTATCGAACGAGGCCTTAGGCGACGCGTAGATCGGGCGATTGCCGAGAAACGTCCACGGCGAGGTGTTCGAGACTATGGAGAGCGCCAGATCGGTGACCGGCTCCTCGTCCGGGTGCTCGAACGCGATCACCCCGTTCCGGCGGTGCGGATCGCCGAGGAGCTGACGCACCACCTGGCGCATGTACAGCGCGTGGGTCGACTTCCTGCCGCGCTCCCGCTGCTGCTCCACCCGGCCGACCACGCCGGCGTCGAAGCCCAGCCCCGCGTTGAAGGTGAACCAGCGGGCCGGTACGGCCTCGTCGTCCGAGCCCGGCGTGCCCGAGGTCAGACCCAGGCCGACGGTGCGCTCGCGGCCCTCGCGCAGCGCGTCCAGCAGGACGCCGGTGGCCTCCACGGGCTGGTTGGGCAGGCCCAGCGCGCGGGCGAAGACATTGGTGGAGCCGCCGGGAACCACGGCGAGACCGGGCAGGTGCTCCGGGTCGGGCCCCGCGTGCAGCAGACCGTTGACGACCTCGTTGACCGTGCCGTCCCCGCCGAGGGCCACCACCAGGTCGATGTCGTCGCTCTGCGCGGCCTGCCGGCCGAGGTCGCGCGCGTGCCCGCGGTACTCGGTGGTGACCGCCTCCAGCTTCATCTCGCTGGCGAGCGCGTGGATCAGCACATCGCGCGTGCGCGCACTGGTGGTGGTTGCCGCCGGGTTGACCACGAGAAGTGCACGCATGACGTGCAGGGTACCTACTGAGCGGTACCGGGCCCAGACCGAGTCGGGGGCGGAGGGGGGAGACGGGGCGTGAACCTCGACACGGGGGACGCGCACGGCGAGGGCTACCCTTCAGGGGTGAGCAGCGAGCAGACCCCCACCACCCCGGACGCCACCGGCCCCCGCCCGCGCCGTCTGACGTACGCCGCGGCGCTGGCCGCCCTGGAGGGGCTCGCGCTGGTGGCCGGCGGCGTGTGGATGTCGGTCCTCGCCCTCACCGGCGAACCGGACGACCGTCAGCAGGCGATCACCGGCGGGGTGACGCTGATCGTGCTCGCGCTGCTCCCGCTGCTCGCCGCGCGGGGGCTGTTCGCCCGGCGGAGCTGGAGCCGCGGCCCCGCCGTCATCACGCAGATCATCGCGCTGCCGGTGGCCTACAACCTGCTGCGTTCCGACAGCGTGGCCATCCCCGCCGGAATCGCGCTCGCCGTCGTGGCCGTCACCGCGCTCGTCCTGCTGGTCAACCCCGAGACGAC
This sequence comes from Streptomyces sp. NPDC053426, assembly GCF_055585405.1. Taxonomy (NCBI): domain Bacteria; kingdom Bacillati; phylum Actinomycetota; class Actinomycetes; order Kitasatosporales; family Streptomycetaceae; genus Streptomyces; species Streptomyces sp. NPDC053426. The sequence goes on along the minus strand of NZ_JBVJKE010000002.1, from coordinate 223,333 downwards.
CCAGGCCCTCGGCATCCGGGGGCCCGGGAACGCCGAGAAGTAGCGCCCGCCCCCGGACCTCGCCGGGATCGCGGGGTGCGGCGCGCCCCCTCCCGGAGAGGGACCCCAGCGGCGTTGTCGCCGGCTGCCGGCTGCCGACTCCCGCACGCTCGACCGCTTCCCCCTCGGCTTCGCTCGAGCGGGAGGGGCCCATTGTTCGGGGGACCCCCGTCGCGTCGACGCCTTCCTCCGCCTTGCAGCCGCACGCTCGACCGCTCCCCACCCCCGGCTTCGCTCGAGCGGGCGGTAGCCCCGTGCGCGGGAGGGAGTCCCGTGGCCACCGTTCGGCCCGGCCGCGAGGCGCCGTCACCTGGGGGTGGCCTGGTCCGGAAGACAGGTTCCGGCGCCCCGGCGCCTGTGTCGGGTCACTCCTCCACGAGCAGCTTCTCCCGGAGCTGGGCCAGGGTGCGGGCCAGCAGCCGGGAGACGTGCATCTGCGAGATGCCGACCTCCTGCGCGATCTGCGACTGGGTCATGTTGCCGAAGAAGCGCAGCAGCAGGATCCGCTTCTCGCGCGGCGGCAGGTCCTCAAGGAGCGGCTTGAGCGACTCCCGGTACTCCACGCCCTCCAGCGCCTCGTCCTCGGCGCCGAGGGTGTCGGCGACCGCCGGGGACTCGTCGTCGGTGTCGGGGACGTCCAGGGACAGCGTGGAGTACGCGTTCGCGGACTCCAGGCCCTCCAGGACCTCCTCCTCGGAGATGGCCAGCTTCTCGGCCAGCTCGTGCACCGTGGGGGAGCGGCCGTGGAGCTGGGACAGCTCCGCCGTGGCCGTGGTGAGCGCCAGCCGCAGCTCCTGCAGCCGGCGCGGCACGCGCACCGCCCAGCCCTTGTCGCGGAAGTGCCGCTTGATCTCGCCGACGACCGTCGGGGTCGCGTACGTCGAGAACTCCACGCCCCGGTCGGGGTCGAAGCGGTCGACCGACTTGATCAGCCCGATGGTGGCGACCTGGGTGAGGTCGTCCAGCGGCTCACCGCGGTTGCGGAAGCGGCGCGCGAGGTGCTCGACGAGCGGCAGATGCATGCGCACCAGGCGGTTGCGCAGCTCCGCGTACTCGGGAGTGCCGTCCTGCAGCGCGCGCAGCTCGAGGAACATGGCGCGCGCCCCGCTGCGGTCCTGCGGGTTGTGGTGCGCGTGCCCGCCCTGGGCGCCCGGAGCGCCGGGGGCGCTCCGCGCGCCCCGGGCGGCGGGCGCCCGCGGCGCCTCGTCCTCGGCGTGTCGCTCGTGCTCGCTCATCGTCCCGCCCGTCGCCCTTCCCCGAGCGCTCGCCTCGTCCCCCGCTGCCGGCCTGGCCCTGGCGGGGGCGCCCCCCTGGCCCGGAGCGACCCCGGCCGGGGTCGTGCCCCGCGCGGCACCGCCGGACTGCCCGCCGTCCGGGGCGACGGTCTCCGCGGAGTCGTCCTCCGGATGCGGCCGGGCCTGCTCGGGGATGCCGTCGATGCCGTCCGGCACGCGCTCGGCCGGCAGCTCCCGTGTGCCGCGTTCTTCGTCCCGCACCGGCCCGTCCTCGCTCCTCACGCCGGCCCGGGTCCCGCGCCGCGCTGTTTGTAGAGGCTGATCGACACGGTCTTGTCCTCGTCCACGGCGGAGGAGACCTTGCCCGCGAGCGCGGACAGGACGGTCCAGGCGAAGGTGTCCCGCGAAGGGGCGTGACCGTCCGTGGTCGGCGCCGAGACGGTCACCTCGAGCGAGTCGTCGACGAGCCGGAAGACACAGCTGAGCACCGACCCCGGCACGGCCTGCTGGAGCAGGATCGCGCAGGCCTCGTCGACCGCGATGCGCAGGTCCTCGATCTCGTCGAGGGTGAAGTCCAAACGGGCCGCGAGGCCGGCCGTGGCCGTACGCAGCACCGACAGGTAGGCCCCCGCGGCCGGCAGCCGGACTTCCACGAAGTCCTGGGTCGCGGGCTCGCCTGCGATCTGGGACACCCTCACCTCCAAGGTGGTACAAGCGTTTAAGGGCCTGTTTCGCCCCCGGGTAACGCGCTACGTGGTTCAGCGGTGACGCTATCGCGCTCTCGACGGTCCTGTCCCCGGGACCCCGACCCGTGTGCTGTCACTCATAGTAAAACTATGAATACGCTCCGTGGCTAGGGGTCTGCGGCTCCCAAATGGGAAGAGCGCGCGCCGCATTGACGTACCCAGACGTCAGACGGTCGAACCGTCCGGCACCGGGGTCACTCCGGGTCACACCAGCACGTGGTCCACGAAGCACCAGCGCCAGTCCTCGCCGGGCTCGTGGGTCCGCATCACGGGGTGGCCGGTTTCCCTGTGGTGTTCCGTGGCGTGCCGGTTCGGCGAGGAGTCGCAGCACCCGACGTGGCCGCAGGTGAGGCAGAGGCGCAGCTGCACCGGATCAGTGCCGTCCCGCAGGCACTCCGGACACGTCTCACCGAGCGGGACGGGTTCCGGGTGCGGCAGCGCGTCGGCGTGCGTGCACTGTTTCATGATTGCCAGATTACGACGCCCGCGCGGGGAGCCGCGCGGAAAAACGAGGGTGGGCCGGACATGGATGTGATGCCGCTGCTGTTGCTGGTGGCGGGCAGCGCCGCGATCGCCGCGGCCGCCCGGCGCACCCCGGTGCCGCCACCGCTGCTGCTGGTCGCCGCCGGACTGGCGGTCAGCTACCTCCCCGGCGTGCCCGAGTACACGCTCGACCCGCACATCGTCCTGCCGCTCATCCTGCCCCCGCTGCTGCACACGGCGGCCACCGACAGCTCCTACCTCGACCTGCGGGCGCAACTGCGGCCGGTGGCGCTGCTGTCGGTGGGGTACGTGCTGTTCGCGACGTTCGCCGTCGGCTGGGTCCTGTACCTGATGGTGCCGGGCCTGCCGCTGACCGCGGCGCTGGTGTTCGGCGCCGTGGTGGCCCCGCCGGACGCGGTCGCGGCGACGGCGGTGGCGCGCCGGGTGGGCCTGCCGTCCCGGATCACCACCATCCTCCAGGGCGAGTCCCTGTTCAACGACGCCACCGCGATCACCGCGTTCCGGGTGGCGGTGGCGGCCGCGGTCGGCGAGGGCGCGACCTGGGCCGGGGGAGTCGTGGAGTTCCTGGTCGCCGCGATCGGCGGGGTGGCGGTCGGCCTGGTGCTCATGGCACCGCTGCACTGGCTGCGCACGCACGTGAAGGAGGCGCTGCTGCAGAACACGCTCTCCCTGCTGATCCCGTTCGTCGCGTACGCCGCCGCCGAGCAGGTGCACGCCTCCGGAGTCATCGCCGTGGTGGTCGTCGCCCTCTACCTGGGGCACCGCGCGTGGGAGGTCGACTTCGCCACCCGCCTCCAGGAGGACGCGGTGTGGAAGATGGTCGCGTTCGTCCTGGAGTCCGCGGTGTTCGCGCTGATCGGACTGCAGCTGCCCGTCGTCCTGAGAGGACTCGGCGAGTACGAGGGCGTCGACGCCGCCTGGTACGCGGTCGCCGTCTTCGTGGTGGTCGTCGTGATCCGGTTCCTCTGGGTGTACCCGGCGACCTGGCTGCCGCCGATGCTCTCGGCGAAGATCAGGGAGCGCGAGGGGAGACCCGGCTGGAAGGCGCCGTTCGTCATCGCCTGGGCCGGAATGCGGGGCGTGGTATCGCTGGCCATCGCCTTCTCCATCCCGGTCGCCGCCGAGGGCGAGGACTTCCCGCAGCGCAACCTGCTGCTCTTCCTGACCTTCACCACCGTCATCGGCACCCTGGTCGTGCAGGGGCTGACGCTGCCCCCGCTGATCCGGGTGCTCAAACTCCCCGGACGCGACGCGCAGGCCGAGACCCTGGCCGAGGCCAACGCCCAGGCGCAGGCCTCCCGGATCGCCGAGCAGCGCCTGGACGAGCTCCTCGCCGACGAGCGCAACGCCCTTCCCGCACCGCTCGCCGAACGCCTGCGCACCGTCCTGGAGCGCCGCCGCAACGCCGTCTGGGAACGGCTCGGGCAGGTCAACCCGGTCACCGGGGAGTCGGTGGACGACACCTACCGGCGGCTGTCCCGGGAGATGATCAGCGCGGAACGCGAGGTGTTCGTCCGCCTGCGCGACGGCCGCCACATCGACGACGAGATGCTGCGCACGCTGCTGCGCCGGCTGGACCTGGAGGAGGCGGCGGCGTTCCGGGAGACGACCTAGCCGCCTGAAGCCTGTCCGGCGGTTCAAGCCGGAGGGGACCGGTGGTGTCGTCTTGCGGCCCGGGTGAGCGGGGCCCGGCACGCCGCGGACGGGCGCGCCGGATCCCGCGTCTCCGGCATGATCCGCCGGACGGTCCTAGGGGAAGGGCCGTCCGGTGACCACCGCGGCGACCGTGCTCCCGCGCGGGAACGCGTTCTCCTCCGCCAGGGCGACAAGGGCGTAAAGCAACTTGGCGACATAGAGACGTTCGACCGGGATGCCGTGGCGGTGCTCGAAGTCCTCGGCGAACGCGTCGAGTTCCGGGGTGACGCGGGCGTAACCGCCGAAGTGGAAGCGGTCGTCCAGGCTCCAGTCGCCGCGCGGGCCGCCGAACGCCTCGCCCTGCAGGGCCCGTATGTCATCGGCCAGGAAGCCGCCCTTGAGCACGGGTATGCCCAGTGCGCGCGTCCCGCCGCCGAGCCCGGCGGCCAGTCCGGCCAGCGTGCCGCCGGTGCCGCAGGCCACCGCCGCCACGTCCGCCCGGCCGGCCAGCTCCTCCCCGAGCGCCCGGCAGCCGCGCACGGCGGCGGGGTTGCTGCCGCCCTCGGGCACGACGTACGCGCCCTCGGCGCCCGCCGCGCGGAGCAAGGCCGCCAGGGTCTCCGGTTCGGTCTTGCGGCGGTACGCCGACCGGTCGACGAAGTGCAGCCGCATCCCGTCGGCCGCGCACCGGGCCAGCGAGGGATTGAGCGGGCGGCCGGCGAGTTCCTGCCCGCGCACCACGCCGACCGTGCGCAGGCCGAGCAGCCGGCCGGCGGCGGCCGTGGCGCGCAGATGGTTGGAGTACGCGCCGCCGAAGGTGAGCACGGTCCGTCCGGCCGCCTCGTCGAGGTTCGGCGCGAGCTTGCGCCACTTGTTGCCGACCAGTTCGGGGTGGATCAGATCGTCCCGCTTCAGCAGGAGCCGTACTCCGTGCCGCTCGAACCGCTGGTCCGTGACCTCCCGCAGCGGGGAGGGCAGCCGTGGGCGCAGGCCCGCGAGGGCGTCGCGGGGGTCGGGGGTGTCGGAGCCGGTCACCGGGCCATTGTCGCCTGCGGCTCCTCGCGGCTCCGGCGGCGCTTGCCGTGGCGGTCCCGGAACATGTCGATCAGGGAGGGGCCGCCCCACAGGCACCACAGCGCGATCACCGGGTCGCATATCGCGCAGCCCAGGGACGACGTGTGGGCGAACGGGATGATGGGGTTGCCCTTGATGTGGTGGACGACGTCCCACGCGGTGTGCAGCAGCCAGCCGACGCCGATGAACGTCCAGGACTCCAGGCCGCGGAACGCGACATAGGTGACCAGCGCCGTGAAGGCGAACTCCCAGCCGCCCAGCCCGCCCCCGCTGAGGTAGGCGGCGCCCGCACCGGCGACCATGAGGGCGTTCAGGTGCCTCCGGTGCGGTTCACGGACGAGGGACATCAGCAGGGCGTAGAGGACACCGATGCCGACCGGGGCGACGTACTGCATGGCGAGGCCTTTTCCTGGGACCGTCAGGGACGTTCACCACGCTAGGAGCGGGTCGCCACGGGTCCCAGGGGAGCGAGCGACAGGTTCCCACGGGTTGTCGCCAGCCAGGCCGTGCGCCGTGCGCCGTCGCGCCCGTGCGCCCGCGCGTCACTTCAGCCGGTCGCCGATCCGTTTCCTCATCGAGCCCATCGTGAACCCGCGCGGGTCCACTTTCCCCGGCTGCCACTCCCTGTGCCCGATCACCGACCGTTCGTTCCAGCCGTGATGACGGCACACGGCGGCCGCGGCCCTCTCGATGGCCTCCAGCTGGGCCGCCGGCCAGGGGTCCTCGCCGTCGCCGAGGTTCTCGCACTCGAAGCCGTAGAAGTGCCGGTTGCCGTCGGTGTTCGCCTCGTTGTCCTTCGGCAGCGCCCTCTCGGCGATCACCGCGCGGAGCACTTCGTCGTCGCCGAGCCCGGCGTGGTTGGCCCTGCCGTAGCCGACGAGGTGGACCCGGCCGTCCTTGGTGATGACGCCGTGGCACAGGGGTCCGGGCAGACCCTCGTAGCCCTTGCGGCAGATGTCGACCGTGCGGGCGCTGCCCCGGGTCACGGTGTGGTGGATCATCACGCCGTGCACCGGGCCCCACGGGCCCTTGTGGTTGCGGTTGTGGTCGCGCCAGTCGCCGACCTCGACGACCGTGAGACCTTCCGCCTTCAGAGCGCGCAGGAACGCGCTCGCGGACATGGGTGGGGCCATGACCGCCCTCCTTCGTGCCGGACGGCGGCCGCCCTTCGCAACCGCTCGCTACCGGGCCTATACCTAAAAGGAGCGAGTTCAACTACTCGTCAGTCTCCTGTGCGAGCCGATCCGGACAATTTCCTTCCGGTCCGGCACCGTCGAACGGATGCCCATGTCTGCCCAGTCCCCCCAAGATCCAATCCCGCTCGATCGGGTAATGGTGCGCGCACGCTGGGTGAGGAAGGCTTGATCGCGCAATGCCACGCCCGGCGCGGCCGGGTGCGGGATCACCATTGGGGAGGGCAATTCTCTATGTCGGTAGGCGAAGAGGTCCGCACGGAGCAGGCCAGGCAGCAGCAGAGCCTCGGTACGGCGGCCGCGCGGAACCTGGCCACCACGACCAAGTCCGTGCCGCAGATGCAGGAGATCAGCTCGCGCTGGCTGCTGCGCATGCTGCCCTGGGCCGACGTGCAGGGCGGTACATACCGTGTCAACCGGCGGCTGACGTACGCCGTGGGTGATGGCCGGATCACGTTCGTGAAGACCGGCGACCGCGTCGAGATCATCCCCGCGGAGCTGGGCGAGCTTCCGGCGCTGCGGTCGTACGAGGACGAGGAGGTGCTGACCGAGCTGGCCTCCCGCTGCCGGCAGCGGGAGATCGGGGCCGGTCAGGTCATCGCCTCCTTCGGCAGTCCGGCCGACGAGGTGTACCTGCTGGCGCACGGCAGGGTGGAGCGGGTCGGCACCGGCCCCTACGGCGACGACGAGTCCCTCGGAGTCCTCGCCGACGGCGCCTACTTCGGCGAACAGGCGCTGCTGGGCGAGGACGCCATCTGGGAGTACACCGCCCGCACCCTCACCGCCTGCACGGTGCTCGTGCTGCCGCGCGAGGCCGTCGAACAGGTCGCCGAGCGGTCGGACACCCTGCGCGAACACCTCAGCCGGCGGCTCACGCTCCCCGGGCAGCGCACCAACAAGTACGGCGAGAAGGAGATCGACCTCTCGGCCGGCCACAGCGGGGAGCCGGACATCCCGCACACCTTCGTCGACTACGAGGCCAGGCCGCGCGAGTACGAACTCAGCGTCGCCCAGACCGTGCTGCGCATCCACACCCGCGTGGCCGACCTCTACAACCAGCCCATGAACCAGACGGAACAGCAGATCCGGCTGACCGTCGAGGCACTGAAGGAGCGCCAGGAGCACGAACTCGTCAACAATCACGACTTCGGCCTGCTCCACAACTGCGAGTACGACCAGCGGATCCAGCCCCACAACGGGGTGCCGAGCCCCGACGACATGGACGAACTGCTCAGCAGGCGGCGCGGGACCAGGCTGCTGCTCGCCCACCCGCGCGCGATCGCCGCGTTCGGCCGCGAGCTCAACAAGCGGGGACTCGTCCCCGAGACCATCGACATGAGCGGCAACCGCATCCCCACCTGGCGGGGGGTGCCGATCTTCCCGTGCAACAAGATCCCGGTGACCGAGGCCCGGACGACCTCCATCATCGCCCTGCGTACCGGTGAGGAGGAGCAGGGCGTCATCGGACTGCGGGCCGCCGGCATCCCCGACGAGATCGAGCCGAGTCTGTCCGTGCGGTTCATGGGCATCAACGAACAGGCCATCATCAAGTACCTGGTCACGGCCTACTACTCGGCCGCGGTCCTGGTACCGGACGCGCTCGGCGTCCTGGAGAACGTCGAGATCGGCCGTTGGTGACGGCCTGCCGCCGGCTCCCGCCCAGCACGCCGTGTCCCCGCCCGTCCGGGCGGGTACACCTCGGAGGTACGCGCTCGACGGGGGCGGAAGCGCCACACCTCCGCTCCTTCACCGAGCCGGTCCCAGGGGGAAGTCGATGACGGAGTCCATCACGGAGCCGAAGACGGGGCTCACGGCGGAGAGCACGGCCGAGATGCCGACGGTGCCGGAGCAGCGGCCCGGTGACGGGCACGAGGCGACGATGCTGCTGGAGCGGGCGCGGGCCGCGGTCGACCCGGTGCTGCGGGCCGCCCTCGGCTCGCTGCCCGGCCCGATGCGCCGCGTCGCGCTCTACCACTTCGGCTGGGAACAGGCGGACGGCACCCCGGCCGGGGGCGGTTCGGGCAAGGCGATCCGCCCCGCCCTGGTGCTCGCCGCGGCCTCCGCCCTGGGCGGGCCCGTGGCCCGGGCGTCCGCCGTACGGGCGGCTGCCGCGGTGGAACTGGTCCACAACTTCACGCTGCTGCACGACGACGTGATGGACCGAGACACCACCCGTCGCCACCGGCCCACCGCCTGGACGGTGTTCGGGGACGCCGACGCGATCCTCGCCGGGGACGCCCTCCAGGCGCTCGCCCTGCGGCTGCTCGCCGAGGATCCCCATCCGGCGGCCTCGGCTGCGGCGGCCCGGCTCGCGGACTGCGTGGTCGAGCTGTGCGCGGGGCAGCACGCCGACACGGCCATGGAGCAGCGGGGCCCCGGCGAGGTCACCCTCGCCGAGACGCTCGCCATGGCCGAGGCCAAGACCGGCGCCCTGCTCGGCTGCGCCTGTGCGATCGGGGCGCTGTACGCGGACGCCCAGGACGCGGACGTGGCGGCGCTGGACGGGTTCGGCCGGGAGGCGGGACTGGCCTTCCAGCTCATCGACGACGTGATCGGCATATGGGGCGATCCGCGCCGCACCGGCAAACCGGCCGGCGCGGATCTGACCGCCCGCAAGAAGTCGTTGCCGGTGGTCGCCGCGCTCACCTCCGGCACCCCGGAGGCCGCCGAACTCGCCGCCGCGTACGCGACCCCGCACCACGAGGAGGAGGACCTGGAGGAGATCGCGCTGGCCGTGGAGCGGGCGGGCGGCCGGGACTGGGCACAGACCCAGGCGGCCGACCGGATGGCCCGGGCGATGCAGGAAGTGGCCCGCGCGGTGCCCGATCCGGAGGCGGCGGGCGGGCTGCTGGCCCTGGCCGAGTTCGTGACGCGGCGCACCACCTGACGGCCCGCCGGCCGTCTCCCCGGCCCCGGAGCCACGGTGCCGTGCGGCTCCTGACCCCGCACGGCACCGTGGTCCCGGCCCGGCGGGTCCCGCACTTCCCCACGATGTGCGGGGCCCGCCCTTCCCACGCCCGTCCCGCACTAGGCTCAACCTCCGTACGTTCAACGACGGTTGAGGCGAAGGGGCGGACATGGGCGTGGCGATCCGGACGGCTGGGGACGGAGACCGGGAGCTGATCGTCCGGCTCCTGGACGAGGCGTTCCAGGACGACCCGGTCAGTGGCTGGGTCTTCCCCGGCGACGAGTACCGCCGTACGACGCACCACAGGCTCATGGCGGCCTTCACCGACGTCGTGCTCGCCGAGGGGCGTGTCGACCTCACCGAGGACGGCTCGGCGTGCGCGCTGTGGATGTCCGTACCGGCGGACGACCCCGGGCACGGCGAGGAGCAGCCGGACGACGACGGTTTCGCGCGGATGCGTCGGGCCGTCGACCCGGACAACGAGCGGGTGGAGCTGATCGGCCGGCTCACCGCGGGCATCCACCCCTCGGGACGGGCCCACGCGTACCTGTGGATGATCGGCGTGGCACCCGGCCGCCAGGGCGAGGGGCTCGGCACCGCCTTGATCGGCTCCGTCCTCGACCGCTGCGACCGGGAGGGGCTGGCGGCTTACCTGGAGGCGAGCAGCGAGCGCAGTGTCCGGCTGTACCGGCGCCTCGGCTTCGAGCCGGCCGGTGAGCCCCTGGCCCTTCCGGACGGCCCGTACATGTGGCCCATGTGGCGCGAACCCCGCACCACCGGCTGACGGACCGGCTGGTCCGGGGCCGGGGAGCCGGCGGTCGGCGGGTCCGGGACCCCGAAAGGGACGTTCGGCCCTGGCCGCCGGCGCGCGTCAGGACTTCACTGGCTCGCGGGTGGCGCCCGCCGGCCGTACCGAGGGATCCGGCGGGTGTCGGACGACGAGGCCGGCGGGGATGTGACGATGACGACGACGGGCGACGGCACGACAGGCGACGACGGCACGACGGGCGGGAACATCGCGGTGGTGGGGCACGCCGACCTGACCCCGGACACGCTCCTGCTGGTGGAGTCCGCGTTGCGGGCCCGGCTGGCGCGGCGGCCCGCCCCGGCCGTGGCCATGGTGCGCACCGGCGCGGGAACGCCACTGGCGTCCGGCCGGGCCGCGCGGGCGTCGGGGTGCCCGCTGGCCGTGGTGCTCCCCACGCGTATCGGGGTGCCCGCCCTGCCGCCCCGGCGGGACCGGATGGCGGCCGGCGAACTGCTGACCCTCGCCGACGAGGTGCGTCTGCTGACCTATGACCCGGTGGACCGCGACTCCTGTATCGGCGCGGACGAACGGCTCGTCGCCTCCAGCGGTCTCCTCCTGGCCGTCTGGGACGGTTCCCCGTCCAACGGCCGCGACGCCACCGCCCACCTGGTGACCTACGCCCGCGCCCGGGGCGTCCCCGTGGAGATCGTGTGGCCCGCGGGGGCCGCCCGGGAGGCACCGTCAGCCCTCCGTGCGGAGGGCTGACGACGGCGACAGGGACCATTGGCCCCCGCCCGGAGGCCCTCACAGGGACCCTTCGACCCATGTGGACCCCTCTCCCCGCCGCCGATCATGGGCGCGCGAAACAGCCTGGGGAGGAAGACGTCCGGTGGACGAGATACGCATGGAGAAGGTCGAAGCCGTGGAGGACGGACGGCCCCGTCCGGTGCCGCCGCCCGAAGGGACCGCCGCCGGGACACCCGCGGTGCGCCGGACCGCGTGGGTGGACTGGCTGACCACCACCGACCACAAGAAGATCGGCACGCTGTACCTGGTCAGCGCGTTCGTGTTCTTCATCGTCGGCGGGGTCATGGCGCTGATGATGCGCGCGGAACTCGCCCGGCCGGGCCTGCAGATCATGTCGAACGAGCAGTTCAACCAGGCGTTCACGATGCACGGCTCGATCATGCTGCTGATGTTCGCGATGCCGCTGTTCACCGGCTTCGCCAACTGGATCATGCCGCTGCAGATCGGCGCGCCCGACGTGGCGTTCCCCCGGCTGAACATGCTGGCCTTCTGGCTGTTCCTGTTCGGCTCCTCGATCGCCGCCGCCGGTTTCCTCACCCCGGGAGGAGCCGCCGACTTCGGCTGGTTCCTGTACGCCCCGCTGTCGAACGCGGTCTACTCACCGGGCATCGGCGCCGACCTGTGGATCATGGGCGTGGCCCTCTCCGGCTTCGGCTCGATCCTGGGCGCGGTCAACTTCATCACCACGATCATCTGCATGCGCGCGCCGGGCATGACGATGTTCCGCATGCCGATCTTCACCTGGAACGTGCTGCTGACGGCGCTGCTGGTGCTGATCGTGTTCCCGGTGCTGGCGGCGGCGCTGTTCGCGCTGGAGTGCGACCGGAAGTTCGGCAGCCACATCTTCGACTCGGCCAACGGCGGGGCGCTGCTGTGGCAGCACCTGTTCTGGTTCTTCGGCCACCCAGAGGTGTACATCCTGGCGCTGCCGTTCTTCGGCATCATCTCCGAGGTGATCCCGGTCTTCTCCCGCAAGCCGATGTTCGGCTACATGGGTCTGATCGGCGCGACGATCGCGATCGCGGGCCTGTCGGTGACGGTGTGGGCGCACCACATGTACGTCACGGGCGGTGTACTGCTGCCGTTCTTCGCCTTCATGACGATGCTGATCGCGGTGCCCACGGGCGTGAAGTTCTTCAACTGGATCGGCACCATGTGGAAGGGGTCGCTCAGCTTCGAGACCCCGATGCTGTGGACGCTGGGCTTCCTGATCACCTTCCTCTTCGGCGGTCTGACCGGCGTCATCCTGGCCTCGCCCCCGCTGGACTTCCACGTCTCCGACACCTACTTCGTCGTCGCGCACTTCCACTACACCGTCTTCGGCACGGTCGTGTACGCGATGTTCGCCGGCTTCCACTTCTGGTGGCCGAAGTTCACCGGCAAGATGCTCGACGAACGCCTGGGCAAGATCACCTTCTGGACCCTCACGGCCGGTTTCCACCTGACCTTCCTGGTCCAGCACTGGCTGGGCGTCGAGGGCATGCCCCGCCGCTACGCCGACTACCTCGCCGCCGACGGCTTCACCGCCCTGAACACCCTGTCCTCCATCGGTTCGTTCCTGCTCGGCCTGTCGATCCTGCCGTTCTTCTACAACATCTGGAAGACGGCCAAGTACGGCGAGCCGGTCGGCGTCGACGACCCCTGGGGCTACAGCCGCTCCCTGGAATGGGCGACCTCCTGCCCGCCCCCGCGGCACAACTTCACCACCCTGCCCAAGATCCGCAGCGAGTCCCCGGCGTTCGACCTGCACCACCCCGAGATCGCCGCGCTCGAATCGGCGAGGTGAGCCGTGTCGCAGCCCGTACTGGCGCTGGGGTGCGCGGTGGTGACGGCCGCCGGATCGGTCTGGTACCTGCCGGCCCTCGCCGACCTGCGCGCCGGAGCCGCCGACCGGCCGCTGTCCCGCCGTACGGCGGCGCTCGCCTGCCTGACCGGCTGGGGCACCCTCGGGGCGATCGCCTTGGTGCTGCTCGTGGCCACGGCGTGGTGGGTGCCGGCGGGGGTGGCGGTCGTGGGTGGTACGGCCGCCGCCGCGCTGTGGACCGATGCCGCCGTGCGGCGCGCCGGTGAGCAGCGGGAGGCGGCCCGGCAGTGGGCGCAGTTGCCGCACGTCCCGCTGCCCGCCGATGCCCACCGCCACCGCGGAGCGGTCGCCGCCCTGGCCGTCGCCGGTCCGGTCGCGGGAGCGGCGGCCGTGGTCGTCCTCGGTGTGATCGTCACGGTCCCGGCCCTGGTCGTGGGCCTCTTCCTGGTGATCGCCGTACGGCACACCCGTATGGTCCGCCGCACGACGGCGAACCACGGGCACCCCAGGTCCTAGACGTCCGGGCCGTCCATATGCGGAACCCTCCCACCCACTTGCCCCTGGTCCGGCGAATCTCCTTGCATCACTACAACTGAAGTACTACAACTGGAGTTGTCAGGACGAGGCAGCCAACGGAAAGAGGCCGCGTTGCGAAAGCTCACGTACTACATCGCCTGCTCCATCGACGGCTTCATCGGGGACCCGGAGGGCGACGCGTCGGCGATGTACCCCTTCGTCGACGAGGAGTTCCTCGCCTTCCTCGTGGCGGAGTACCCGGAGACCATCTGGACCGCCGGCCGCCGGCAGATGAACATCGACGACCTGCCGAACAAGCGGTTCGACACGATCATCCAGGGCCGGGGCAGCTACGACCTGGCCCTGAAGGAGGGCACCACCAGCCCCTACTCCCATCTGCGCGAATACGTCGCCTCCCGCACGCTGGGGGAGTCGCCCGACCCCAACGTCGAGATCATCGCGGACGACCTGGTCGGCCGGGTGCGCGCGCTGAAGGCGGAGGACGGCGCGTACGACATCTACCTGTGCGGCGGGGCCAAGCTCGCCGGCGAACTGGCCGACGAGATCGACGAGCTGATCATCAAGACGTACCCCATCGTGCAGGGCTCCGGCATGCCGATGTTCGACTCCGGCTTCGCGATCACGCAGTTCGCGCTGGAGTCGGTGCGCTCGTTCGGCAACGGTGTGCTGGTGCGGACGTACAGCAGGAAGCGCTGAACCCGCTCCGGGCCTACCCTGGGGGCATGGACAGCGAACAACCCGTCTGTCCCGTCTGCGGACAGCCGGTGGAGACGGTGGTCCGGCGCCACAAGACGCTGGGCGCGTGGGTCCCGGTGTGGACGCACGGCCCGTGCCGCAACCCGAGGTGCCGGGAATCCCGCTCCCACGAGGCAGAAGCGGGGGAAGCCCGGGAGGAAGCCGTGAACCAGGCACCCACCAAGCGCTAGCGTTGCGGCATGGGCGTGGTGTGGCGGTGGGGCGTGGGCGTCTGGTCGGCCGTCGTCCGCCCCCTCACCACCGACTGGTCCGACCGGCGGGCCGGTCCGCCCGTCTCCGGGTCACGGCCGGTCAGACAGTACGTACCGCCCGCCGGGTCCCTCATCACCGTCCAGTGGCCGAACGTGCCCACGCACACCGCGCCCAGCTCCTCGTGCCGCGCCCGGGTCGCCCCGATGTCGGCGCAGGCGAGGTCCAGATGGGCGGAGACCGGCCGTTCCTCCTCCAGTCGCTGGAGCAGGACGCGCACGGGCAGCCCGGCCGGCGGCCTGACCACACGGAACTCCGGGAGCGAACCGGGCACCGCATCCCAGCCGGGCAACAGCCCGCTCCAGAAGGCGACTTCCGTGTCGTAGGCGGACGGCGGGAGATCGAGGCACACCTGGTCCAGACGGCTGCCGTGCACGACGGGCGGCCGTACCGACTCCCCGTGCCAGGGCACCGCGCAGAACAACTGCCCCGCGGGTGACCGCAGTACGGCCCACCCCTCGTGCTCGCCGACCGTCTCCGCGCCCAGCCGCGACGCGTGCGCCACGAACTCCGGTACGTCGTCCACGGAGAAGTCGAGATGGGCGCCGCCCCCGCCCGAGACGGTTCCCTGAAGCTTGACGCAGGCGTCGGCGCCGTCCGCCAGCAGGGTCGCGAACTCCCCGTCCTCCCCGCGGACTTCGGACAGCCGTGTGCCCGTGACCGCCGTCCAGAACTCGGCGGCCGGGCCGGCCTGGAGGGCGGGTCGGTCGATGAAGGCGTACGTCCAGCGGATGCTCATCGCCCGATCGTAGGGCGCTGCGCCACTACCCGGGCCCGGGCCGTTCCATGAACCGCAGCATGTTCCCCGCCGGGTCACGGAACGCGCAGTCACGCACCCCGTACGGCTGGTCCACCGGTTCCTGGAGCACATCCACCCCGGCGGCGCGGACGCGCTCGAAGAGGGCGTCGCAGTCGGCGGTGGTGAAGTTGACCCCGCGCAGCATGCCCTTGGCCAACAGTTCGGCCATCGCCTGCTTGTCACCGGGGGAGGCGTCCGGGTTCGCGGCGGGCGGCTCCAGCACGATCTCCACGTCCGGCTGCTCCGGCGAGGCGACCGTCACCCAGCGCATCCCCTCGAACCCCACGTCGTTGCGGACCTCGAGACCGAGCACGTCACGGTAGAAGACCAGCGCCTTGTCGTGGTCGTCGACGGCGATGAAGCACTGGGCGAGCCGTACGTCGTTTCCTGTGTCCATGCGTCCACGTTAAAAGGTTTCGCTCGGATCGACCCGCGCCCGGCCCCGGACCGGCCGGGTGTACATCCGCGCCACGCACGGCGGAATGACCGCGCTCTCCTCGTGCGACCGGGCCCGGTACGCGCTCGGCGTCTCCCCGACCAGCTCGGTGAACCGCGAGCTGAACGACCCGAGCGAGGTGCAGCCGACCGCGAGGCACACCTCCGTCACCGTGAGATCGCCCCGCCGCAGCAACGCCTTGGCACGCTCGATGCGCCGGGTCATGAGATAGGCGTACGGCGTCTGCCCGTACGCCTCGCGGAAGCTGCGCTGGAAGTGCCCGGCCGACATCAGCGCGGTCCGCGCCAGCTCCGGGACGTCGAGCGGCTCGGCGTACTCCCGGTCCATCCGGTCCCGGGCCCGCCGCAGCCGCACCAGATCCTCCAGCTCCATCCGCCCAGCATCCCACGCCCCGCGGCGGCCGTCCCGCGTACGCCGATCGCCGGTCGTCGCGCGAGGCGGGCCGGCAGCGCTGTCTCATCGGGCCGGCAGGGGAGGCATCTCCCGCTCGATCAGGGGTTTGAGCAGGTTGAGCGCCGCGCCGCGTGTGGGCGCGAGGGGACTCGGGACCCCCCGGAGGGGTATGGCACCGCTCTCGACGATGCCGCGGAGAACGGTGGCCACCTCGGCGTCGTCGGTTCCGGCCAGGGCGGCCGCAAGGCGCAGAGCGTCCGTCCGCGGCCCCGTGGCCCAGCGCTCCGCCAAGTGCCGGATGCGTGTACTCGACGCGCTGTGCCGGGTTGCCGCCGCGAGGGCGGCGAGGGTGAACTGTACGGCTTCGTCCTCGTCGTCCCAGCGGCCCAGAAGGTACGGTGCCGCGGCTTCGACCGCATGGCGGGCGGCGAGTTCGTCCGCTGTCTCCTCCAGCGGAAGGCCCAGGGCGACCCTGCGGTCGGCCCCGGAAGCAGCCAGGCGCTGCCCGATGGTGGCCGCTTCGAACAGGAACGTGGTGAAGACGGCTCGATGCGCGGGACGGATGTCCTCGTGGCCCGCGAGACCGGCCAGCAAGGGAATCTCGTCGGCAGTGTGCGGGTAGCAGGTGCCCTGATGCATGACCGAGTTGGCCAATTCGAAGATGACTTCGCGATCGTCGGAGAAGCTGTCGGCCTCGTTAGTGAGCCACCAGGCAGTTCCGTCAGGCAGCTTGCCCTGCTGAGCTTCCTGATCACGGGCAACTTGCCGCGCACACTCAAGCACGGGTGGGAATGGACGTTCGGCGGTGGTGCACTGAAGCGGCGTGGCCGGAGCTGGTTCCTCCACCGGTGGAGGGAAGCTTGAGATCACGTCGCGCCGAATGCGATGGGCGTGCTTCTGGTCGAGTTCATGGACCAGCCCCCGGTGGTCGAATCTGGGCAGCATGGTCTCTCGGTTGGCCAGGGACCCGCCGTTCCGGAAACCGCCGTGCGCCCTGCCGATGGCCTCGACCACTGCCCGCTCGCAGTCGTGCTGGTGGAACTCCGAGGCCCGGTCGGGAGCTTCCTCGTCCACGAGGCCGTCGACGCTCCACCAGCCCTCCAGCTCGGGCCGGGAGAACTCGGGCTTGCCGAACAGGTGGTTCCCGGGGTCCAGGTGCGGAAGGTACACCGGGCGCACGGTCACCCACCGGTGTCCACGTCGCGTCAGTGCCGAGGCCACCGAGCGGGCGTCCGCTTCGCTGGGAGCGGCGACGGAGTAGTGGACCACCATCTCGGATGCCGGCCAGGAGACCGGCTCGTCGACGCCAGGACGTGAGGTGAGTTCGTTCGGCATGCGGCGAAGCATAGGCAGCGGGTCGGACAACGGGTCGCGGACGAGGCCGGCGCTGTGACCGCGTCGGTTCACCGGTTCGGTGGCCGCGGCGGTCGGATGCGCGCCGGTGTCTCCCGAGTCCCTTCCGAATGATTCCGGAAAGCCGAACGGCCCGGCCGGGGTGTCCGGGCGGGCCGTTCCGACCTGCGGTGGAGGCAGGTGTGAAGCCTCGGAAGGTCAGGCCTTCTTCGTCTCCTAGTAATGGGTCAGGTCGGTGACCTGCGGGGATCTTCCCCGTGGGCCGCTGACCTGGCCTTTTGCTGTTGGCTGGCGATGGGGTGCGACGGTCCTAACCGGGTTTCCTGCGGACTGTGTGCGGACTGGCACGTGGTCGACAAGAGGAGGAGATGAGGAAGTAGGCGCCAGTGGTGGTGCGAGGATGTCAAATCAACTGCTGAGCCCCCGTGCCTCGATGGCATCCAGCGCTTTGCGGACGGTGGTGACCCAGGCGTGGTCCTGCCCGACCCGTTCTTCCAAGGTGGCCAGGACCGCCGCGTACGCCTCTCTGGCCTTCACCAGCGGCAGCAAGCCCAGATCGTTACGGCACTGGGCGAGGCGGAAGCGGGTCATCAACGTCTCCTCGTGGTTGGCGCCGAGCGCGGTGACCTCTCCCGCCAGGGCCTGCTCGTACCAGTGCAGCGCCTCGGTCCGATCTCCGTGCGCGTGCAGCGTTCGGGCCAGGCAGTAGGCCGCCTTTCGGGCGTAGGAGTCGGCGGTTCCCAGGATGTCTATGTATGCCTTTGCGATCTCCCGCAGCTCATCCTGTGCCTCCCCATAGCGTTCCAGAGCCTCCAGCGTGTGGGCCAGGCAGTGGCGCTCGGACAGCACCTGCGAGTCCCGAGCGTCCACGGTGAGTAGTCGGTCCGCCAGCACGGCGCGGATCTCCTGCTCGGCCTCGGCCGGGCGGTCGCAGTGCCGGAGCATGTCGCCCCGTAGGTGTCGGAGCCCGAGCGCCTCCGGGAGGGTGGGAGAACGCCTGTCCCCACTGCCGTCGAACCAGGGCAGCGACGCATCGAGCAGAACAATGGCGTCCCGACGACGGTCCTGGTGGGCGAGGTTGCCACACAGGCACTGGAGCATGCTCCAGTACAGCGTGTGCGTCATGCCCTCGGCTCCATAACCCTCTAGGTCGGTCAGCACCGAGCGGTACTCGGCTTCGGCCTCGGCCCACCGCTCGGCGGAGTCCAGTGCGTGCGCCAGCTGGTGTCGGTGGTGTAGCGGCAGAAAGCGGTGGTCCCCCGGCGAGCGGCTGTCGAGGTTCTCGGCCAGTGCCCGGTACTCGGCGAGCGACCCCTCTTCCCCGTGGCCTCGTACCATCATGCGCTGGGCGACGGTGGCGTGGGTGAGAAGCGTGTAGGGGTCGTCGGAGCCTAGTTCCCGGCGGCGGGCTTCCAGGACAGCGCGCAGTTCCGCCTCCTCCTCGGCATCGGTGATCCGGCCATGCTTGTGACGGGCGAGGGCGACGTTGTAGCGGGTGATCAGCGTCTCGGGATGGTCCGGACCCTGGTCCGCTAGCTGGCGGGCCAGAACGTCCTCGTACTCACGCAGTTTCTCCTCGCCGTCGAGCAGGCTAAGGGTGGCGCGGTGACGGACCGACAGCCGCACCGGGTGGTCTTCGGGGAGGATGGCGGCTCGGCGGAGCAAGAGGCGGGCGAGTGTCGCGTCCATGCCTGATGCCGGGAGGTCGGAGAAGTTGAAGAAGGCGTAGGCGGCGAGCCCGGCCCGCAACAGAGGCAACAGCAGTGCGTCGTCTCCTGCCCCGGCGCTCCCTTCCGGTGCGGCGTCCAGGGCGGCAGTGACATGGGGGGCCAGCAGACGCCACCAGGGCCAGTTGGCCGGCTGCTCGGGGGCGTGGGCCGCGCCCTGCGCGAGGAGTCGGGCCGCAGCATGCCACACTGCCAGACGCTCTTCAGGCGGGTCGTCGGCGAGCCGTAGAGCGTTCACCTCCCTCACCAGCCGGTGGCTGACGAGACACGGGAACGGTTCAGCCTTGTCGGTCAGACCGTTCGGCCCGATGTCGACGACGTCGATCAGGTTCAGGTCGACCAGGGCCTCCAGAGCACGGTCGATCCGGTCCACCTGCTCTGCATCCGCTCTGGGCGGGCATGGCAGGACATCGGGGTCCAGCAGGTCGACGGGGAACGGAGCCGCGGCGCAGCAGGACAGCATCCGCATAAGCGTGCGAGCCTCCGGTAGTTGCTGTTCCTCCAGCAGGTTCAGGGACAACTCCCAGGTGCGGCCGATCAGACGGCGATGCGCGCGTTCGGCGTCGGACTCCTCGGGCCGCCAATGTCCGCCCTGGTCGAGCAGTCCGGCGCCGACCTCGCCGAGCGCGTCGGCGTAGGCCGCGAAGCTCCGTAGCCGACCGCTAGGTCGGCGGCCCCGGTTACGCAGGAGCCCGGCGCCGCGCGCCGCGCGGGCAAGGTGGGAGCCGGCAAGCCTGAGTGCCAGAGGCAGTCCGTCGAGTCGTTCGGCGAGTGCCAGTGCCTCCGTCGGACCACCGGCCTCCCCGGCGAGGTCCAGCAGGACATCCCGCCCGTCGGCGGGGCTAAGGACGCCGACCCGGTGGGTGTCGGCTTCCCGGCCCCAGACGTCGGGGTTGCCGACCCGGGTGGTGACCACCGTCAGGCCGGAGAGGCTTGAGCGCAGCCAGCCAGTCCCGTCGCCGGGCGTGCCACCTGGCGCGGCGAGCCACGCGGGTTCGTCGGCGTTGTCCAGCACCAGCAGCCACGGGTGTTCGGCGCGGTCGAGCAGGCCCCACACTAGATCGGTGGCGCTGGTGCGCCCAGACCAGGCCGCGTCGATGTCCCCGTCGTCGGCGCCCAGCTCGCGAGCCACCTCTCGCATACCGGTGACGAGCCCTTCCGGGGTAGCCGCAGACAGCCAGAAGACACGGTATCCGCGATCCCGGGCTTGACGAGCCAGATGCAGCGCCACAGCGGTCTTGCCGCAGCCACCGAGGCCGCACAGGACCTGCGGCCGGCTCTCGCCCTCGGCCAGCCTGGTCTCCAGTTGGGCCAACAACGCATCGCGGCCCCGCAGACGAGGCGGCAGCTCGCCGTAGGGCGGGCGAATGGAGAACGTTCCGGGGCCTGCCAAAGCGGGGGGCTCGTCCGCCTCAAGGGGCGTCTCGGTTGAGGGCTCAGAGCCGTCGGCGCGTGCGGCCCGCTTCTCCGCGTTCACCGCCTGCTGGGCGGTTTCTCGGGCTGCAGCCCAGTCGCGGTCGGGGGTGACGTCACAGCCGCGGAGCAGGGCGGCGAGCTTCTCCCAGGTGGGGACCCGTCGTGCGGTCAGCGCGTCGGAGACGGTGCTGCGGCCCACGCCGCTGCCGACAGCCAGTTCGCGTACTCCCGAGTACCCCGCCCCTCGCGCTACCTCTTGGAGCCGACGCGCCAACTGCCGTGCCTCGCTGGGCGCGTTGTCGTCGATCTGTCCAAAGCCCGCTGCCACTGGACCCCTCCCCGCGGTCACTGGTTAGACCTGAGCTTAGGCAATGTCCGACCGGACATCCGCAGGACAGCGGACACCGAACATTCCCGCAGGCACGCACCGTGCTACTCGCCAGCTGTCCGGCGGCTGTCCGACAGCTCTTCAGGACGATTCCACACCCGCCTAAACCAGGGGGGACAGCGGCGTTCGACGCCGCGTCACCGAGAGGCAGGAGAACAGGAATGGTCACGGACTTGGTCATGGCGGCGGCGGAGTTCGTACAAGCACACGACAGCGGGCTGCAGCTGGGACTCACCTCGCTCAGGCTGGCCGTTGAGGTCGCACGGGGCGTCCGGCGGGTGATGCGGCGGCGCGGCGGAAGGATGGAAGCCGCCGCTGAGGACACCACCCGGAGGGGAAGGCGAGCTGGACGTCGAGCTGTTGGGCGGAGGGGCGGACGACTCACCGGAACGTGTTGTCCCACATGTCGTCGCCGACGGTGTGGACATACGGGCTCCTCGAGGTAGGTGGGAGCCGGTCCATCAGGCCATGCGCTTCATCTCGATGGCGAGGGCTCCGAGGGCTTCCTTATCGGGCCCGTAGATGGTGCGGATGTTGGCGAGCTGCTGGTCGCGGGTGGCGGTCGGGTTGACGTTGGACGGGCCCTCGCCGTCGAGGAGGGCCTCGAAGTCGGGGTACTCGGTGACTCGGAGGACTTCGACGTCGCAGGTCTCGTTGGTGTCCTTGATGCGGAAGCGGATGGTGTCGCCGGCGGCGAGGTCGGCGAGGTGCGGGTACTTGACCCGCACCTCGATGGTCTTGGCGCCCGCGGCGACGAGCTCGAAGTACTGGCGGTAGAGGTTGAGCTCGCGGACGCGGGCGGTGCGGTCGGTCATCGGGAAGGAACGCTCCTGGGGGACGGTGCGGTGATCAGGCGGCCGATCTCGGCGGCCGAGTACGAGCGGAAGAAGTGGCGGGGGTCGGAGAGCAGGGTCTCGGTCATGGCGAGCAGTTGGTCGGCGTACTCGGTGACGGTGCCGGGCCACTGCCGGGTATCGAGCATCCAAGGGGCGGCGCCCTCGGGCAAGGGGGCACGGCCTTCTCGTATGAGGGATTTCGACAGCTTGGCGCCGGTGTCGGTGACGACCTGGGGGCAGAACAGCCGGGCCGGCAGCTGGGCGCGGGTGAGGCCCACCGCCTGGAGGGCTTCGTCGACGAGGTGGGAGCCGAAGACCCAGTCACCGCCCTTGACCATGACATGCAGGGTGCCCTGGGGGCTGGTCACGGCGAGTTCCTTGACCAGGTTGCGGTAGAGGGTGGCCAGGTCGAGGTAGCCGCCGGCGGTGGGCGTGATCGTGACCTCGTACGGCCCGTGGCGGAGGCACGTCGCGGAGACCACCGCTGACTCGGGCTCGGCGAGGCGGACTCGGGTGCGTTCGGCGTGCTTTTCCGTCCAGCCGCACCCGGGGTGCGGGCAGGGGATGCGGAGGTGCGGGGTGCCGGTGGAGGGGGCGAGCCACCAGCGGGCGGCGTCGATGCGGGGGAGGAGCCGGAGCCACGTGCGGCGGTAGTGCTCGCCGGCCTGCTGCTGGGTGTACGTCTCGATGCGGTGCGGGATGCCCAGGCGCCTGGACAGGGCCGTGAAGAAGGGCTGGTAGAGGGCGGTGACGAGGTCGTGCAGGGCCTGCTCGCCGAGGGCCTGGGCGTAGGCGCGTTGGTAGCGGTGTCCGTTGGCGGGGTCGGTCGCCAGCTCGTGCGGGGCGTTGTCGAGGGCGCTGAAGAGGACCTCGGTGGGGAGGCCGAAGCGGTCGCGCAGTCGGGCCGCCATGGCGAAGGCCAGGGACTGCACGAGCGAGGTGCCGATGTGCGGGGCGCCGTTGATCTGGGTGCCGACGACCAGCACGATCCGCTCGGGCGGGGCAGCCAGGATGCGCGGGGTCAGGACGTCCTCGGCGTGGTGGAGGGCGTTGGCCAGGACGGTGTTCGGCGAGACGGGGTGCGTCGTCACGAGGTGTCTCCCTGGGGGCCGGTGGTGTGGGGCGGCAGGGGAGCGGCCCCGTTCTTGGCACGGTCGAATGCGGCCCAGACGCACTTTCCGGGGCCCGTCCGCTCCTTTACGCCCCAGCTGTCGGCGGTCGCGGCGACGATCAGCAGACCGCGGCCGTCGACGGTGGACTCCTCGGGAACGCGCTTCGTCGGCCTCTTCTCGCCGCTGTCGTGGACCTCGATCCGCAGCTCCGCGTCAAGGGACTCGACGCGTACGAGGACCAGTCGACCCACGGGCGCCCCGTGCAGCACGGCGTTGGTGACGAGTTCCGAGGTGCACACCCGCATGTCGTCGAGGTGGCTCGTCTCACTCCATTCGGTCAGCGTGGCGGCGACGAAGTCGCGAGCAGTACGCGGCGTGGTCCGGCGGCGGGGGAAGAGCATGGTGCGGTGCCGGCCCGTGCCCGGAAGGCGGTCCGGGGCGGCGTCGGTCGCCTGGTTGGTGAGTCTGCTTGCCATGGTCAACAGCAAAGCGACTTAACTCATTTGGGTCGGGAGCCAGCGTGGGGGCCAAGGCAGGGGCCACTATGGGGGCCAGAGGTCACGTGTTCCTGGGGGACGGCATGGGCGACACCGGGATCGGCGCCTTGCTCGTCCGGCTGCGTACCGCGCGCGGCTGGAGCCAGCAGAGGGTTGCCGACGAGTACAACGCCCTGGAGGGGCGCTCCGCGAAGACCGGCAAGGAGATCGGGCGGTACGAGCGCGAAGCGCGAGTTCCTGTTCCCTACGCCCGGAAGTACCTGGCGCAGGTCTTCGGTGTCGATGTCACCGTACTCGACCAAGCCGTTGCCATCAGCAAGGGACAGCGGGACGGGGCTGACGCCGCCGAGGTCGAGACTGTGCCGTCGGTGCTGCCGCCCGAAGACACTCACGTCCGTGGAGGCCCGCTCTCGGAGGACGCGGTGCGTTCGGCGGACTTCGCCCGCTTCATCGCGCAGCGGAACGCCGACGAGTTCGTCGTGGAGCAGTTGGAGGCAGACGTCGGCCGGCTCGCCCGTACGTACGTCAGCCACCCGTTGATGGAGCAGTACGTCGAGATCAGGCGATTACGGGACGGGGTCTTCGAGTTGCTGCGTGGGCGCCAGCACCCCCGGCAGACCACTGACCTCTACCTCTCCGCTTCTCGCCTCTGTGGCCTGTCCGCGCACGTCTGCCTTGACCTTGGCGCCTACGACTCCGCCGCCACTCACGCCCGCACCGCACGTGCCTGTGCCGAGGCGGCGGGGCACGAGGGGATGCTGGCCTGGGTACGGGCCGTGGAGTCGTTGATCGCGTACTGGACAGGGCAGTACGAGCAGGCGGCCCGGCTGGCGCAAGTCGGCCGGCGGCACAGGGCGAGCGGCAGCATCGGCCCACGGCTGGCGAGTCTGGAGGCGCGGGCGTTGGCGATAGTCGGCGACACGGCAGGTGCGCTCGCTGCCCTGTCGGATGCCGAACGATCGCGCGAGGCGATCTCAGGTCGGGACGAGGTACTGGGAGTCTTCGACTTCCCCGCAGCCAAGCAGTTCGCGTACGCCGGAACGACTCTTCTGGCCGTGGGCGGGCAGGAGCACCTCCAGCGGGCCATCGTCAGCGCGGAGACGGCGATCCGCCTCTATCGCAGCGCGGACGGAGACGACCAGTCGGTCGGTGACCTGTTTGCCGCGCACCTCGACCTCGCCAGCGGGCACCTGCTCCTGGGCGACCTGGACGGCACGGAGAAAATGCTCGGCTTCGTTCTCCAGTCCTCGCCGGAGCGCATGTCGGCCAGTATCGTGCGCCGGCTCACCGTTCTCGGGCGGGAGCTGGAAGGGCCGCAGTACGGTGGAGCCGCGCAGGCAGTGCACCTGCGCGAACGACTCCAGCACACGGCCGTCCGTGCTTCCCTGCCTGCCGCCCACCCACCGGAGTTGCCGACGTGACCGACCTGTCCGCCGCCTACGACGCTGCTGTCACCGACCGGACCCGCCTGGCGGGCAGCGCCTACAACGGAGACCGGGACCTGGCCGCCCGGCAGTCGCTCTACCAGTGGCAGACGCCCCGGTACGACCTTCCCGGCCTCGTCGCCGAGCGGCTGGGTGATGTATGTGGGCGGGTCGTCGACATCGGCTGCGGCAACGGCAAGTTCATCCAGCGGCTCCGCCAGGACCGCCCGGACCTGTCCCTGCTCGGCTTCGACATCGCGCCCGGCATCCTCGCCGGCGTACCCGGCCCGGTCGCCGTGGCGGACGCCACGCGGCTTCCGCTGGCGGCGGGCAGCGTCGACGCCGCTCTCGCGCTTCACATGCTCTACCACGTGCCTGACATTCCCCAGGCGGTCAGGGAGCTGGCCAGGGTCGTGGACCGTGACGGGCTGGTGGTCGCCTCCACCAACAGCGACCGCGACAAGGCCGAACTCGACGACCTCTGGCAGCGGGCCGCCGGCGACGTCCTCGGCGTCGAGCGCGGCCCGGCCCGAATCTCGCTCAGCGCCCGCTTCTCCCTGGAGAAAGCCCCGGCCTTCCTCGGGGAGGAGTTCAGGCAGGTCGAGGTCGTCGAACTGCCAGGGACCATCACCGTCCGCGACCCTGAGCCCGTCATTGCCCACATGGCTTCGTACCGAGCCTGGGCAGACCAGCAGGACATGCCTTTCGACGCGACCATTGATCGGGCCCGTGCCCTCGTCGCCGACGACATCGCCCGCAATGGCGTGTACGAGATCACCTGCCTTGGCGGCATCCTTGTCTGCCGCCGGTGAGATCACCTCTGTAGCGGCCAGGGCCCGGTGAGCAGGCGTCGTGCCTCCTCGACGATCGAGTCCGCCAGGGATTCCCGGTCGCCGAGTCGGATCGCCGCCCAGTCGTTGTATGCCTCGGTTTTGTCGACGAGCGGCCTGAGTGTCTGCGGCCGGGCCAGTGCGCCCCACCCTTCGTACGTGATCAGGTCACCGCCGGCGCCGGGGGCCAGGCTGCCGTTCACGATCAGCCGGAGCCACCAGCGGACGAGTTCCCAGCGAGCCACTTCCCAGGGGAGGTCGGTGGTGTCGGCTGGCAGGTCTTGGAGCAGGCCGAGTTCGTCTAGTACCTGGTCGAAAAGGGTGTCGGCCTGCTCGTGCTCGGAGCGTGACAGGCCGGCGAGGAGGGGGAGGGACTCCGTCTCGACGTCGAGAACCAGGGCCGTGAGGCCGGCTTCGATGAGCTGGTCCGGGTGGTGTCGTCGGCCGATCAGGCGTTCCAAGGCCAGCATCCGGAAGCAGTCGACGGCCTCCTGCGCGGTCGTGGCGTACGGCGTGAACGGCGTGGGCGCGGTGACGTCGATGTCCGGTCCGCCCTCGACGAAGTACGACCAGAAGTCGACGGTTGAGTGGGCGAGGAGGCCGCTCGACCGCCCGGCGAATTCGTGCTGGATGTAGTCGGTGAGGTCGTTTCCGTACAGGATGATGTCGGTCTGGTAGACGGACAGGACGGGGTGCCCGTACTCGCCCGCCGTGCCGGGCAGGTAGCGGTGTCCGTAGACCGGAACCAGTTGCGGCACGCTCTCCAGTTCGGTTCTCGCGACGCGCAGTGCCTCGGACGTCTCCGCCGGTCTCGACGGCCAGCCGGGATGCCAGAACACGTTGTGCTCCACGTCGAAGAGCACGCCCTCCACCGGCCACGCCAGTCGTTCGGCAAGGTCCTCAGGGTCGCCGTCGCGCCAGTCGGGCCACCGCGACGAGCCGTGCGGGAGCCCGGCGGCGAGGAAGACGCGGTGGTCTGCCGAGAAAGTGAAGCCGAACCGTGTCTCGACCGCGTCGAGTTCCCGCTCACTGAGACCCGGACCGATTTCGGCTCGGATCATGCCCTGTAGGAGCTTTGCGACTTCCGGGGTCAGGTAAGGGGGCGATTGCGCGGTCATGCACCTCAGCGTAGTAAGCAGTACGGCTGTGCACGCTGGGGGGGCCGTGGGAGTCTGTGGCCGCCCAGTATTCGCGGCGATGGACGTGATGGATGACAGTTCTCCCTGCCCGAAACTGATTGGCTGGCTGCTGCCTTGCTGCGAAGATTCCTCTGTTTCCTAGACGGAGGACATTTGTTCGCTTTCGTGTGTGCGAGGTGCGGCGCCGAGCTGACCGCCCCGCTGTCCCAGGTCGCCCTGCCGGTCCATGCCCATCAGAAGTACGGGAATGGCATTCAGCTTCCGGTGCTCATGGAACCAGGCACGTTCGCCGTGGACCCGGAGCCCTGGGGGCCGCCGTGGAGGACGTGGGGGGAGATCCATCCGGAGGAGGCGACCGCCCGCGGTGTCTACGCGCCGGTCTACTCCCTGTCCGACGGCGCGCCCGGTGCGATCGTCATCGCGCCGGGTGACGCCCGCGGCACTCTGCTGATTCCGGAGAACTGCGGCGGCTACTGCTGCGGCCTCGACGGGGCCGACGGCCCGAACATGGCCTGCGAAACGTGTGGTTTGCCTGTGGCGAGCCGTATCGACGATTGCTCGCTCTGGCAGGCGGTGTGGCTCGCCCCGGGCGCTGTGCGGCGTCTTTCCGTCGACGGGGCCGACATCGCACCGCTTTCCTGGACGGAATTGATGGCGGAGAGGAAGGGCACGCCTCCGTTCGAGCCGATCACCGCCAGGTGGGGGTCTCGGCTGGGGCTGAACCACTGGTGGTCCTGGAGTCCACGCTGGGAGGCCGCGGTCGGTCGGGCACTCGCCCACCTGTTGGTGGCTTCGGAGGGCCAGCCGGTGACGGTCCCGGGTGGCTTGATCGGGGAAGTGTTCCAACGTGCCCTGGACGCCTTGCTGCCCGCAGGTCCGCCGGAGCGGTGGGCTGTCCTGGCTGGGCCGGGACAGCCCGCCCCTGGCGGGGACGCCGACATCCTCCTCGTGCCGGCTCATCCGCAGACGGGGGAGACCTGGACCCTGCCTGGCCTGGCCGCCTCGGTGCATTTGGTGCCGTTGCCGTTCGGAGTGTGGCTGTGGCTGGCCTTCCCTGAGCCGCATCTGCCCATTCCCGCGTCGGGTGGCATGCCCGACGGCGTCCTCCGCGACGACCCGCCTGCGCCGCACCCCCATTACCTGTTCCGGGCTGATCCGGAATCGTTCCGACACGCCCTGGTCCGATTGCCAGCCGTCCGCAGCCCGTGGCTGCGCGAGATCCTTGAGAACGTCGCACAGCACAGACGGGTCGGCCTCTTCTAACCTGCGACGCGGTGACGTGGTTGGCGGTGTGGTCCGTCCTGAGGCGGTATTTGGTTCGGCTGTGTGGGCTTCGAACGGGCGGTGCCCACCGTTCCTTGCTGGCGTGCCGCTTGTACCCGCTTGTTGGGCTGGGACGTGGTGCGCCAGATCAGGACCTGGGCCGGATGCTCGGCGGTGTCCAGTTCGCGTTCGGCGGCAGCCTGGGCCAGGAGTTGGTGAGGGCGGTGCCCGGCGGACTCGGCGTAGGCCAGGGCCGTGACGAGGGCGGGCCAGGCTGGGTCGGTGAGGATGCGCTCGGCTTGGGCGGGGATGGTGTGGCGGATGGCGGCCTCGAAGCGGTGGGCGGTTTGTGGGAGGGGTGTGCGGAGGGTGAGTTCGGTTAGGACCGGAGTGGCGGCTTGCTCGTAGCCGGCCTGGAGGTGGCGGAGGGCCTGTTCGGCTGCGGCGGCCTGCTGTTCGTGGCCTCGTTGGGTGTGCCAGTGGGCGGCGGCGCGGGCCAGGTGAAGGGCGGCGAAGATCACGGCGACGGTGAGTCCGCCAGGGGCGTGCGAGGCGTAGGCGAGTTCCTTGGCGGCTTCTCGGAGGGCGGTGGCGGCTTGGTGGTCGGCGCGGATCGCCGAGCGGCGTGCTCGGTTGAATGCCACTGCTGCTGCTCGGAGTTCTGTCCGGTGCGGGCCGCGCGTGGCGAGGGTCAGGTTGTGGAGGACGTCGCCGAAGGCGGCCAGGTGGGCCTGGGCTATGGCATCGGTGGCAGAGTCCAGGACCGTGTGGGTGGAGTGCAGGGCGGATGCGGCCTTGCGCCAGGTCTGCGCCGAGTCCGCCACTTGCTTGGGGCGGTCCGCCACGTCCTGCGCGGGGAGGCGTTCGCGTAGGCGGTTGATGGAGAGGTCGGGGGCGAGTTTGGAGCCGCCGTACCAGATGGGTTCGCCGGCCGCGTTGGTGTCGCCGGGTGCGGCGAGGCTGTAGCTGATCACGTCGCCGGTCTCGGGGCCGAGGCGTGTTTTGACCTTGATGCCGAGGGACTGCAGCACGGTGAAGTAGTCGGCTTCGTTGTGTACGGCGGCGGCGACCGCGTATGCCTGCTCGCGCAGCCAGTGCCGTGCCGTGACTGTCTGGCCCTGGCGCTCGGCCTTGGCGCGTTCGGCGCCGGTGGGGGTGCGGGGCGCGGTGAGGTCGCCGGACTTCAGGCGGCGCAGACCGAACTCGGCCTCGATCTTGCGGCATT
The DNA here is from genome assembly GCF_055585405.1 of Streptomyces sp. NPDC053426. Classification (NCBI taxonomy): domain Bacteria; kingdom Bacillati; phylum Actinomycetota; class Actinomycetes; order Kitasatosporales; family Streptomycetaceae; genus Streptomyces; species Streptomyces sp. NPDC053426. The sequence goes on along the minus strand of NZ_JBVJKE010000002.1, from coordinate 194,239 downwards.
CATCTTGGGCTCGCTGTCCGTCGCGGTGGGTGCGCGGGCGGCGCCCGTCGGCACGGACGGTGGTGGCCATGATGTGGATGTGGTCGTCGGCGTGGCGCACCGCGATCCACCGGCATGCCTTCTCGTCGCCTTCGGGGGCGATGCCAGTGGCGTGAACGATGCGGCGGGCTACCTCGGCCCACTCGGCGTCGGTGAGGTAGCGGTCGCCGGGCGCGGTACGGACCGGGCAGTGCCAGACATGCTGAGGTGGCTTCTTGCCGCCCAGCTCGCGGGTGCGCAGGTCGACATGGTGGTCGAGGCGCTTGGCGAGCAGGGTGTAGCTGGCCTCAGGGTCGCGGCCCGGGTCTGGGGCGCCGGCCATGTCCCAGGCGGCGACGATGTGAGGGTCGGCGTGTTCGTCGCGACGGCCGGGGCCGAAGAGGTAGACGATCAGTCCGCGGGAGTCGGAGCCGGTGGAGACATCAGGAACCATGCGCGGTGCCTTCCGTCAGGAGCTGGTCGATCAGCCGGTAGCTGCTCTCGGCGGCTTGCTCGACGCGGTCCAGCACCGCCTCGACGTGCTCGGGCACCGTTCCTCGGTGGATGGCTGCGGTGATCTGGTTGAGGTTGCCGCCGATGCGGTTCAGCGCGACCGTCTGTGCCTCGACGGCCTCGACCAGCGGACGGACCGGGTCGTCCTCCGGGCTGCCGACCAGCCCCGCCTTGCCCAGAGCGGCGGCCAGGGCGGCGTCGCCGACGAATCCGGCGAACTTCTGACCGCGCTGATGAGCGGCGGCGCTGATCACGCTCACCGCGGTCCGCGTGAAGCGGATGGTTTTCTCCTGGTCGCGCCTCTCCACCGTGCGCTTGCGGTTCCTCAGCGCGGGCAGGACGGGGGCATCGAGATCCCGCCAGGAGAGCTGCTCGACGGGAGGTAGGACATCGGCCGGCGACTGAGCGTCCGGGGCGACGGAGTCGGCTGCGGTCCAGCAGCCGGTCTCGGCTACACCCTCCTCCGGCTCGGGCGCCCCCTGGCGCTCGGCCTTCTCCTCCGCCACCCCTGGGGCGGGGGCAAGCGCGGACGAAGCCTCGTTAGAGGCTCGTTCGCTCCAGCTTGCTGCTGATCGGCGGGTCAGGCCGAAGAATCCCTTGCGGCGGCGAGCGGGGACGTTGTCGGTGTTCGTTTCGGGCATGGGGTGCTCCGATGGTGGTGTGGGGTGAGGCTTCGTCACGTCCGTTGCATCCGTCCCGTAGCTGGTCAGGACAGGTACGGAGGCGGTCGCAGGTACGGAGTGATCCGTATCGGCGAGGAACTCCGTCCCCGCGCTGACCTGCGCGGGGACGGATGCGACGGATTGATACGGAGCTGGTGTCAGCGAGTGGGCCTGGGGCCGGCAGGCCCGCCGGGCGGGCCGACGGGCAACGTCCCCGTCGGAGGGGTCGGTGGCATGCCCGGGACTCGACGTGCGGGCACGGTCTCGCTGACTGCGGGGGCCGGCCGGGCGGGGCCGGGGCAGTAGCGGGCCCAGGCGTCGAGGAACTGGTTGCGGGCGTACGCCTTGGCCTGCCTGCCGTTCTCGAAGCGGTGGTTGGCCGGGCTGATGCCGAAGTCGCGCAGCAGGTTGGCCAGGTGGTAGGCGTTCAGGCCCTTCGTCCCGTACTCGGCCCACGGCGCCTCGGCGTCCTGAACGAGGGCGGCGAGCAGGTCGTGGCTGCGCAGCGCCTCCGTGTTGCCCTGTTGCTCGAAGGCGCGGCGGATGTCCCGGAGCAGCCGGGTCTTCAGCGTCGTCTGTTCGTCCTGGACCACCTCGGTGCGGGTCATCGACAGGCAGGCAGCGCGGGCCTGCGCGGGCCAGTGACCGCCGGCCAGGTCGGCGACGATGACCAAGGGCTCCCAGGTGTCCGCGGCCCGGTCTTCGACCGGCATCGGTGGCACCAGCCGGTGCGCTGCCCCGCGCAGCGGGGTCAGCCAGGCGGCCAGCCGGTCGCGCAGCGCGTTCAGTTCCGGGACGGAGTAGCGGGAGCGGAAGGGAGCGATCTTCTCGCCGGGCTTGCGCTTCTGCATGCGGAGCACGACGGCGCGGTCCATGATCGTGTCTGGCAGGTCGCCGATCCCGGCCAGCGCGGCCATGGCGAAGGTGGGGAACGCGGTCGGCTTGTGTTCCGGGCCGGAGATCCGCCAGGCGGGGCGGTTGCGCTGGTGTCCGGCGTTCAGCAAGCCCCGGAGGTCCTCCTTGTCGCCGGCCTTGGGGCCGAAGATGGTGTCGGCCTCGTCCACCAGGAGCGTCGGCGGGTCCTCGCCGATGATCCGGAAGACCACCGCCGGTGAGGTGTTCACGGTCATCATCGGCTTGTGCACGGTCTCGTGGAGCACGTCCAGGACGCGGGACTTTCCGCATCCCTTGGTCGGCCCCACCACCGCCAGGCGCGGCGCGTGCTGGAGGGCGGGCTGGATGTGGGAGGCCGCCGCCCACAGGGTGACCGCGGTCAGTGCCTCCTCGCTCGGCAGGACGACGTAGCGGCCGATCGCGGCGCGCAGCTCGTCCAGTACGGCGGTCCCGTCCTGGTCCCGGTCCACCTTGGGACCGGCGCGCTTGCGGTCCCCAGTTCCCGGTCCGGGTTCGGGGGCCGTCCCCGGAGCACCGTGGTCAACCCGGACCGACGGTCCGGGTTCGCCGGCCGACTGACCGGAACTCTCCACCCGGTCATCGACTTCCGGACCAGGTCCACGGTCCGGGTTTCCGGCCCGGTCCGGCAGGCCGCTGAGCTGCGCGTTCTCCGTCAGTCCGGGTTCCTGGTCCGGGTTGTCCGGAACTTCGGTCCGGGTTTCGGTCGCGGGTCGGTCCGGTCCCGAACCGACCGGACCAGCGGCACGGTCCGCTTGTTCACCGGTCCCCGGAGAGGCGGACTGGCCGTCCGCTCGGTCCGGACCGAGCCACGGGATGCCCTGGCCGGGGACCGCAGCAGCAGGCCAGACGACCTTGCGGGATGTGTTCGAGGTGGCGGGGGACGTAGAGTCCTCCATCGACGTTCCTCTCAGGTGAGGGACGGGACGGGCAAGGTCCCGCCTCTCACCGGTTCGTTCGTTCAGGGATGGGCGGCGTGCAGGGGAATCTCCGGCCCTCGGCGTTGGCGCGCCGGGGGCCGTTGCTGTGTCCGGGGCTGCGAGCTGCTCACGAGGCCAGGCCCCATTCGTCCTGGCCGTCGATCAGCGTCTGCTCGTAGCGCAGGAGCTCGGCCTCGGGGTAGAGCACCCGCTTGCCGACCTTGATGCCGCGCGGCCCCTTCCCGATGTGGCGCCAGTAGCGGACGGTGCTCTCGGCTGTGCGGTAGCGCTCGGCGACCTCGGCGGTGGTCAGGTATCGCATGCATTCCCATTCGGCTAGATGGCGATTCGATCTGCATAAAGTTGTACCTCGGGATCGGCGGTTACCCAAATCGGGAAGCTCATGTTTCAATTTGGATAGCGATGGTCGTGATGGAGGTTCGATGGCAGGCGACAGGCCCGAGGGCGGCGAGGTGCCGCTGCTCTACAGCGAAGGGAACGTGGCCGCGCGCGTGGCGCTGGAGCGCGAGGTCAGAGGGTGGAGCACGACCGAGCTGGCGGAGCGGGTGACCAGAGCCGGCGTCAAGATGAACCAGACAGCGGTCTGGCGCATCGAGAACGGCTCTCCTCGCCGGCGCATCAATCTCGACGAGGCCCTCGCCTTCTCCCGCGTCTTCGAGCTCCCTCTCGAAGAGCTGATGTCCCCGCCCCTGGAGGGGCTCGACATCGACAGCCGGCGCCTCGTTCAAGAGGCCGTCGAGGCGTTCTACGAGACCCGAGACGCGCGCGATCGTCTCCATCGCGCCGTGGTCGCCATCGCCGACCACATCAAGGCCCATCCCGACAGCTCGCGGGCGATCCACGAGCAGTGCCTCCGCCTCATGGGCGACGAGCGGGACGCTCGCACGCTCAGCAGTGACATCGAGGACGGCGGCCACTACTGACAAACGACACGAAGGAGAGGCCACTTGGCCAACATCCAGAAGCGCCCCAACGGCAAATGGCGGGCCCGCTACCGCGACCTCGACGGCAAGGAGCACGCCCGCCACTTCGAGCGGAAGCTGGACGCCCAGCGGTGGCTCGACGAGGTCACGGCCAGCATCGTGACCGGCCAGTACGTCGACCCGCGTGCCGGGCGGATCACGTTCGAGAAGTACGCGAAGAAGTGGGAGGAGTCGCTCATCGCCAGCGAGGCGGGTGAGCGCATCACCGACAACGCGCTGCGGCTGCACCTCGTCCCGGCGCTCGGCTCCCGCGCCATGGCGGCGATACGCCGCAACGACATCCAGGTCCTGTTCAAGAACCTGTCCGAACTGCTCGGCCCCGGCAGCGTGCGGAACGTCTACGACGTCCTCGTGCGCGTGATGACCGCGGCCGTGGAGGACAAGGTCATCGCGTCCAGCCCGTGCCGCCGGATCACCCTTCCGCCCACGTCGGACGAGGAGGTCACGCCGCCCATGGTCGCCCAGGTCGAGGCCATGGCCCGGGTGATGCCGCCGTACATCCGCGCGGCGATCGTCACGCTCGCGGGGTCAGGCTTGCGCATAGGCGAGTTGCTCGGCCTCAAGGTGTCGGACGTCGACTTCAAGGCGGGCACCATCCGCGTCGAGCGGCAGCGGCTCCAGTCGGGGAAGATCGGCCCGCCGAAGACCGCGAAGTCCCGGCGCACCGTCCCGGTCGGTGAGGTCGTCACCGACGCTCTCCTCGCGCACCTCGCCGCACGCCCCTCCAAGGAGTGGCTGTTCACGATGGAGGAGGGGAAGCCGCTCAACTACCGGCGGTGGAAGACCGAGTGGAACGGCGCCCGTCGCGCACTCCAGGCGGCCGAGAACGGCGCAGCCGAGCGGGAGGGCCGTAAGGCCGTCGAGCTGCCGCACATGGTCACCCACGACCTGCGGCACTTCTACGCCTCCGCGCTCATCGCCGGCGGCGCGAGCGTCAAGCAGGTGCAGCTGGTCCTCGGGCACGCGTCCGCCGTCATCACGCTGCGGATCTACGCGCACCTGTGGCCCGGGGAAGAAGACCGCACCCGGGCCGTCATGGACGCCGTGCTCGGCGGCCTGCGGACCGGGTGCGGACTCGGAGACACTGCAATCAAGGAAATCGCAGGTCAGAGGGCATGATCGAAGATCAAGCCTTCTTCGTCTCCCAGAAGATCTTGTCGATCTGGGCGATGTAGTCCAGCGCCTTCTGGCCGGTGGCCGGGTCCGTCGACGCCTTGGCGGCCGAGAGGGCCTTCAGGGTGTCGTTGACCAGCTGGTGCAGCTCCGGGTACTTCTCGAAGTGCGGGGGCTTGAAGTAGTCGCTCCACAGCACGGAGACGTGGTGCTTCGCCAGCTCGGCGCGCTGCTCCTTGATGACCGTGGCACGGGCCTGGAAGTGCGGGTCGTCGTTGCCGGCCATCTTCTCCTGGACGGCCTTCACCGACTCCGCCTCGATGCGGGCCTGGGCCGGGTCGTACACGCCGCAGGGCAGGTCGCAGTGGGCGCTGACCTTGACCTTGGGGGCAAACAGGCGGGAAAGCATGGAGCGTTTCCTTCCTCGTGATCGTCTTCTCACACTGGACATTACTCCGTGGCGGACGGCTTTTCGCGGGTGCCCCCGCGGGCTTAGGACAAAAGTCCGGGGTGAGACTGAGACTGGTGGAGGACGAACCGGGGAGGTGCCGGGTGATGCCGGAGCTGTCGCAGGACGCCGAGCGGGCGAGGGCGCCGCTGCCCTTCGGGGTGGCCGAGGTGACCGGGCCGTCCATGGTGCCCACGTTGCACCACGGGGACCGGCTCCTGGTGCACTACGGCGCCCGGGTCAAACGCGGGGACGTGATCGTGCTGCGGCATCCGTTCCAGCAGGACCTGCTCGTCGTCAAGCGGGCCGCCGAGCGGAGGGAGGGCGGCTGGTGGGTGCTGGGGGACAACGCGTTCGCGGGCGGCGACAGCACCGACTACGGGGTGGTGCCCGACGAGCTGGTGCTCGGCCGGGTCCGGTTCCGTTACCGGCCGCGCGGCTCCGAGCGGCGTTCGCCGCTGGCCGTGGTGGGCTGGGCGCTGTCGTCGGCCCGGCCCGTGCTCTCCGGCCGGTCGGCCTCCAGGCGTTTGCGGGCGCGGTAGGCGGCCACGTTGGCGCGGGTGGCGCAGCGGTCGGAGCAGTAGCGGCGGGAGCGGTTGGTGGAGGTGTCCAGGTAGGCGTTGCGGCAGGGCGACGCCTCGCACAGGCCGAGGCGGTCCACGCCGTACTCGGTGAGGTGGAAGGCCAGGCCCATCGCGGCGATGGCGGCGTAGCCGGCGGTGGCGTTGGAGGGGTGGTCGGCCAGGTGCATGTGCCACAGCGGGCGGCCGTCGTCGTCGCGGAAGTCGTGGCCGGAGATCTGCGGGCTGACCGGGAACTCCAGCAGCAGTGAGTTCAGCAGGTCGACGGCGAGGGTCTCGTCGCCGCCGTCCGCCGCCTCGAAGACCGAGCGGAGCCTGGCCCGGACCGAGCGGAACCGCGTCACATCGGCGTCGGTGGTGCGCCGGGCGGCCGACTGGTTGGCGCCGAACAGATCGCGGACGGCCTCGACGGAGGTGAGCGTGTCCTTGCCCCGGGCCGGTTCCTCGGTGTTGACGAGGCGTACGGCGTAATCCGAGTAATAGGCCAGTTCCACTTGTAGTCCTTACGCGGGGGGTCTAGTGTCGGAGCGCGGTCTTGTAATGGACGATTCCGTACCCAGGGTATTACGGGACGTATGCGAGGGAGGCGCTCGATGACGGACGCGGACACCACCACGGCCGCCGCCGACTGGCGGGCCTGGCAGGAGAGCTGGGACCGGCAGCAGGAGTGGTACATGCCGGACCGCGAGGAACGCTTCCGGGTCATGCTCGACATGGTGGAGGCCCTCGTCGGCACCGCGCCGCGCGTGCTCGACCTCGCCTGCGGCACGGGCAGCATCACCGCCCGGCTGTTCGACCGGTTCCCGGACGCCACCAGCACCGGCGTCGACCTGGACCCGGCGCTGCTCGCCATCGCGGAGGGCACGTTCGAGGGGGACGAGCGGGTCTCCTTCGTGACGGCCGACCTCAAGGACCCCGAGTGGCAGGCGGCACTGCCGTACGACTCCTACGACGCCGTGCTGACCGCGACGGCCCTCCACTGGCTGCACCGGGAACCCCTCGCGGACCTCTACGGGCACATCGCGGGGCTCGTCCGCGACGGCGGTGTCTTCATGAACGCGGACCACATGATCGACGACACCACGCCCCGGATCAACGCGGCCGAGCGCGCCCTGCGCCACGCCCGCATGGATCAGGCCAAGCGGGACGGTGCCCTCGACTGGGCCCAGTGGTGGCAGCTCGCGGCGAAGGACCCGGTCCTCGCCGCGCCGACGGCCCGCCGGTTCGAGATCTACGGCGAGCACGCCGACGGCGACACGCCGTCGGCCGCCTGGCACGCGCGCGTGCTGCGCGAGAAGGGGTTCGGCGAGGCGCGGGCGGTGTGGTGCTCGCCCTCGGACGCCTTGCTGCTGGCACTGAAGTAGCCGGAGGGGAACGCGAAGGGGCGGTACGGAAGTCCGTACCGCCCCTTCGCGTGTCCGTTCAGAGCACCTTGGACAGGAACGACTTGGTGCGGTCGTGCTGCGGGTTCGTCAGCACCTCGCGCGGGTGGCCGGACTCGACGACCACGCCGTCGTCCATGAACACCAGCGAGTCGCCCACCTCCCGGGCGAAGCCCATCTCGTGGGTGACGACGATCATCGTCATGCCGTCCTCGGCGAGGTCGCGCATGACGTCGAGGACCTCGCCGACGAGCTCCGGGTCGAGCGCCGACGTGGGCTCGTCGAAGAGCATCAGCTTGGGCTGCATCGCCAGCGCGCGGGCGATGGCGACGCGCTGCTGCTGACCGCCGGAGAGCTGGGCGGGGTAGTGGCCCCTGCGGTCGCCGAGGCCGACCCGGTCGAGCAGCCGCTCCGCACGCTCCCGGGCCACGGCCTTGGTCTCGCGCTTGACCTGGACCGGAGCCTCCATGACGTTCTCCAGCGCCGTCATGTGGGGGAAGAGGTTGAAGCGCTGGAACACCATGCCGATGTCCCGTCGCTGCGCCGCGACCTCCTTCTCCTTGAGCTCGTAGAGCTTGTCGCCCTTCTGCCGGTAGCCGACCAGCTCACCGTCGACGGACAGCCGGCCGGCGCTGATCTTCTCCAGGTGGTTGATGCACCGCAGGAACGTGGACTTGCCGGAGCCGGACGGGCCGATCAGGCAGAACACCTCCCGCGCGTTCACCTCCAGGTCGATGCCCTTGAGGATGTGCGCGAGGCCGAAGGACTTGTGCACGCCCTCCGCCTTGACCATCGGGTGACCGCTCGGGCCGCTCACCACGTCCTTGCCGATCTTGCTCATCGGGTCACCTCCGGGCGGCCGAAGGAGTTGAACAGACGGAGGTTCTTCTTCAGGCGCTGCAGCGGCGTCGGCGGCAGGTTACGCGTCGAGCCACGGGCGTAGCGGCGCTCCAGGTAGTACTGGCCGACGCTGAAGACGCTGGTGAGGGCCAGGTACCAGATGGACGCCACGAAGTACATCTCGACCACCGCGAGCGAGGTGCTGGAGACGTCGGTGGACCGCTTGATGAGTTCGTTGAACTGCACCGCGTAGGCGAGCGACGAGGTCTTCAGCATGTTGATGAACTCGTTGCCCGTCGGCGGCACGATCACCCGCATCGCCTGGGGGAGCACCACCCGGCGCAGCGTTTTGGACTGGGTCATGCCCAGCGCGTGGGACGCCTCCGTCTGTCCCTCGTCGACGGACTGGATGCCCGCGCGGACGATCTCGGACATGTACGCGGCCTCGTTGAGGCCGAGACCCAGCAGTGCCGCCAGGAACGGCGTCATCACCTGGTTCATCTCGTCCTTGTAGAACCCCAGGTTGAGCACGGGGAACACCAGTGCGATGTTGTACCAGATGAGCAGCTGGACCAGGACCGGCGTGCCGCGGAAGAACCAGACGTAGAAGTAGGCCACCGTGCTGGTGACCGGGTTCGACGACATCCGCATGACCGCGAGGATCACGCCCAGGACGAGGCCGAGCACCATGGCGAGCACGGAGATGTACAGCGTGTGCCAGGCGCCGGACAGGATCGTGCCGTCCGTGAGGTAGTCGGGGATGATGCCGTAGTTGATGTTCGCGTTGGAGAAGGCGATCCCGATCAGCACCAGGATGGCGATGACCACCGCGCCGGCCACCCAGCGGCCGTAGTGGCGCACCGGGATCGCCTTGATCTGCTCCGGCGGCACCGATGACGCCGGAGCCTTGTCAACCGTGTCGGTCACAGTGACTGCCCTTCAGTGTCGCCGAGGTTCAGGAACCGCCGTTGATCTTCGCCTCGGTCACCGCACCGTCCGTGACGTTCCACTTCTCCAGGATCTTCGTGTACTCGCCGTTCTCGATGATGGCTTTCATGGCCGCCTGGAGGGCGTCCCGGAGCTGGGTGTCCTCCTTGCTGACGCCGATGCCGTACGGGCCGGCCTCGATCTGCTCGCCGACGACCTCGAAGTCCTTGCCGCCGCCCGACGTCTTCGCGTTGTACGCCGCGACCGGGAAGTCGTTCAGGTCGGCGACGGACGCGCCCTGCTTCAGCCGCAGCAGCGCCTCGGGGTCGGTGTCGTAGGTCTGGAGCTTGATCGCCTTGTTGCCGTCCTCGGTGCACTTCTTGTTCTGCGCGTTGGCGATGCCCTCGGAGGTGGTGCCGCGCTGCAGCGCTACCACCTGGCCGCACAGGTCGTCCAGGGACTTGATGCCCTTGGGGTTGCCCTTCTGGACGAGGATCGACGTACCGGCGGTGAAGTAGTCGACGAAGTCGATGCCGTCGCCGGCCTTCTTGCCGGTGTCGGAGTCGATGCCGTTCTGGCGGTCCGCGGTGTCGTTCATCGCGGACATGATCACGTCGAAGCGGTCGGACTGCAGACCGACGATGAGCTGGTCGAACTTGCCGTTCTGGAAGTCGAACTCCACCCCGAGCTGCTTGCCCAGGGCCTTCGCGATGTCGGGGTCGATACCGACGGCCTCGCCGTCCTTCATGAACTCGACCGGCGGGTACGCGATGTCGGAGCCCACCTTGATGACGCCCGCCTTGCGGATGTCGGCCGGGAGCTTGTCGGCGAGCGGCGCGTTGGACGAGTCGGCGGTGCCGCTGTCGCTGCTCTTGTCCGTCTGGTCACCGCAGCCGGTGAGAATCAGCGCGCCTGCGACCGCGATCGCGCCGACCGCTGCAAGACGGGAACGCGCGGCGGTGGTACGACGGGTGGTGCTTGCGGTCATGGTGGGTTCCTCCGGCGGATGGGTGGAGATGCCGATGGGTGGGCCACTGCCGATGGGTACCGACAGCGCCGCAGGTCGACGAGAACACACGTCTTCGAGTGTCGCGACCTCGTGCGATTACGGCATCTTGCCATTCGGTCTGAGCCATTCAGGGGGCCCGCGATGTCAAAATCGGATAACGGGTGACGCCCGAACCGCACCACTCCGGGACATCTGACCGGACAGTCTGCGGGAATCATTCGTTCCGACCGGAAGATCTCCGGTCCATCCCAGGATGCGGACTCGTCCACCGAGGTTTTTGTCGTGATTGTGGGCTTGCTCGTAGACCGTCCCAGCCTTGTCCTGATATGGAGCGACAATTCAGGGCGGCGGCATGTGACCTTCGCGTTATGGACTCGTCGCCGACGGCGTCCGTCCGGTAAGAAGGTTCTTTACACCCCTCATCCGGGGCTCAGGGCGCGTGTGCGGCGCGCCCGTCGTGTTCGGCCCGTACGCATCAACCCTCCGGGCCTTGCGCGGTCCCGCCCACCCCTCACCAGGAGTGGCAACCCTCAAACCATGAACAATTAAGGGGTAAAACCAAGTGGCAGCGGAGATTGTCAATCCTCGCAGCGACAGCGAAAGCCGGAACGGTCATACGGAGCAGGGCAACGGGGCCGAGCCCCTTGACTCCTTCGACCCGGCGTTCGCGCTGCACCGCGGCGGCAAGATGGCCGTGCAGGCCACCGTGCCGATCCGCGACAAGGACGATCTGTCCCTGGCTTACACGCCCGGCGTCGCGAAGGTGTGCAGCGCGATCGCCGAGCAGCCGGACCTCGTCCACGACTACACGTGGAAGTCGCAGGTCGTCGCCGTCGTGACGGACGGTACGGCCGTGCTGGGACTCGGTGACATCGGTCCCGAGGCCTCCCTCCCGGTGATGGAGGGCAAGGCCATCCTCTTCAAGCAGTTCGGCGGTGTGGACGCGGTCCCGATCGCCCTGAACTGCACCGACGTGGACGAGATCGTCGAGACCGTGGTCCGGCTCGCCCCGTCCTTCGGCGGGGTGAACCTGGAGGACATCTCCGCGCCCCGCTGCTTCGAGATCGAGAAGCGGCTGCAGGAGCGGCTGGACATCCCGGTCTTCCACGACGACCAGCACGGCACGGCGGTCGTGTCGCTGGCGGCGCTGCGGAACGCGGCGCGGCTGAGCGGACGGACGCTCGGTGAGCTGCGGGCCGTGATCTCGGGCGCGGGCGCGGCGGGTGTCGCGATCGCCAAGATGCTGATCGAGGCCGGTATCGGCGATGTCGCCGTGGCCGACCGCAAGGGCGTCGTGTCGCGGGACCGCGAGGACCTCACGCCGATCAAGGCGGAGCTGGCGTCGTTCACCAACAAGGCCGGCCTCTCCGGATCGCTGGAGTCGGCGCTGGCCGGCGCCGACGTCTTCATCGGCGTCTCCGGCGGCACGGTGCCGGAGCCGGCGGTGGCGTCGATGGCCGAGGGCGCGTTCGTCTTCGCCATGGCCAACCCCGACCCGGAGGTGCACCCGGAGGTCGCGCACAAGTACGCGGCGGTCGTGGCCACCGGGCGGTCGGACTTCCCGAACCAGATCAACAACGTGCTCGCGTTCCCCGGCATCTTCGCCGGCGCGCTCCAGGTGCGGGCCTCCCGGATCACCGAGGGGATGAAGCTGGCGGCGGCCGAGGCGCTGGCCTCGGTGGTCGGTGACGATCTCGCCGCCGACTACGTCATCCCGTCCCCGTTCGACGAGCGGGTCGCCCCCGCGGTGACGGCGGCGGTGGCCGCGGCCGCCCGGGCGGAGGGTGTCGCCCGCCGCTGAGGTGCGCGGATCGCCGGTCGGCCCCGTCCCCGGGTGGGCGGGGCCGATTTTCTGTGCCGGTTTTCCGTGCCGGGGGCTTGGGCCGCCCGGGTGGCGGATCCCGTCGTGTGGCAAGAGGGCGTGTCTCACAGCGGGGCCCGGTTCCTTCGGCGGGGCGGGGAACCTATCGTCAAGGTCATGTTCGCTGTCTACGCCGCCCGAATCGACCGCGACCAGCCGCTCGCGGGTCTGGAGTCGGGAGAGCGTCCCGCTCCCGAGCCCCGGCCCGGCTGGAGCACCGTCACGGTCAAGGCCGCCTCCCTCAACCACCATGACCTCTGGTCCCTGCGGGGCGTGGGCCTCGCGGAGGACAAGCTGCCGATGATCCTCGGCTGCGACGCCGCCGGCGTCGACGAGGACGGCAACGAGGTCGTCCTGCACTCGGTGATCGGACAGAGCGGCCACGGGGTGGGTCCCCGCGAGCCCCGGTCCATCCTGACCGAGCGCTACCAGGGCACGTTCGCCGAGCGGGTCGCCGTGCCCACCTGGAACGTCCTGCCCAAGCCGAAGGAGCTCTCCTTCGAGGAGGCCGCCTGTCTGCCGACCGCCTGGCTGACCGCGTACCGGATGCTGTTCACCAACGCCGGGGTGCGGCCCGGGGACTCCGTACTGGTGCAGGGGGCCGGGGGCGGCGTCGCCACCGCCGCGATCGTGCTCGGCAAGGCGGCTGGGCTGCGGGTCTTCGCCACCAGCCGGGACGAGGCCAAGCGGAAGCGGGCGCTGGAACTCGGGGCCGTGGAGGCCGTGGAGACCGGGGCGCGGCTGCCGCAGCGGGTCGACGCGGTGATCGAGACCGTGGGGGCCGCCACCTGGTCCCACTCGGTGAAGTCGCTGCGGCCCGGCGGCACGCTGGTCATCTCCGGTGCCACCAGCGGTGACCGGCCCTCGCACGCCGAGCTGACCCGGATCTTCTTCCTGGAGCTCAAGGTCGTCGGGTCGACCATGGGCACCAAGGACGAGCTGGAGGACCTGCTCTCCTTCTGCGCCGCCACGGGGGTGCGTCCCGTCATCGACGAGGTGCTGCCGATGGACCGGGCCCGGGAGGGCTTCGAACGGATGGATTCCGGCGGGCAGTTCGGCAAGATCGTGCTCACGAACCCCTGAGGGGCGAGGCTCGCCCCGACGGCCGGTCCGGGTCTCCGGGCCGGCCGTCGGCATGTCAACCGGGGTTGACAGTGGTGGAGTGTCAACGTACGTTGACATCATGACTGAGGCAACCGACCTCGCCGAGCGGGCGGGCGATCGCGACCCACGGGTCGGCCTGCGGGCCGTCGCCGCCCTGCGCCGGCTGCTGGAGCAACTGGAGACCGTGCAGGTGCGCAGCGCGCGCCATCAGGGCTGGTCGTGGCAGGAGATCGCCACCGAACTCGGAGTCAGCAGGCAGGCCGTGCACAAGAAGTACGGGAGGCATTGATGTTCGAGCGGTTCACGAAGGACGCCCGTGATGTGGTGAAGGGGGCGGTCGAGTACGCCGACGGGGCGCAGGCGGGGACCGTCGACGCCGAGCATCTGCTGCGTGCCCTGCTGGATCGCAGGGCCAGCCGCGCGTCCTTCGCGTTGGCGGCGCTCGGGGTGGACGAACGCAAGGAGTCGGTACGGCGTGCCCTGGACGAGGCCCGGCGCCGTGCCGGTCTGTCGCAAGCCGAGTCCGACGCCCTCGCCGGACTGGGGATCGACGTCTCGGAGATCGTCGCCCGGGTGGAGGAGGCCCACGGTGTCGGGGCGATGTCCGGCGACCGCAAGGACAAGGGCTGGTGGTCGGGGCGCCGCAGCTTCAGCCGGGGCGCCAAGGACGTGCTCGAAGGGGCCCTGCGTATCGCCGTGGCCCGGCGGGACCGTCACATCGGCGACGAGCACATCCTGCTCGCCCTCACCGCCCGCCCCGGCGTCCCCGCCGAGGTCCTCGCCGACCACGGCGTGACGCACGAGTCCGTGACCCTGGTCCTCCACGGGGGCGGCGAGGCGAAGGCGGGCTGACATCGGCGCAGGCCCAACCGGGTCGGGCTCAGCCCGGGCCCGGGTGGGCGGACCGGTCTTGCGGCCACGGCCGGGTCCCGCCGGGTCTGGGGTGTTCCGTCGGGCCGGGGCTTGTCGGAGCCCGGGTGCCGGCCCGGTCGGGGCGGGGCGGGAGACTCACCGCTTCGGGGTGCGCAGGATCACCCCGATGTGGGCCGCTGCCGTGGACAGGTGGCGGCGGGCGTCGCGGAGTTGGTCCGGGGTGACTCCGTGGTCGCGGGCCGCGTCGCGGATGTCGTCCCGGAAGCGGTCCAGCAGGCGGTCCAGGTCGCGGGCCGGATCGCCGGTGGAGTCCGCGGTGTCCTCGTGCGCCCAGGACGGGGTGTAGTCGGCGGGGAAGTCCTCGGGTGTCTCGGAGTACGACGGCTCCGAGGTCTTGCCGGAGGCTCCTGTGCCGGTGCGGCCGAAGGCGAAGTCCTTGCCGAACCCGCTCATCTCCTTGGCCAGCTCACCGAGGCCCTCCCGCAGGCCCGTCGGCCAGTCGCCCCGGGCGAAGTGGTCCTGCACCTGCTCCTGGACCTGGCGCACGATGCGCTGCACCTCCTCCTGCGCCCTGTCCTGGGCCTCCTTGGCCTGGCGGCGGGCGCGCTGGGCCTCCTCGCGGGAGCGGCGGCTCTCGTCCTTGGCGCGGCGGGCCTGTTCCTTCCACTCCTGCTTGGCGCGGCGCATCTCTTCCTTGGCCGCCTGCCAGGCGTCCTTGTTGCCGAAGACCCCGAAGTCGCCGAAAACGCCTTCCTCCTCGGTGGCCGCCCCGCCCGTACGGCCCTGGCGGGCCTTGCCGGCCGCGGCCCGCATCTCGCGGCGCAGATCGCCCGCCGCGCCGCTGACGTCGGCCCGGATCTCGGCGGCCAGCTCGGCGACCGACTCCCGGATCTCCAGCTCCAGATCGGCCAGCTCGCCGCTGCGGTCGGCCAGTTCGGCGCGGCCGGCGTCCGTGATGGAGTACACCTTGCGGCCGCCCTCGGTGGTGTGGGTGACCAGGCCCTCCGCCTCCAGCTTGGCCAGGCGCGGGTAGACCGTGCCCGCCGACGGCGCGTACAGCCCCTGGAAGCGCTCCTCGAGGAGGCGGATCACCTCGTAGCCGTGGCGGGGGGCCTCGTCCAGCAGCTTCAGCAGGTAGAGGCGGAGGCGTCCGTGGGCGAAGACGGGAGGCATGTCAGAGCACCTTCTTGTCGGTCGTACCGGCATTGTCTTCCGCGCCGCCCTGCGGTTCGGGCTCGTCCTCCGCGGCCGGACGGCGCAGCAGGGCGATGGAGCCGGAGACGGTGGTGGCGCGCAGCTTGCCGCTGCCCGCGCCCAGGCGGCCGGTGAGCTTGTGGGCGCCCCACACGCCCTGGACCCGGAGGTCGTCGAAGGCGTTGGAGATCGCGCCGCTCGCGGTGTTGGCCTCCACCTCGGCGTCCGCGGGGTCCGGCAGCCGGATGGCGATCTCGCCCGAGACGCTGGTCAGCTTGACGTCGGTGGGGCCGTCGGGGTCGAGGTCCACGATCAGTGATCCGCTGACCGTGTCCGCCCGTACGGAGGAGCCGGAGCCCTCGACGACGGTGAGGTCGCCGGAGACGGAGGCGAAGCGGAGGTCGCCGGTGACGGACTGGGCCTCCACGTTCCCCGAGACGGTGTCCGCGTGGACCGGGCCGGACAGGGCGACCAGGGTGGTGTCGCCGGCGACGCCCTTCACCGCGGCGGGGCCGTGGATTCCGGAGACCACGGCGCCGGCGCCGACCACGCCCACCTCGACCCGGGTCCGGGCCGGGACGGCCAGGGAGACCACCGCGCTGCGGCGCCAGCCCTTGCGGTCCAGCCACTTGAGGAAGCCCTTCCAGGGGAGGTCGTCGTAGGCGACCGTCAGGGTGCCGTCCTGCTGGGTGACCACGAGGGGCGGGCCGTCGATCTCGGAGACCTGGAGGTGGGCGGAGGGGTCGTCGGTGCCGACGATGTTCACTGTGCCGTTGACGATGCGGACGTGCAGGTTGTTCACGGGGGTGTCGAAGGTGAGCTTCGTGGGTTCCGCGACGGACCATTCGGGCATGAGGGGACCTCCTGGGAACGCAGCGGTCGACGATGACGCGGCATATCGCGTCTTACGTGATTCACGATATATCGCGGCAGGGGAAAGTCAAGGCACTCGTTCTGGTGATCCGTCGGCTTGTGACCGTGCCGATGGTGATGGTGGTGTGCACCGGTGGTGGTGCTGGGCGGGGGGTGTTCGCGCAGCCCGGCGCTTGCGGGGTGCCGTCGCGCCCACCCGTGCCGCCCCAGCGGCACGACTGCCCGCGGGAGCGGCGGTGCGCGGTTGCCCGCGGGGACGGTGGTGCGCGGTTGCCCGCGGGAGCGGTGGTGTGGGGCTGACTGTGGTCGGCGAGGGGGTGTTCTACTCCTCGTCCTCGTCGTCCAGGCGGGCCAGCCAGGTGGCCAGGCGTTCCACCGGGACCTCGAAGTCGGGGTTGAGGTCGACGAAGGTGCGGAGCTGTTCGGCCAGCCACTCGAAGGTGACCTCCTCCTCCCCGCGCCGCTTCTCCAGTTCCTCGATGCCACGGTCCGTGAAGTACATGAGGACAAGGATATGCGTGGGAAAACGGGCGGGCCGCACCCCCGTGAGAGGGGTGCGGCCCGTGCGCGTACCGCTGCCGGTTACGCCTCGAAGACCTCGCGCACCAGCTGCTCCTGCTCGGCCTGGTGGCGCTTCGCGGAGCCGACCGCCGGGGACGAGCCGTGCGGCCGCGAGATGCGGCGCAGACGCTCGTCGTGCGGGAGGTCGGCGCCGACCGCCAGGTCGAGGTGGTCGATCAGGTTGAGCGCGATGAACGGCCAGGCACCCTGGTTCGCCGGCTCCTCCTGGGCCCACAGGTACTTCTCGGCGTTCGGGTACTTCTTGATCTCCGCCTGGAGCTCCGCACCCGGCAGCGGGTACAGGCGCTCGATGCGGATGATCGCGGTGTCCGTCGCGCCGCGCTTCTGCCGCTCGGCCTCCAGGTCGTAGTAGACCTTGCCGGCGGTGAAGACGACCTTCTTGACCGCGGCCGGGTCGACCGAGGCGTCGCCGATGACCGGGCGGAACTGGCCCGTGGTGAACTCCTCCGCCTTCGAGGCCGCGGCCTTCAGGCGCAGCATCGACTTCGGGGTGAAGACGACCAGCGGCTTGTGGTGCGGGTTGTGCACCTGCCACCGCAGGAGGTGGAAGTAGTTCGACGGCGAGGTCGGCATCGCGACCGTCATGTTGTTCTGGGCGCAGAGCTGCAGGAACCGCTCCGGGCGGGCCGAGGAGTGGTCCGGGCCCTGGCCCTCGTAGCCGTGCGGCAGGAGCAGGACCACACCGGAGGTCTGGCTCCACTTCTGCTCGGCCGACGAGATGAACTCGTCCACGACCGTCTGCGCGCCGTTGACGAAGTCGCCGAACTGCGCCTCCCACAGCACGAGCGCGTCGGGGCGGGCCAGCGAGTAGCCGTACTCGAAGCCCATCGCCGCGTACTCGGACAGCAGGGAGTTGTAGACGTTGAGCCGCGACTGGTCCTCGGAGAGGTACTGCAGCGGCGTGTACTCCTCGCCCGTGCTGCGGTCGATGATGACCGCGTGGCGCTGGCCGAAGGTGCCGCGCTGGGAGTCCTGGCCGGCGAGCCGGACCGGGACGCCCTCCAGGAGCAGCGAGCCGAAGGCGAGGGTCTCGCCCATGCCCCAGTCGATGGTGCCGTCCTCGACCATCGCCGCGCGGCGCTGCAGCTGCGGCAGCAGACGCGGGTGGACGGTGATGTGGTCGGGGATGTTGACCTGGGACTCGGCGATCCGCTTGACGGTCTCCGTGGTCACCGCGGTGTTCACGGCGACCGGGAACTCGGCCTGCGGGTCCGAGGGCTCGACCGTGGCCGGCTGCGAGGTGGCCTCGCGGACCTCCGTGAAGACCTTCTCGAGCTGGCCCTGGTAGTCCTGGAGCGCCTGCTCGGCCTCTTCCAGGGTGATGTCGCCGCGACCGATGAGGGACTCGGTGTAGAGCTTGCGCACCGAGCGCTTCTTGTCGATCAGGTCGTACATCAGCGGCTGGGTGAAGGCCGGGTTGTCCGACTCGTTGTGACCGCGGCGGCGGTAGCAGATGAGGTCGATCACCACGTCCTTGTTGAACGCCTGGCGGAACTCGAAGGCGAGCCGCGCGACGCGGACCACGGCCTCCGGGTCGTCGCCGTTCACGTGGAAGATCGGGGCCTCGATCATGCGGGCCACGTCCGTCGCGTACATCGACGAGCGCGACGACTCCGGGGCGGCGGTGAAGCCGACCTGGTTGTTGATGACGACGTGGACCGTGCCGCCGGTGCGGTAGCCGCGCAGCTGCGACATGTTCAGGGTCTCGGCCACCACGCCCTGGCCCGCGAAGGCCGCGTCGCCGTGGATCGCCACCGGCAGGACGGTGAAGTCCGTGCCGCCCTTGCCGATGATGTCCTGCTTGGCGCGGGCGACGCCCTCCAGGACCGGGTCCACCGCCTCCAGGTGCGAGGGGTTGGCGACCAGGGAGACCTTGATCTGCTCGCCGTCCAGGCCGGTGAAGGTGCCCTCGGCGCCCAGGTGGTACTTCACGTCGCCGGAGCCGTGCATCGACTTCGGGTCGAGGTTGCCCTCGAACTCGCGGAAGATCTGCGCGTACGACTTGCCGACGATGTTCGCCAGCACGTTCAGCCGGCCGCGGTGGGCCATGCCGATGACGACCTCGTCCAAGCGGGACTCGGCGGCCGAGTCCAGCACCGCGTCGAGCAGCGGGATGACGGACTCGCCGCCCTCCAGGGAGAAGCGCTTCTGGCCGACGTACTTCGTCTGCAGGAAGGTCTCGAAGGCCTCCGCCGCGTTCAGCCGGCGCAGGATGCGCAGCTGCTCCTCGCGCTCCGGCTTGGTGTGCGAGCGCTCGATGCGGTCCTGGATCCACTTGCGCTGCTTGGGGTCCTGGATGTGCATGAACTCGACGCCGGTGGTGCGGCAGTACGAGTCGCGCAGCACGCCGAGGATGTCGCGCAGCTTCATCAGGGACTTGCCGGCGAAACCGCCGACGGCGAACTCGCGCTCCAGGTCCCACAGGGTGAGGCCGTGCTCGACGATGTCCAGGTCGGGGTGCTTGCGCTGGCGGTACTCCAGCGGGTCGGTGTCGGCCATGACGTGGCCGCGGACCCGGTAGGAGTGGATCAGCTCGAAGACGCGGGCGGCCTTGGTGACGTCGTCGTCGTGGGAGGCGTCGATGTCCTTGAGCCAGCGGACCGGCTCGTAGGGGATGCGCAGCGCCTCGAAGATCTCGTCGTAGAAGTTCTTCTCGCCGAGCAGGAGGTTGGCGACCGCGCGCAGGAACTCGCCGGAGGCGGCGCCCTGGATCACCCGGTGGTCGTAGGTCGACGTGAGCGTCATGACCTTGGAGATGCCGAGCTTGTTCAGGGTGTCCTGGGAGGTGCCCTGGAACTCCGCCGGGTAGTCCATGGAGCCGACGCCCATGATCACCGACTGGCCGGGCATCAGGCGCGGCACGGAGTGGACGGTGCCGAGGCCGCCGGGGTTGGTCAGGGAGACCGTGACACCGGTGAAGTCGTCCATCGTCAGCTTGTTGTCGCGGGCGCGACGGACGATGTCCTCGTAGGCCTGCCAGAACTCGAAGAAGTTCAGCGTCTCGGCCTTCTTGATGGCCGCGACGACGAGCTGGCGGTCGCCGTTGGGCTTCACCAGGTCGATGGCCAGACCGAGGTTGACGTGCTCCGGCTTCACCAGGGTCGGCTTGCCGTCCACCCGCGCGAACGAGTGGTTCATCGCCGGCATGGCCTTGATGGCCTGCACCATCGCGTAGCCGATGAGGTGCGTGAAGGAGATCTTCCCGCCCCGGGCCCGCTTGAGGTGGTTGTTGATGACGATGCGGTTGTCGAACAGCAGCTTCACCGGGACCGCGCGCACGGACGTGGCCGTGGGCAGCTCCAGGGAGGCGTCCATGTTCTTCGCCACGGCGGCGGACGGGCCGCGCAGGGTGACCTGCTCGGGGCCGGCCTTGGCCTCGGTGGCGGGCTCGGGCTTCGGCTTCGCGGCGGCCGGCTTGGCGGCGGGCGCGGCAGGCGCGGCGGCCTTCGCCGGGGCGGGAGCCGGAGCCTGGGCCGGGGCGGCGGGCGCCTTGGCGGCCGGCTGAGCGGGCGCGGCGGCGGGCCGCGCGGCCGCCGGAGCGGGCTGGGCGGCGGGCTGGGCCGGGGTGGTGGTTCCCGCGGCCCCCGCGGCCGCGGTACCCGCCGGAGCCGAGGTCGCAGGCGCGCCCGGCTTGTAGTCGGCGAAGAAGTCCCACCAGGCTCGGTCCACCGAGTTCGGGTCCTGGAGGTACTGCTGGTAGATCTCGTCGACGAGCCATTCGTTGGCACCGAAGGCCGCAGCGGGGTTCTTACCCGCTTGGTCGGTGTCGGTCGAGATGCTCGAGTTACTGGGGGACTGTGGCGACACGGCGTCAACCGCCCTCTTCCGCTTCGCAAGATGATGGACAGCGGAAATAAAGGCTACGCCCCCGAGAGCGAGAAGGTCAGGCCGGGCCCGTCCATCGTCGTGTAAGTCACATCGCGGCGGGTGTTTCGGCGCGGGAAATGGCGGGAAACAACCCTGGTTCCGCATCTCCGGGCCGCTTCAGGGATCGCTCGGACGGGCCCCGGCGCGCAGCTCGCGCGGGCCTCTGCCTGATCACACGTGTCCGTCAGGTCGAACGCCGGTGGATCTTGCGGCTCCGCTTCGAACTTTACGTCAACTCGGTACGGATGACGCTCCCGGAAGAGTGATGAGAATCCGGCAGCCCCGCTCGGATTCGGCCACTCCGATCCGGCCGCCGTGCAGATCGACGGCCCAGCGGGCGATCGCCAGGCCGAGACCGGTGCCGCCGTCGCTGCCCGGACCGTGCGGCCGGTTGACGCTGCCCCGGTTGAACCGCTCGAAGACGCGGTGCCACTCGGTCCGCGGAATGCCGGGCCCCTCGTCCAGCACCTCAAGCTCCAGCGACTCCGGCTGGTCCCCGCGCCGCGCCCGGACCGTCACCCGGCCGTGCGGCGGGCTGTGCTTGACCGCGTTGTCGATGAGGTTGGCGACGACCTGGTGGATGCGCTCGGGGTCGGCGTGCGCGACGAGTTCCGGCGGCGACACGTCGAGGTGCAGATGGACGTCCGTACGGGTGTGGCTGCCCGATCCGGAGGCCATGCCCGCGCGGGCCGTGGAGACCATGTTGGCCTCCTTCAGCACCCCGGACAGGTACGGCCACACCTCGAACCGCCGCTTCCTCAGCGGCACCACGCCGTTGTCCAGGCGGGACAGGTCGAGGAGCGTCTCCACGAGGCGGCCCAGCCGCTCGGTCTGCTTCAGGGCCGTGCGCATCGTCTCGGGGTCGGCCTCGGTGATGCCGTCGACGATGTTCTCCAGCACCGCGCGCAGGCCCGCGATGGGCGTGCGCAGCTCGTGCGAGACGTTGGCGACCAGCTCCTTGCGCTGGCGGTCCTGGGCCTCCAGCTCGTCGGCCATGACGTTGATCGTCCGGGCCAGGTCGCCGAGCTCGTCCCAGCGGTTCTCGCGCACCCGGCGGGTGTAGTCGCCGTGCGAGATGGAACGGGCCACGGCGTTCATGTCGTCCAGCGGCGCGGTGAGCGAGTGCGCCACGAACTGCGTGATGAGCAGCGTCGCGATCATCGAGAAGATCGTGATGAAGCGCAGCTCCGTCTTGGTGTGCACGGCGATCACCGACAGTCCCGTGGTGATCAGGACCGAGACGACGACCAGCGCACCCAGCTTGGTCTTGATCGAGAACGGGCGTACACCGCCCCAGGGCTGCCGCGCCCCGGGGCCTCTGCGTCCGGCCGGACCGTCGCTCATGGCGTCGGCGTCTCCAGGGCGTAGCCCACGCCGTGCACGGTGCGGATGCGCTCGGCGCCGATCTTCCGGCGCAGCGCCTTGATGTGGCTGTCGACCGTGCGGGTGCCGGAGGCGTCCGCCCAGTCCCACACCTCGGCCAGCAGCTGCTCACGGGAGAGCACCGCGCGGGGGGTGTTCGCCAGGCACACCAGGAGGTCGAACTCGGTGGGCGTCAGGTGGACGTCCTCGCTGCGCACCCGCACCCTGCGCTGCGCGTGGTCGATCTCCAGCTCGCCCAGGCGCAGGATGCCGCTGCGCGGGGTCGTCGCCGCGAGGGCGGCCCGCTCCATGCGGCGCAGCAGTACGTGCACGCGGGCCGCCAGCTCCCGCATGGAGAAGGGCTTCGTCATGTAGTCGTCGGCGCCGACGCCCAGCCCGACCAGCATGTCGGTCTCGTCGTCGCGCGCGGTGAGCATCAGCACCGGCACCGGCCGCTGGGCCTGTACGCGCCGGCAGACCTCCAGGCCGTCGAAGCCGGGCAGCATGATGTCGAGGATCAGCAGGTCGGGCTGCCAGGCCTCCGCCGTGTCCACCGCGGACGGGCCGTCGCCCGCCGTTTGCACCAGGAATCCCTCGGCGCGCAGGCGCGTCGCGATGGCGTCCACGATCGTCGCGTCGTCCTCGACCACCAGGACCCGGCGCTGGGCGCCGGGGGTGGTCGTGGCCGTGCCGTTGTGGGAGGTCTGTGTCTGCTCCATCGCCCGCCCCTGAGGTGTGCTTTTTCCGGAATCCGTGGGGTGATCCGTCGTCTGCGCATCACTGCGATTGACGTTTGAATGACCGCGTCAGGGCAGCAGCGTACGGGGATTCACCGTGGCTTTGCTATCCAGGTCGGACGCCGAGGTGCACGACGTCCGGAACGCCCCGGGCAACGGGGATCTCTTCGGTACGCACCTGTTGGAACCCGGCATTCCGCAAGGTTCCCTCGAATTCCGGGGACGGTTTCGCCGACCATACGGCGAGTACCCCGCCCGCCCTCAACACCCTTGCGCAGGCGGCGAGTCCGGCCGCCGAGTAGAGCCCGTCGTTGTCCTCGGTGACGGTCCAGTCGGGCCCGTTGTCGATGTCGAGGCAGAGCGCGTCGAACGTGTCCGATGTCTCATCGAGGTAACGGACGAGGTCCGCCTCGACGATCTCCGTACGCGGGTCGGCGAGGGCCCGCGCGGAGAGCCCGGACAGCGGTCCCGCGCGGTGCCACTCGACGATCGCCGGTTCGCGTTCCACCACGGCGATCCGTCCCCAGCGGGGCTGCCCGGCGGCGTGTGCGAGCGAGAAGCCGACCCCGAGGCCGCCGATCAGGACGTGCGGGCCGGTCCCCGGTCCGTGCCCCGCGCGGGCGTCGAGGGCGGCCAGGGCGGCGTCGACGAGCCGCCGCTCCGAACGGCCGTCGGAGGTGTCCATCAGGAAGCAGCCGTTGGCGATGATCTGCAGCAGGTCACCGTGCCTGCGCAGCACGACCTCGCCGTACGGGCCCTCGCGGCGGTCCAGGACTTCGGGGGGTTCGGGAATGTCGTA
The DNA here is from genome assembly GCF_055585405.1 of Streptomyces sp. NPDC053426. NCBI lineage: Bacteria > Bacillati > Actinomycetota > Actinomycetes > Kitasatosporales > Streptomycetaceae > Streptomyces > Streptomyces sp. NPDC053426. The sequence continues at coordinate 170,658 of NZ_JBVJKE010000002.1, read as the reverse complement.
CGGGGTGGACATGCGTTCATCCTGGCAGCTCCCTTTCTGCGGCGGCCGGGGCTTCGGCACCCGGGACGGTGATCGCTCAGAGCGAACGCGACTCCGGGAACATTCGGCGGCTCACAAGCATTGAGTCGGCATAGCTCAACTTGACTGCCGAAGGGGAGATCATGGCTGCTGAGTCCACACCGCTCGCCCTGCCTGTGCTGCCGCTCGACGACGAGGTCGTGCTGCCCGGGATGGTGGTTCCGCTGGACCTGAGCGATTCCGAGGTGCGCGCCGCGGTGGAGGCCGCCCAGGCCGCCGCCCGCACCGCCCCGGGAAAGCCCAAGGTGCTCCTGGTGCCACGCGTCGACGGGACCTACGCCGGCACCGGCGTGCTGGGCACGGTCGAGCAGGTCGGCCGGCTGGCCGACGGCGATCCCGGCGCCCTGATCCGCGGCCGGGGCCGCGTGCGCATCGGCGCCGGGACCACCGGGCCGGGCGCGGCGCTGTGGGTGGAGGGCACCCGCATCGACGAGAGCGTGCCCGAGCCGCTGCCGGGGCACGTGACCGAGCTGGTCAAGGAGTACAAGGCGCTCGCCACCGCCTGGCTGCGCAAGCGCGGCGCCTGGCAGGTCGTGGACCGCGTCCAGGCCATCGACGACGTCTCCGCGCTCGCCGACAACTCCGGCTACTCGCCCTTCCTCACCACCGAGCAGAAGGTCGCCCTGCTGGAGACCACCGACCCGGTGGCCCGGCTCAAGCTCGCCACCCAGCAGCTGCGCGACCACCTCGCCGAGCAGGACGTCGCCGAGACCATCGCCAAGGACGTCCAGGAGGGCGTCGACAAGCAGCAGCGCGAGTTCCTGCTGCGCCGCCAGCTCGAAGCCGTGCGCAAGGAGCTGCGCGAGCTCAACGGCGAGCAGGAGGGCGAGGAGTCCGACGACTACCGGGCCCGCGTCGAGGCCGCCGACCTGCCGGAGAAGGTCCGTGAGGCCGCGCTCAAGGAGGTCGACAAGCTGGAGCGCTCCTCCGACCAGTCGCCCGAGGGCTCCTGGATCCGCACCTGGCTCGACACGGTCCTGGAGATGCCGTGGAGCGAGCGGACCGAGGACGCCTACGACATCCAGGGCGCCCAGGCGGTCCTCGACGCCGAGCACGCGGGCCTTCAGGACGTGAAGGAGCGGATCACCGAGTACCTGGCGGTGCGCAAGCGGCGCAGCGACCGGGGCCTGGGCGTCGTCGGCGGACGGCGCGGCGGTGCCGTGCTCGCCCTCGTCGGCCCGCCCGGCGTCGGCAAGACCTCGCTCGGCGAGTCCGTCGCCCACGCGATGGGCCGCAAGTTCGTCCGTGTCGCCCTCGGCGGCGTCCGCGACGAGGCCGAGATCCGCGGCCACCGCCGTACGTACGTCGGCGCGCTGCCCGGCCGGATCGTGCGGGCGATCAAGGAGGCCGGGTCGATGAACCCGGTCGTGCTCCTCGACGAGATCGACAAGGTGGGCTCCGACTTCCGCGGCGACCCGGCCGCGGCCCTGCTCGAAGTCCTCGACCCGGCGCAGAACCACACCTTCCGGGACCACTACCTGGAGGTCGAGCTCGACCTGTCCGACGTCGTGTTCCTGGCGACGGCCAACGTCCTGGAGGCCATCCCGGAGGCCCTGCTCGACCGCATGGAGCTGGTCCGCCTCGACGGCTACACCGAGGACGAGAAGGTCGTCATCGCCCGCGACCACCTGCTCCCGCGCCAGCTGGAGCGCGCCGGGCTGGCCGAGGACGAGGTGACGATCGACGAGGGCGCGCTGCGCAAGCTGGCCGGCGAGTACACGCGCGAGGCGGGCGTGCGCACCCTGGAGCGGTCCATCGCGCGGCTGCTGCGCAAGGTCGCCGCCCAGCACGAACTGGGTGAGCGGAAGCTGCCCCTCACCGTGACCGAGGGCGACCTGCGGGGCCTGATCGGCCGGCCGCACCACGTGCCCGAGTCCGCCCAGGACCCGGCCGAGCGGCGTACCGCCGTCCCCGGTGTCGCCACCGGGCTCGCGGTGACCGGCGCCGGCGGAGACGTCCTCTACGTGGAGGCGTCCCTGGCCGACCCGGAGACGGGCGCGGCGGGGCTGACCCTGACCGGCCAGCTCGGTGACGTGATGAAGGAGTCCGCGCAGATCGCGCTGAGCTTCCTGCGCAGCCACGGCGCCGAACTGGAGCTGCCGGTGGGCGACCTGAAGGACCGGGGCGCGCACATCCACTTCCCGGCGGGCGCGGTGCCCAAGGACGGCCCGAGCGCGGGCGTCACCATGACCACCGCCCTGGCCTCGCTGCTCTCCGGCCGGCTGGTCCGCACCGACGTGGCGATGACCGGTGAGGTCTCGCTGACCGGGCGGGTGCTGCCGATCGGCGGGGTGAAGCAGAAGCTGCTCGCCGCGCACCGTGCGGGGATCACCACGGTGATCATCCCCAAGCGCAACGAGCCCGACCTGGACGACGTCCCGGCGGAGGTGCTGGACAAGCTCGACGTCCACGCCGTCACCGATGTCCGCCAGGTCCTGGAACTGGCGCTGTCGCCCGCGACGAACGGGGCGGTGCCGGAGGTTCCGGTCGCGGCGTGACGGACGCGGCCGGTCGAGGGAAGGCCCGGGTCCCGTGAGGGAGGCCCGGGCCTTCGCCGCGCCCGGCCGCTGTCGGCGAATCCGCCGGACCGCTTCCGGACGCGGGCCCCGGGCCGCGCCGGGAGCGGATCTCCCGGCGACACGCCGCCGGCGGACCGCAGAGGCGGGAGATCCGCGCCCCTCGGCGTCCTGCCGCCGGACGTGCCGCCGGATCTCCGCCGGATCCCCGCCGGATGCGCCGCCGGATGTGCCGACGGCTTCCGTGCCGCCAGGCGGGGACCGCGGCCGGGTCAGCCCAGGGCGAAGGTCCGCACCCGGTCCAGGGTGCCGTTGAAGAGGTCGTGGTCCCCGACGGTCGGGCCGGTCGAGGTGTACTGCCACATCGTGTACGTGCTCCAGCCCGCGGGCAGTTCGCCCACGGTGGAGGCGTACCGGGCGATCCACAGCGGAGTGGTGGCGGCGAAGCCGGCGTAGTTGCCGGTGCACTGCTTCCACCAGCTGGTGGCCGTGTAGATGACGGCGTTCCGGCCGGTGCGGTACCGGTACTGGTCCAGGAAGTCGCGGATCCAGCTCACCATCGCGCTCTGCGACTTGCCGTAGCAGGCGTCGCCGTACGGGTTCCACTCGATGTCGAGCACGCCCGGCAGGGTCCGCCCGTCCGCCGACCAGTCGCCGCCGCGGTCGACGAAGTAGTCGGCCTGGGCGGCGCCGCTCGCCGTGTCGGGCGTGCCGAAGTGGTAGGCGCCGCGGACCATGCCGACGTCGTACGAGCCGTCGTACTGCTGCGGGTGGTACGGGTTGGTGTAGTACGTCCCCTCCGTGGCCTTGGCGTAGGCCCAGCGGACCCCGCTGTTCCACAGGGTCGTCCAGGCGACGTCGCCCTGGTGGCTGGAGACGTCCACGCCCTCCGTCCGGGTGGAGCGGACGGAGGGGAGGCCGCCGCTGCCGTCGTGGGCGGCGACGCCCATGCCCATGTGGGCGGAGCCGCGCGGAGGCGCGGTGGGGGCGGATCCGGCCGCGACGGCCGGGCGGGGGAGGGAGAGCACCGCGAGCAGGACCGCGCCGGCGGTCGCGAGCGCGCGTATGCGCAGGAGGCCGGATCTGTGCACAGGCATGACGCATCTCCGAAAGGTCGGTGTGGGGCGAACCCGGAATGTGACCCACGTCCCATGTGGTGGGCATGCCACGCAATCGCCTGGTGAGGAGACTGCGCACGTGGACCACGGCGGGGGCGGGGCGTCCTCCCCCACTGCCCGAAGGGCGTGGGAGGTGCTCCCGGCCGTCGTTGGTCTACGCCTGCGAAATACTGGTGGAGCTGCGGCGACGTCGCCACTTGGCGGGAAACTTTCAGAACCGGAAAACCGAAGCAGGGGCAGACGTGCACGAACAAGGACACCGCGGCGAAGAGCGCGCCGCCTCCCCGGAGCCCGCGCCGGGTGTGGACCAGCCGGGATTCCTCGCGCTGGAACGCGAGTTGACGGTGCTGCTGCGGCGCGCCCGGGCCAGCCAGGGGGAGATGGCCCGCGCGGTCCATCCCGACCTGGAGCCGTCCGCGTACGGGCTGCTGGTCCGTCTGGATGAGTGCGGCCGGCAGCGGGCCACCGAGCTCGCCGCCTACATCGGCGTCGGCAAGGCGACGATGTCGCGCCAGCTCCGCGCGCTGGAGCAGCTCGGGCTCGTCGCCCGCGAGCCGGACCCCGCCGACGGCCGCGCCTGGCTGATCGCCCTCACGCGGGAGGGCCAGGAACGGGTCCGCAGGGTCCGCGAGGCCCGCCGCGCGCGCTACGCCGGCCGGCTCGCCGACTGGGACCCCGACGAGGTCACGGAACTCGCCCGGCTGCTGAACCAGCTCAACCGGGGCATGGAGAAGTGACCCCGTACGGGCTACCGCTCACGGGGTGACGGTTCGGCCTACTACCGCCAACGGGGTGACAGCTCGGCGTACACCACCGTCGCGTCGTCGTGCGTCTTGCCGCGGCGCGGCGGTACCCGGTCCGCGTCCGCCCGCTCCAGGGCCCGTACGCGGTCCACCAGGGACCGGGCGCCCTCCTTGCGGACCAGGGTGAGGCAGTCCGCCCAGTCGCCCTCGTGGAACCTCTCCACCCAGCGCGCCGCGCCGTCCGTCAGGGCGGCCAGGGCGCGCACCCCGTCGCGCGGCAGCGAACCGGTCACCGCGCGGGAGGCCACCGAGGGATCCGCCGCCGCGGTGAAGAAGCCGCCCTCCTTGTTGCGCAGCGTGGTGTCCACCAGGGCGTGGGAGGCCAGGGCCGAGCGGGGCAGCCGGTCCAGGCGGTCGTCCAGGAACGGGGTGACCGCCCCGTCGGGGGACTCGACGAGCAGGGCCGAGTCGGACAGCACCAGGTAGTCCACCGAGGCCGGTGACCAGCGGGCCAGCACCACGGTCGCCTGCGGCGTACGGGGGTGAGAAAGGTCACAGGTTGCCGCGTGGCCGGCGGCGGTACGCGCGAGGGCGCGGGAGAGCAGCTCGGCCAGCGGAACATCCGGGAGGGAAACGGTCAGTTCGGTCAGCGCCCCGCCGAGCCGCGCGGTGAACCAGGGCACGGAATGCAGGCATCCACCGCCGTCCCCCGGTGGCGTGACCCCGTCCAGCACCACGAGCGAACCGCCCTGTCCGGAGGCCGGAAGCCCGACGCTCGCGAAGTCCTCGTTGGGGCGGCCGGGATCACCGGGCTCCGAAACAAGCTCCGTACGCATCCCGTCAGTCTGCACGACCCCTTCACAAGGGTCGCGAAAGGCCCTCGCCGGTCGCCGGATCCACGCAGCCGCGCAGGTCAGGCGCCTGGTTTGGGAGGGAATACAGTGCTCCGGGAAGACGTGGCGGCGAATATTGCCACCGCCCGCCGCAGACGTCCAACCGGCGTGCCGCGCGGGGCCGCTGCGGGAGCCGGCGGAACTTGCCCCCCAACTCACCTCCGGGGTTCACTCCTTCGAGTGGCGGGTCAGGTGATGCGCATCCACTGTCCACGCTCACTGGGAGGGTCGGGGAGCGATGGGGGCGCCTCGCTGTCCGAGCACGGTCAAGAGCTCGGGGTGAACGCCCGCACCCGTTGACGGAGCGTCACCCGGACCCACGGGTACACGAGTCAGGAATGCGAGCACCGGTGCAGAAGTCGCGGCCTCGTCGCACAGGCAAGCAGACGGCCCCCACGGGGGACGCGGAGCAGAAGCCCACCGTCGGCAGGGGTCGCCCCACCCATGTACGCAACCGGCTCATCGTCGCCGTGGCCGTGGTGGCCGCCGCGATCGCCGCTGCCGGGGCACCCTCCGTACTCACGGCCTCCGGGCAGCTCAAGGACTCGCAGGACCTGGTGACGCTCGCCGAGCAGACCCAGGACGCCCTCACCCTGGCGCACTCCCTCGCCGACGAGCGCGACGAGGTCGTCCCCTACATCGCGGCCGGCCGCCCCGAGTCCGAGGCGCCCTCCGAGGAGCACAGCGCCCGCGTCGACCGGCAGGTCGAGGAGCTGCGCACCGACACCGACATGCCGCAGGAGCTGCGCGACGGCCTCGACGCCGTCGCCACCGTGCGCAGAGCGGCGCTCACGGGCAAGAGCAGTGCTCTCGAAGCGCAGCAGGCGTACTCCACCGCCATCACGCGACTGCACCGGCTCGCCGAACAGCTCGCGGAGCAGATCCCGCCCCGCGCCGGCTCCGGCGCCTACGCGCTCACCGAGCTGGACTCCGCCGTCCAGCAGGCCGCCGCCACCCGCGGACTGCTGCTCGCCGCGCTGAACGTGCCGACCACCACCCAGACCGTGATCGACCCGATCACCGGCCTGCCGTCCACCGTCACCAGCTCCTCGGACGCCGACGCGAAGCGGCGCGACGCGCTGACCGCCGCCGCGCTCCAGGCCCGGCTGCGCTCCGACGCGGCCCTCGCCGACTTCCGCGAGACCGCGCCCAAGGCCGCCCGCGGCTCCTACGACTCCACGGTCACCGGACCCGAGGTCGAGACCGCCGAGAAGTACCTGGCACGCCTCACCGACGAGCCCACGCTCTCCGACGACGACCTCGACACCAGCGTCAAGAAGCTGCGGGCCGCGCTCACCGCGCGGATCGACACGATGCGCGGCGTCGAGTCCGCGCTCTTCGACCAGCGCACCAAGGACCTCGCCCAGCTCCGCGACGACGACGTCACCGCGCTGGAGATCCGGATCGCCGCCCTCGGCGCCCTGATGCTGCTCGCGATCGGCATCGCCACGGCGATGGCCCGCACCCTGACGCGTCCGCTGTCGGTGCTGCGCCGGGGCTCCGCCCGCCTCGCCGAGGCGGAGGACCCCGCCGGCCAGGAGCCGGTCGCCTTCACCGGCCGCAACGACGAGTTCGCCCAGGTCGTCCGCTCCGTCAACGCCCTGCACGCACGCGCCGCCGCCCTCGCCGAGCGGATCGCCACCCTGGAGGCCGACCGCAAGCACCTCGTGGGCCAGCGGCAGAAGATGGCCGACGCCCGCGAGGAACTGCGCACCGAACTCGCCGAGTCCGCCGCCCATCTGGAGCGGCTGCGCGCCGGCATCGGCGGTACGTTCGTCAACCTCGCCCTGCGCACCCTCGGACTGGTCGAGCGCCAGCTCGGCGTCATCGAGGGGCTGGAGGAGCGCGAGGACGACCCGGACCGGCTGGCCACCCTCTTCAAGCTCGACCACTTCGCCACCGTCATGCGCCGGCACAGCGAGAACCTCCTGGTCCTCGCCGGCACCGAGCAGGGCCGGCGCACGGCGGGTCCGGTTCCGCTGGTGGACGTCGTACGGGCCGCGGTCAGCGAGATCGAGCGGTACGAGCGGGTCCGGATCGCCGCGCTGCCGCCGCACGCGCACATCGCCGGGTTCGCCGCGGACGACCTGTCCCACCTGCTGGCCGAGCTCATGGAGAACGCCACCTCGTTCTCCCCGCCCGACCTGCCCGTCGAGGTCTCCGGCTGGCTGCTGGAGAACGGCGAGGTCATGCTCTCCGTCCAGGACGAGGGCATCGGCATGACCGGGGAGCGGCTGGAGCGGCTCAACTCCCGGCTGTCCGACTTCGACCCGGAGGTCACGTACGACGCGGAGGCCGAGGACGGTCTCGGCCTCGGCCTGTACGTCGTGGCCCGGCTCGCCCACCGGCACGGGGTGCGGGTCCGGCTGCGCGAGCAGAAGCAGGGCGGCATCGCCGCGGTCGTCGTCCTCCCCGACCCCCTGCTGGCGCCCGCCGCCCCCGGCGCGGTCCCCGCCTCCGTCACCGGCGCCACGTACACCCTCCCGGGCGCCGATGCCGAGGCCAACTCCAACGTCCTCCACGGCCGCGCGGAGCAGGACGACCCGCTGGTCGCCCTGGCGGAGAAGGCGGTACGCCAGCAGGGCTCGTCCGGTGGAGAGACACCGGACGAGCCGACGGAGCCGCCGGCGGCGGGCGACGCGGGTGGATCCTCACGGGTCCCTGCGGAGGCCCCCGCGGAGGGCTCGGCCGGGGAGTCCGCGCAGGCCCCTGCGGAGGATGCCCGGCCGGACGGTGACGACGATCCGGCGGAGGCGGAGGCCCCTGCCGGGGAGGCGGGGGAGTCCGCGCCCGGACACGGGGACGAGTCCGCGAGTGATCCTGTGGGGCGTGAGGGCGGCGACGCGCCGGTCGAGCGGCCCGCCGAGGTCACGATGGAGCTGCTGATCCCGGTGCAGCCGGAGGCGGCCGACGAGCCGGCGGCCTCGTCGGAAGCCGCCCGGGACCACGGTGCCGACGCCGACCGCATCGAACGCACGGCCGTTCCCGGCGCCCGGGGAGCCGAGACCGGCGACACCGCCGGCGCCGAAGCCGGTGCCGGAGCGGCGGCCGAGCCCGGTACCGACGCCGTCGGCCGACCGGAGGGCGAGAGTGTCCGCCCGGGGCCGGGTCACGCGGGCGGAAACGATGCCGCGGGCGCTGCCGCGCAGCCGTTCGGCGTGGGTGCGGACGACGCCGTCCGCCCGGGCGCCGGTCACGTGGCCGGAGACGAGGAGCCCCCGTCCGGTGCCGCGAGCCGGCCGGCCGGCGAGGCCCCGGAGGACGCCGCTTACCCGGCCGCGTCCCACAGGGACGTACCCGGCGCGGACGCCGGGCCCGAGAGTTACGCCGGAACAGACGTCGGCCCCGAGGCCCGACCCGGAGCCGGTGCCGGGCCCGAGACTCGCCCCGGAGCCGGAGCCGGAGCCGGAGCCGGAGCCGGAGCCGGAGCCGGAGCCGGAGCCGGAGCCGAGCCCGAGGACCGCCCCGGTGCCGGCGTCGGCCCCGAGGGCCGTCCCGCAGCGGGCGGTGCCCCCGAGGGCGCCCCCGTGGCCGGCGCCGAGGACACCGCGCCGCTTCCGCGGCGGCCGGTCGCCGCGGGCGGTGGTGACACGGAGCACGCGCGTGTCGCCGACGGGGACGGGGACGGAGCCGAGGAACCGGTCACGGCCAAGGGGCTGCCCAAGCGCACGCCCAGGATCACCGCGCCCGTCGCGGCCCCGCGCCCGCGTACCGGGTCCGTGGACGCCGAGGCCCTGCGCCGCCGGCTCGGCGGTTTCCGCCGGGGGGCGGACGCCGGGCGCCGGGACGTCGAGGCGGAACTCGCCGAGCGGACCGGTGGCCACCAGGCGCCGTCCGACCCGGCCGCCACATCCGAAGAGACCACGGGGGGCACAGTCGAGGAGGCAAGCAGTTGACCGCGTCGCCCAGTACTGTCGGACTGAGCAGTGAGGCCCGCAACCTGCACTGGCTGTTGAGCAACCTCGTCGAGGAGGTGCCCGGCATCCTCTCCGTCGCGGTGGTCTCCTCCGACGGCCTGCTCCTGCTGTCGTCCGACGACTCCCGGAACACCGAGGCCCGCGACGCGCGGAGCGCGAGACGCACCGGCCCCCGCGGCTCCGCCGCCGACCTGGCCACCGTCGTCTCCGGCATCGGCAGCCTCACCGTCGGTGCCTCGAAGCTGATGGACTTCGGTCCGGTCAAGCACACGATGGTGTCGATGGACGAGGGCAGCCTGTTCGTGATGTCCATCAGCGACGGCTCCCTGCTCGGCGTGCACGGCTCCGCGGACTGCGACATGAGCGTGGTGGCGTACCACATGGCCCTGTTCGTCGGCCGCGCCGGCCATGTCCTGACCCCGGAGCTCCGCAGCGAGCTGCGCCAGTCCCTGGAGACCGAGTCCACCGGGAGTCGCCGATGAGCAGGTCCGGGAAACACCTTCCGGTCCGCGGCGGCGACCGCAAACCCGCCCGGGTCCGCCCCTACTCGCTCACCGGCGGCCGCACCCGCTTCGGCCACGTCCTGCTCGTCGAGACGTTCGTCGGCGCCACCGCCGCGCTCGAAGCCGCCGGGGAGCGCAAGGAGCTGACGAACAGCCCGTCCGGCTTCCGGGGCATGCCGGAGATGCGGGCCATCGTCGAACTGTGCCGCCGTATGCGAACGGTGGCCGAGATCGCCGCGCTGCTGAGGATGCCGCTCGGCGTGGTCCGCGTCCTCCTCAGCGACCTCGCGGACCAGGGAAAGATCCGTGTCTACGGAACGGGAACCGGCCACGGCACGGGCCGCCCGGACCGCGCGCTGCTGGAAAGGGTGCTGAGTGGACTCCGTCGTCTCTGACGTCGCTCACGGCGTCTCCCCGCTCACCGAAGGGGGCGACGAGCCGCTGCTGCCCTGGCAGACGGACCGCACCCGCGCGCCCGTCGCCACGAAGATAGTGGTGGCGGGCGGGTTCGCCGTCGGCAAGACCACGCTGGTCACCTCCGTCTCGGAGATCACGCCCCTGCAGACCGAGGCGCTGATGACCGAGGCGAGCGAGGGCACCGACGACCTCACCGCCACGCCCGGCAAGCTGACCACCACCGTGGCCATGGACTTCGGCCGCATCACGCTCGACGACGACCTGGTGCTCTACCTGTTCGGCACGCCGGGCCAGCAGCGGTTCTGGTTCATGTGGGACGACCTGGTGCGCGGCGCGATCGGCGCCGTCGTGATGGCCGACACCCGCCGTCTGAAGGACTGCTGGCCGGCGCTGGACTACTTCGAGAGCTGCGGACTGCCGTACGTCGTCGCGGTCAACCACTTCGACGGCAGTGAGCGGTTCGACGCCGAGGACGTGCGGGAGGCGTTGACGATCCCCGCGCACATACCTGTCATGATCATGGATGCGCGCCGCCGGATCTCGGTCATCGAGACCCTCCTGTCCCTCGTGGGCCACGCGCTCGACGAAACCCCCGAGTGACCCCCGAGCCATCCCCGAGCAGCCCTCTTAGGAGCGTCCCCCCTATGCGGAAGATACTCGTCGTCGGAGCCGGCCAGTCCGGTCTCCAGCTCGCCCTCGGCCTCCAGTCGCACGGGTACGAGGTCACCCTGATGTCCAACCGGACCGCCGACGAGATCCGCACCGGACGGGTCATGTCGACGCAGTGCATGTTCCACACGGCACTCCAGCACGAGCGCGACCTCCAGCTCAACTTCTGGGAGTCCCGGGCCCCGAAGATCGAGGGACTCGGCGTCTCGGTCGCGGCCCCCGGCTCCTTCGACCCGGGTCCCTCGCAGCGCGCGATCGACTGGCTGGGCAGGCTCGACGGGTTCGCGCAGTCGGTGGACCAGCGGGTGAAGATGGCCGGCTGGATGGAGACCTTCGCCCAGCGCGGCGGCCAGCTCGTCATCCACGGCGCGGCGGTCGGCGACCTCGACTACTTCTCCCGTACGTACGACCTGGTGCTCGTCTCGGCGGGCAAGGGCGAGCTCGTGCAGATGTTCGCCCGCGACCCGGAGCGCTCCCCGTACAGCGAGCCGCAGCGCGCCCTGGCCGTCGCCTACGTCCACGGCCTCGGCCCGCGCCCGGAGCACCCGGACACGGAGGCGGTCCGCTGCAACCTGGTCCCCGGTGTCGGCGAGATGTTCGTCATGCCGACCCTCACCACCTCGGGCCGTGCCGACATCCTCTTCTGGGAGGGCGTACCCGGCGGCCCGCTGGACGCCTTCAAGGACGTCAAGGACCCCTCGGAGCACCTCTCCCTGACCCTGGAACTCATGGAGAGGTTCCTGCCCTGGGAGTACGCGCGGGCCACCAAGGTCGAACTGACCGACGCCGGCGGCACCCTCGCCGGCCGCTACGCCCCCACCGTCCGCAACCCCATCGGCCGGCTGCCCTCCGGCGGACTCGTCCTCGGCGTGGCCGACGTGGTGGTCGCCAACGACCCGATCACCGGCCAGGGCTCCAACTCCGCCTCCAAGTGCGCCGCCTCCTACCTCGCCTCGATCCTGGAGCACGGCGAGAAGGAGTTCGACGAGACCTGGATGCGGCAGACCTTCGACCGCTACTGGGAGACGGCCCGGCACGTCACCAAGTGGACGAACGCCATGCTCGCCCCGCCGCCGGAGCACATCCTGAACCTCCTCGGCGCCGCCGGACAGCTCCAGCCCGTCGCCGACCGCTTCGCCAACGGCTTCGACAACCCGGCCGACTTCGAGAACTTCTTCTACGACCCGAAGAAGGCCGAGGGCTACCTGATGGAGGTCTCGGGCGCGGCCGGCGCGTAACCCCCGTCCGGCCCGTCCATCGCCCCGTCGGGAAGCTCCGGCGGCACGTACCGCCGTACGGGCTCCCCGTCCGGGTCGGGGCGTACGGCGCCCAGCACCGGGTTGGCCGCGATCGGGGAGACCTTGATCCGCGCGCCGGGGCGGGGCGCCTGCACCACCATGCCGTCGCCGAGGTAGAGGGCGACGTGTGTGGCCTCCGGGAAGTACACGACGAGGTCACCCGGCCGCAGCTCGTCCAGTGGCACCCGCTCCAGCCGCGCCCACTGCTCCTGGCTGGTCCGGGGGACCGGCGTCCCGGCGGCGCCCCACGCCTCGGACGTCAGCCCCGAGCAGTCGTACGTCTCGGGCCCCTCCGCGCCCCACTCGTACGGCTTCCCGAGCTGCTCCACGGCGTAGCGCACGGCCCGTTCGCCCGCCGCCGAGGGAGGAGTGCCGCCGCTGCCCAGCGCACCGGAGGCCACCAACTCCTCCTGCGCCTCGGCCGTGTTGCCCCGCTCCAGCTCGGCCAGCGCGGCGAGCTGCCCGGCGGTGAGCGAGGCGAGGAGCTCCTCGACCGCGCGGAGCCGTTCGCGGACCTCGTCCCGCTCCTTCCCGCGCCGCTCGGTGAGGGCGAGCCGGGCGTCGAGGGCCCTGCGCGCCCGGCGGGCCAGCGCGTCGGCCTCCTGCTCGTCGCCGGTCAGCCGGCCCACCGTCTCCGCCCGCTCCCGCGCCAGCCGCCCGATCACCCGCCCCTGGTCGAGCGCGCGCTGCGGATCGCGCGCCAGCAGCAGCCGTAGGTAGGGGGAGAGGCCGGTGACGCTCTGGTACTGCCGGCGGGCCAGCAGGCCGGCCGCGCCCCGGCTGTCGCGCAGGGAGAGCCGGGTGCGGGCGAGGGCCCTCTCCAGCCGCTCGGTCTCGGCGCGCTGCCTCTTCAGCCGTTCCTCGGTGGCGTTGTAGGTCTCGGTGGCCTTCTCGGCCTCCCGGTACAGGGTCTGAAGCTCCGTCAGCAGCTCGGCGACGGAACGCTCGCCGGAGCCGGTGCCCGGGCCGGCGGCGCCGCCGGCCGGTTCCGGGACGGCCACCGCGGGCACGGGCGCGAGGACGGCCCCGGCCGCCAGTACCGCCGTACACGCCAGACGCAGCAGCTTTCCTGACACTCCATCACCTCCGACGCGGGGCGGCTCGTCCGCTCCGCATCGCGAGCATCGGGCGGGTGCCGGTGGTCCGCTCGCCGAGTGTGCGCGGTTCGGCGCAACCCGGTCACCCGTCGGCGTCGTCCGGCTTGCCCTTCGGCGTGGCGTCTGGATCGGGCGCGGGCCTCGACCACGGCCACCTCCGGCCGTCGCCGGCCCGCCCCGTGGGGTCGTACAGGTACTTCCAGCCCCGCGTCAGCCCGGTCCGCGCGCTCCGTGCCCGGGGCACCCGCCGGTAGACCAGCACGGTGGGCGGGCCGCCGTCCGGGGCCGGGACGGGGATGCGGTACGTCTTCGGCGGGTGCCCGGTGATGCCCAGCAGCACGGGCAGCACGCGCCCGTCCATGGGCCCGCCCTCGAACGGGGTGTCTTCGCTCTTCACGCCCCCAGTGTCGGCGATGCGCGGGCCGTCAGGGGTCCGCGGCCAGCTCCCGCACCAGCGCGTCGGCCTGCGCGTCGCGCCGCGCGGTCACCTCCAGCACCGCCACGAACTGCTCCACGAGCCAGTCCCGCAGTTCGTCCAGGGGCGGCTGTTTGTCCTCGTCGAGCCAGATCAGCGAGGCCGCCTCCACGGCGGTGATCCACATCCGGATCGTCATCCGGAGCCGGCGTCCGGGCTCGGCGACCCCGAGATGGCTGAGGACGTGCTCGGCGGCGGCCCGCCGTACGCCGTCCACTATGGCGGTCGTACGGGAGGTCTCCACGACGCTCCCGCCCTGGAGCAGCGCGCTGAACCCGGTGTCGTGCTGGTCGACGAAGGCGAGGTAGCGGTCGAGGGCGCGGGACAGCCGGGGCAGCAGCGGGCCCTCGTGCGGTTCGTCGAAGCAGTGCCGCAGCTCGTCGGCGGCGGAGCGGAGGGCGGCCTCGTAGAGCTGCTGCTTGCCGCCCGGGAAGTACCGGTACACCAGGGGGCGTGACACGCCGGCCGCCTCCGCCACGTCGTCCAGGGAGACGTCCTCCGGGGCGCGGTGGGCGAAGAGGGAGAGCGCGGCCTCAAGGAGCTGGCTGCGGCGTTCCTCGACGCTGAGCCGCCGGTAGGCGGGGGTGGGGGCCTGCGAGGTCATGCCCGCAGGGTATCCGCCCGCCCGTCCACGCGAGCAGCCCCGACGACCGCCGGAGCTTCCGTCCGACGCCGCGCAGCACGCCGATGTCGTCCAGGCTGTTGCTCGATGTGCGGCTGCGCCGCGTGGCCGTGAGCCGGTCGGGGGTGTGGTGGTCGAGTGGTGGGGGCGCCCGTCTAGGCGAGCAGCCCCGACGACCGCCAGAGCGTCCGTCCGACGCCGCGCAGCACGCCGATGTCGTCCAGGAAGTCCGTGAGTCGCTTCGAGCCCTGTTGCATCACGTCCCGGCGGTGGGCGCTCGCCTTGACCTGGGCGACGGCCGCGCGCCGGTCCAGGCCGACGTTGGTGTAGACCTCGGGGTTCACGAAGGCCACCGAGAACACCCGGGCGAACTCTCCGGAGGTGACCCGGGTGAACTCCTGCGACCACTTCGGCGCGGTCACCATCTGGCGCCGCAGCTCCTCACGGGCGTAGCGCACGTGCCGGGCCTCCTCGACGACGTGGATGCGCGTGACGCCCCGGATCAGCGGCTGGACCCGCTCGTCCGGGAAGGTCAGCCGCTGCATCCAGTCCAGCACCTCCTCCCCGAGCAGGGTCGCGGTGAAGGAGCCGGGGGTGGTGGAGATCGTCTTGAAGAGGCGGCCGAGGTTCTGGTGGACGCGGCTCACCGGGTACCAGGGCGTGCCGCCGCGCGAGATCACGCGGGCGAACATCTTGGAGTGCCGGCACTCGTCCTCGATCTCGGTGAGGGCGTACCGCACGTGCGCGCTGGTGGCGGACTTGTCGTAGATGTGCCGGACCAGGAGCTGCATCAGGATCAGCTCGAACCAGATGCCGAGCGAGGCGAGCGCCGCGGCCTCGTGCCGCGAGAGCAGGAGGCGCTGCTCCTCGCTCATCCGCTTCCACATCGGGGTGCCGTACAGCGAGACCAGCTCCGGCGGCCAGAACCACTTGCCCTCCTCGAAGGGCGCCTCCCAGTCCAGCTCCTCGTCCGGGTCGAAGGAGTGCCTGGCGGACGACTCGAGCAGCCGCTGGGCCACCTGCTCCCGGTCCTTGAGCAGCCCGAGCGCGTCCCGCAGACCATCGAGCGCGTCGGTTTCCGACAGGGTCGTCATGGCGGTTCCACCTCGGGGCGTCTCGGGTTACCGGCGGGTCACCCACTTATGAGACTGCCTGTCAGCAAGCCCGTCAATCCCTCGCGCACGACTTGTCGACGACCGCCGGCCGTCAGGCCGGGCAGCCCAGCCCCTCCGGCACCTCGCCGGCCAGCGGCTCCGCACCGCCCGGCGGGAACGACGTGCGCAGGGTGAAGGCGTACGGGGTCGGGCCGTTGGCGCGCAGGTGGAGGAGGCGGGACTCGGCCTCCGCGACCGTGGGGCGATGGCCCTTCGGGACCCACCACATGGCGACCATCGCCTCCTCGACGCGCTCGAACCACTCCCTGCGCCGCGCCAGCATCTCCCGGTGGCGGCCCTGGTACATGAACGCCGTCAGGGCGTCGGTGTCCCGCCACACCGACATGTTGATGATCAGCCAGGAGTCGCCGAAGACGGCGATGTCCGTCGCGTCGCCGCTCTCGTCCTCCAGGCGCCAGACGAAGCCGTCGGCGGCGTCGGCGTCCGCGTTCACCGGGTCGAGACCGTCGACGAAGTCCTTCAACCGCGGGGAGTCCAGCGGGGCTTTGAGGCGGGCGATGTTCACCTGGGCGAGTTCGTACGCGATGTCGGTCATGTACCGAACGTTAGGTCGGGAACGTGCCGCTCCGGCACCCCCGTCTCATCAAGTGGGCGTTTCCGCCTACGAGTTCAGCACCGCCTCCATCACCGCCCGCGCGATCGGCGCCGCCGTCCCGCCGCCGCTGATCTCCCGCCGGTTCGCCGCCGCGTCCTCGACCACCACCGCGACCGCCACCTTCGCCTCCATGTCCGCACCGCCCCGCGCCCAGGAGATGAACCAGGCGTACGGCGTACCGGAGTTGCCGAGACCGTGCTGGGCGGTGCCGGTCTTGCCGCCGACGATCGCACCGGGGATCGCGGCCTTCGTGCCGGTGCCGTCCTCCACCACGCCCCGCATCAGCTCCCGCAGCCGCGTCGCCGTCGCCGGGTACATGGCCCGCCGTACCGGACGGGACCCCGCCGTCGACACCGTGCTGCCGCCCGCCCGCGTGGTCCGCTCCACCAGATACGGCTCCCGCACCTGTCCGCCGCTCGCCACGGCCGCCGCGACCATCGCCATCTGCAGGGGCGTCGCCCGGGTGTTGTACTGCCCGATCGACGACAGCGCGAGCTGCGCCCGGTCCACCGTGGTGTCGAAGGTGCTGCGCGCCACCCGGAACGGGATCCGTACGTCCGGGTCGTTGAAACCGAAGGACTCGGCCGTCGCCCTCATCCTCTCCACCCCCGTGGCCACCCCCAGCTTGGCGAACACCGTGTTGCAGGACCAGACGAACGCCTCCCGCACCGAGGCGTCCTCGCACCCCTCGGACCCGTTGGTCAGCCGGGTCCTCGTCCCCGGCAGGGTGTACGGGTCGGGGGAGTCCGTCGGCCCGTCCAGGTTCCTCACCACCCCGGCGTCCAGCGCCGCCGCCGCGGTGACCACCTTGAACGTCGAACCCGGCGGATACGTCCGCCGCACCGCCCGGTTCAGCATCGGCCGGTCCGGATCGGCGTTCAGCCGCGCCCAGGCGTCCCGCGCCACCGCGCCGTTCCCGGACAGCAGCGCGGGGTCGTACGACGGGACCGACACCAGCGCCAGGATCCTCCCGGTCGACGGCTCCACCGCCGCCACCGCGCCCTTCCGCGAGCGCAGCCCCTCGTACGCCGCCCGCTGCGCCGCCGGGTCGATCGTCGTCACGACGTGACCGCCCGCGTTGCGGGAGCGCGTGAACTCGTTCCACAGCGGCAGCGGCGCGAGCACCGGGGCGGTCCCGGACAGCAGCCCGTCCTCCGTGTGCTCCAGCAGTGTCGTGCCGTACTCCTGCGAGGCGAAGCCGGTCACCGGGGCGTACAACGGCCCGTCGCGGTACGTCCGTTCGTAGCGCAGGTGCTCCCCGGTGTCCCGTGAGCCGGTGACCGGCCGCCCGTCGACCAGGATGTCGCCGCGCGGCTGCTGGTAGCGGGCGATGGTGTCCCGGCGGTTGGCCGGATTGGTCTCGTAGTCCTCGGCGTGCAGGACCTGCACACGGGCGGCGTTCACCAGCAGCGCCACCAGCAGCAGGGCGCAGAACAGCGCCGCGTGCCGGATGTGCCGGGTCACCGGGGCGCACCCCCGCCGCCCTGCCGCCGCGCGGAGTCGCTCAGCCGGACCAGCAGCGCCACGATCGCCCAGTTGGTCACCACCGACGAGCCGCCCTGCGCCAGGAACGGCATCGCCATCCCGGTCAGCGGGATCAGCCCGGTCACCCCGCCCGCGATCACGAACACCTGGAGCGCCACGAGCGAGGCGAGGCCCACCGCGAGCAGCCGTCCGAACGGGTCGCGCAGGGCCAGCCCAGCCCGGTAGCCGCGCTCCACCAGCAGCCCGTAGAGCAGGAAGATCGCGGACAGCCCGGCCAGGCCCAGTTCCTCGCCGGCCGTCGCCAGGATGAAGTCGGACTTGACCGCGAAGCCGATGAGCACCGAGTGCCCGAGCCCGAGCCCGGTGCCGAGCGTCCCGCCCTCCGCGAAGGCGAACAGGGACTGGGCGATCTGGTTCGGTCCCTCGCCCGCCTCGATGGAGCCGAACGGACGCAGCCAGGTCTCGATCCTGTGGTGCACGTGCGGCTCCAGCCGGCCCACCGCCACCGCCCCCAGCGAGGCCAGCAGCAGGCCGACGGCGATCCAGCCGGTGCGGCCGGTGGCGACGTACAGCAGGACCACGAACAGGCCGAAGAACAGCAGCGAGGTGCCGAGGTCCCGCTCCAGCACCAGTACGCCCACACTGACCAGCCAGACGGCGACGATCGGGCCGAGCACCCGCCCGGTGGGCAGCCGCAGCCACCGGGCGCGGCGGCCGGCGTAGGTGAGGGCGCCCCGGTTCGCGGCGAGGTAGGCGGCGAAGAAGACCGCCAGCAGCACCTTCGCGAACTCGCCGGGCTGGATGGAGAATCCGGCGACCCGGATCCAGATCCGGGCCCCGTTCACCGCGGGGAAGAGGATCGGGACCGTCAGCAGGACCAGCGCGACGGTGACGCAGACGTAGGTGTAGTTCTGGAGCACCCGGTGGTCGCGCAGCACCAGGACGACCATGATGAACAGCGCCACGCCCAGCGTCGACCAGATGAGCTGGGTCGGGGCCGCCGGATCGCCCGGCGTCTCCAGGTCGAGCCGGTAGATCAGCACCAGGCCGAGGCCGTTGAGCAGCACCCCGATGGGGAGCAGCACCGGGTCGGCGCACGGGGCGCGCCAGCGCACCGCCAGATGGGCGACCAGCGCGAGCACGCCGAGCCCGGCGCCGTAACCGGCGGCGCCGGGCGGGACGGTGCCGTTCCTGGCGAGGCCGACGGCGCAGTATCCGTACACCGACAGCAGGACGGCCAGGACGATCAGGGCGAGTTCGACGCCGCGGCGCCCGGTGAGGCGGACGGCGGGCGCGGGCGGATCCGCCGTCGCCAGGGTGATACCGGCCTTGCTCATGTCCGGAACTTACCCAAACAGGGCGCCTTGCGCGCTTCGCTCATCAGCACCAGCGTGGCGCGGGACCGAGGTTGTCGATGTGGGCGGCCGGCCCCCACGCCCAGGTGCCGTCCGTGAGGAGGTACCAGAGGGGGTTGTCCTTCACCTTGTCGCCCGGGACCTTGCAGAAGATCGAGACGACATCGCCCTTGTGGGCGTACCGGATGATCTGCGAACCCCGGTTCGGGGCGCTGCGCAGGGCCAGGGAATTCGCCGTGACGACACCCTTGTACTGGCCCTGGTTGCCCTGGTGGTGGCCACCGGCCTGGTTGCCTTGGTTGTTGTTGCCGCCCTGCTGGTTGTTGTCGCCGCCTTGGTGGTCGCCGTTGCCCCCTTGCTGGTCACCGCCGCCTTGCTGGTTGCCGTTGCCACCGCCTTGCTGATTGCCGTTACCGCCCTGCTGGTTGCCGTTGCCACCGCCTTGCTGGTGGCCGCCGCCCTGCTGGTCGGCGTTGCCGTTGCCGCCCTGCTGGTTGTTGTCGCCGTTGCCGCCCTGCTGGCTCCAGTTCCCCTGGCCACCGCCCTGGTTCGGGTCGTCGGCGGCGACGGCGGGGGTGACGGCGGTCGCGACCGCGAGGGCCCCGGCGGCGAGAGCTATGGGCAGACGGCGGGCGAGCGGGGGACGCGAGGGGCGCGGGGACATGGGGTACCTCCACATGCGAGGAAAACGGGTCGAAGGTGACTTATCGCCACACTAGGAGCGGCCCTCCGCACCCGCCCGCCCTGCTGCGCCATCGGGGACGGCACCACCCGCCCCGCCTACTCCGCCAGCTCCTCCAGCAGCCGCGCCGTGGGCAGCCCGGCACGGAGGTAGTCGACGAACAGGTCGTTGTGCAGGGCCCAGGACGAGCGGCGGGAGCGGATCAGCCGGATCGCCGCCTCGGCGGTCCTGCCCTGCCGTACCAGCGCGTGCGCGACCACCAGACCCGAGCGGTTGTACCCGTGGTAACAGCGCACGAGGACCGTACGGCCGCCGTCCAGCGCCTCGCACGCCGCCTCGGCCAGCCGGATCACGCCCGCGAGCTGCGTCCCGTCCAGCGGTCCGTCGGGGATCGGCCACACCTGGTGCTCGACCCCGGGATCCGGCCCGTGCCCGGGCAGTCGCAGCAGCGTCTGCACGAGATCGAACTGCCGGTTCACCACGGCGAACTCCAGCCGGCCGGAAAGGCCCCGGAACTCGTGCCCGCCCATCCACAGGCCGGGCACGATCTCGTTCCACGGACTGTCCGGGGCCGGTACGTCGGGTTGCCTCCTGCGGGTACGCAACGGTGCCTCCCCACCCTCACCGCCCAACTCCTCTCCAAGGTAACCGCCTTCTTGCCCCCGGAGCACCCGCCTGTTCCCATGGACGTGAGGTGATGATGCATGGACGGGCTGCGCGTCATACCGACCTGGCGGCACGGCCGGGAAAGGCTGTACGTCTGCCTCCCGGACGGCCGGAACCTCGCCTGGTACGACCGTGAGACGGCCAGGGTCAACCTGCTCGGCGAGGAGTACGAGGAGGACGTGCTCACCGCGCTGGGCCCCTTCCTCGCCGGCCCGGTCTCGGTCGGCCCGCCCCCGGTCCCCACCCCCGCCGAGCTGGCGCGCCTGTCCCTGCACCCCGACGACGACCTCGCGCCGAACCGCCCCGGCGAGGCCCTGCTGATCGACCTCGACCGTGCTCCCGGCCCGGCCCGCCGCCTCCGCCCCGACCCGCGCCGCAGGGCGCTCGCCGCGGAGCGGGCGGTGGGCGAGGCCCTGGACCGCATGGACGGCGCCGGCTGGCACACCCTGCACTCGATCCCGCTCCCCGGCGGCGACCGCATCCACCACCTGCTGATCGGCCCCGGCGGGCTGTACGCCGTCCACGCCCTGTACGCCCACCGGCAGCGGGTGACGGTCGCCGACCCCCGGGTCGCCCTGGGCCGCCACGAACCGCGCCCGCTGCTGCACAGGGTCCGGGCCGACGCCGACCGCGCCTCCCACGCCCTGACGGCCGAGGTCCGCCCCGTGCTGGTCCTGGTCGGCGCGTCGGCCGTGACGGTCCAGGCCCCGCCCCGCGAGGTGCGCGTCCTGACGGACGCCGACGTGGAGACCCTGACCCGCACGGGCGGGGTCCTGAAACCGGCCGACACGGAGGCCCTGCACGCGATGGCACGGGACCGGAACACCTGGTCCCGGCTGTGACCGGACGCCCCTCCCCGCCGCCCTCTCGGTGAGGAACGCCATAAGATGGAAATCTCGTGCAAAGTATGACAAACGCTCCGACTGTGATCGGCGGACGGCCGGACCGGAAAGGTGCTGCACATGAGATCCATCTGGAACGGCGTGATCTCGTTCGGCCTGGTCAGGATCCCGATCAAGCTCGTGAACGCCACCGAGAGCCACGCGGTCCCCTTCCGTGAGATCCACACGGAGGACGGCGGCCGGATCCGCCACCGCAAGTTCTGCGAGCTGGAGGACCGGGAGGTCACCGCTCAGGAGATCAGCAGGGGCTACGAGGAGGCGGACGGCACGATCATCCCGATCACCGACGAGGACCTGGCCCATCTGCCGATCCCCACCGCCAGGACGATCGAGATCGTCACCTTCGTCCCCGAGGACAGCATCGACCCGCTCCAGATGAGCGCCGCGTACTACCTGGCGGCGGGCAGGGCGCCGGCCGCCAGGCCGTACACGCTCCTGCGGGAGGCCCTGAAGCGCGGCAACAGGGTGGCCATCGCGAAGTTCGCGCTGCGGGGCAGGGAGCGCCTGGGCATGCTCCGCGTGGTCGGCGAGGCGATCGCCCTGCACGGTCTGCTCTGGCCGGACGAGGTCCGCGCCCCCGAAGGGATCGCCCCCGACGCGGACGTCACCCTCCACGACAAGGAGCTGAACCTCGCGGACGACCTGGTGGACGCCCTCAGCGAGGTCGGCCTGGAGGACCTGCGCGACGAGTACCGCGAGGCGGTGGAGCAGGTCGTCGCCGCCAAGATCTCCGGCGAGGCCCTGCCCGAGGTGCCCGAACCGGAGCGCGGCGTCGAGGTCCTGGACCTGACGACGGCCCTGGAGCGGAGCGTCCGCGCGGTCCGCGGCGAGCCGGACGAGGAGGCCGGGGTCGAGCGGTTGCCGCGGCGCAGGGCGTCCCGCTCGTCCCCGAAGGAGACCGGCGGCAGGAAGTCCACGTCGAAGGCGGAGAAGAAGACGGCGTCCCCGGCGCGCAAGTCGACGTCGAAGACGAGCCAGGCCGAGAAGAAGAAGACGGCGGCGAAGAGCGCGGCAGGGAGCACGGCCGGGAAGACCTCCTCGAAGAAGGCCCCCTCGAAGAAGAACCCGGAGGCGAGGACACCGTCCCGCAAACGCTCGGCCTGACCCACGGCGGAGCGGACGGCCCGCACGCCGGCGTCACGTCGGCGCCGCGCGGGCGGAGCGCGGGCACCGCGAGGGCGCTACGAGAGCGGCGCGCGGGCGCTACGAGGCTGCCCGCGCGGGCGGTACGCGGGTGCCGCGGGGGTGCCCTGCCATACGGGCGCCGTGAGGGCGGCTGTGTGGGCGGCGCGTGTGGGCGGTACGAGGCTGCCGCGGGGGTGCTTGCCATGCGGGTGCCGTGAGGGCGGCTGTGTGGGCGGCGCGTGTGGGCGCTACGAGGCCGCCCACGCGGGCACCCGCGAGGGGGGTGCCATGCGGGCACCAAGAGGGCGGCGTGTGCGGGCACCGTGCCAGCCGCCCGCGCCGCCCGCAGGCTCCGCGCCCGTCATCGGCTCCGCGCCGCCCGCCGACTCCGCGCCACCCGCCGGCCCCGCGCTACGCCACCCGCCTCAGCGCCAGCACCGCGTTGTGCCCGCCGAACCCGAACGAGTTGCTCAGCACCAGGTCACCGCCGTCCGGCAGCGCCCGCGGTTCCCCCCGCACCACGTCCAGGTCGATCGCGTCGTCGACCTCCCCGCAGCCCACCGTCGCCGGCACCACCCGGTGGTGCAGCGTGAGCACCGCGGCGACCGCCTCCACCCCGCCCGCGGCCCCCTGAAGGTGCCCCAGGTGCCCCTTCAGGGCCGTGACCGGCACGTCCCGCCGCCCGAGCACGCCCCGCAGCGCGCGGGCCTCCGCGAGATCGCCGTCGACCGTGGCGGTGGCGTGCGCGTTGACGTGGACGACGTCCGCCACCCGGCCCCCCGCGTCCCGCACGGCCCGCCGCAGCGCGAGCGCGATGCCGTCGCCGGACGGATCCGGCGCCGCGACGTGGTGGGCGTCGGCGGACAGCCCCCACCCGGCGGCCTCGCAGTAGACACGGGCCCCACGGGCGCGCGCGTGCTCCTCGGACTCCAGGACGAGCACCCCCGCCCCCTCCCCGTTGACGAACCCGTCGCGGTCCTTGGCGAACGGGTGCGACGGCGAGCCCACGGACGGGTCGCCCTCCGCCAGCGCCCGCATCGCCGCGAAGGACGCCATGATCGTCGGCGTCACGACCGCCTCGGCACCGCCCGCGAGGGCGACGTCGACCCGCCCGTACCGGATGCGGTCGACGGCCTGCCCGATCGCCTCGGTCCCGGAGGCGCACGCGCTGGTCACGGTGCGCGCCTCGCCGGTGATGTGCAGGTCGAGGGAGACCTGCGAGGCCGCCTGCGAGGGCACCGTCATCGGCGGGGTCAGCGGTGAGACACCGCGCGGCCCCTTCTCCCGCAGCCTCCGGTCCCCGCCGACCAGCACCGACGCGTCCCCGAGGATGGCGCCGAGGCTCACCCCGACCCGCTCCGGATCGAGCCCGCTCTCGCGCGTACCGCCGTCCGCGTACCCCGCGTCGGCCCACGCCTCCCGCGCCGCCAGCACGGCGAACTGCGCGGCCCGGTTCATCCGCCGCGCCGCCTGGCGGGGCAGCAGTCCGGCCGGGTCCACCGGCACGGTCCCGGCGATCCGCACCGGCAGCCCGTCGAACTCCTCGCCCGTCAACTCCCGTATGCCGTGCCGCCCTTCGAGCAGCCCCTGCCACAACTCGCCCGCACCGACGCCCAGCGGGGTGACGGCACCGAGCCCGGTGACGACCACCCGCCGCACCCCGGCCGCCTCCGCCGCCCGCACGGGGCGCGGTTCGTGCCGTACGACGTCGCCCTCCCGGTCGGCCCCGGCGGCCCACCGGCGCACCTCGGCGTCGGACACCGGCCCGGCCGCGCCCTCACCGTCGGCGTGCCAGGCGCCCCAGCGGCGGACGTACGTCACCTCCTCGGCCTCCGGATCGACGGCGCGCAGGGTGCGCACCCGGTCCCCGTCCCGGAACTCCACGTCGTCGAGGACCGGCGAGCTCACCCGCGGGACCGCGGCCACGTCCAGCCGCCGCCCGGCGACGGTCACCCGCTGGTCGCGGCGCAGCGTCTCCTCGTGGTCCACCCCGCCGAGCGGCGGTCGCAGCGTGACCCGGATCACCTCTGGGCCCTCGGGCAGTGTGTGCGTCACGACGTGCCACCGGTGCCGCACCGCGTCCTCGCGGGACAGGGCGAACAGGTCACCGGGAACGACCTCGGCGGCGGTAACCGCGTACGGGCGTATGGGTACTTCAGGCGTTTCGGGGGAGTGGGTCATGGCCGCGCATGCTCTCTTTGGTCCGAACTGTCGTACTGGGGGCGGTTACGAGTGTTCTGTACGACATGCGACCAGACCATTGTTGAATCACGGGCATGTCCGTTTTGCCGCGCTATACCAGGCGAGTGACGGGAGACACACCCCTCAACGCGCGGGCGGAGCCGACGAGTTACCCGGCCGTAGCCCGTATGTGCAAAACGTCACGAATGGCCCGACGCTCCCGCTCGCCGACGCGGAACGGTGTGCTTCGATGGGTGCGAAACCTGTACGCAGCGGGGACGGCCGGGTTGCACGGGGCATCCGAGACACCGGTGGAGGGCATGACCGAGGAAGAGTTCGACGCTTTCTACGCGACCGCGTTCCCCCGTCTGACCGGGCAGTTGTACGCCTTCACCGGGGACCTCGGGGAGGCCCAGGACGTGGTCCAGGAGGCGTTCGTACGGGCCTGGGACCGGCGTCGGAAGCTGCTCGCCGACGAGGCGCCCGAGGCGTGGGTGCGCACCGTCGCCATGCGCCTCGCGGTGAGCCGCTGGCGCCGTGCGAGACGCTGGCTGGAACTGGTGCGGCACACCCCGCCGCAGGAGACGACCCCCGGACCGGGCCCCGACCGCACCGCCCTGGTCGCCGCGCTGCGCCAACTGCCGGAGCAGCAGCGCATGGCCGTCGTCCTGCACCACCTGTGCGACCTCAGCGTCGAACAGGTAGCCTCCGAAACAGGTGCACCCGTGGGCACGGTCAAGGCCAGGCTGTCCCGCGGACGGGCGGCACTGGCCAGACACCTGGCGGTGGACGAGGCCGAGGAGCCGGCCTGGAGGGAGAGCGGCCGTGTCGGATGAACTCGCCGGTGCCTTGCGCGAGTTGGCCGCACGGCACGAGACCCCGCCGCGCGTCGGCGCCGCGGAGGTCCGCGACCGTGCCCGGCGCCGCTCCCGCCGCCGCAGGGCGACCGTCGCGCTCGGCACGGCGGCCACGGCGGCCTGCGTGCTGACGGCCGTCGCGTTCACCCTGCACACCGGGGAACACGACCGGAACGGCCGTACCCCGGCCGCGGCACCGGACGCCCGCACCCCCGCCCCCACCACGGCGACCCCGGTCCCCGCCTCCGACGGCGTCCTGGACCTGGGCCGTCACACCCTCACGGTAGGCGAGCGCGTCATGCGCGTCGACTCGCACTCCTTCCGCCGCTTCCCGCCCGGCAGCCGGATGACGGTGACGGCCAAGGCCGACCTCAAGACGCTGCCGTTGGAGGGCGCCGCCAGGTCCGGCAAGGCGGTCAAGGTCCCCTACCTGGTGGAGCTGCGCACCCCCGACCGGCAGCCGGTCTACGCGGGCGCCCTCGCCTTCGACACCAAGGCGCTCGCCGCCCTCTCCGCGGAGACGGGCTGGCTGGGCATGAGCCCCACGGACGCGGAGTGGTTCTACACCCGGGCGCGGACGGGCGACCGCATCGAGATCACGTCGACGGCCACCCCGAGCGCGGAGGCGACGGCCACCGCGCCGACGAGGGCGGAGACAGCTGTCGGATCCCGGACCCCCGGGACCGCGGGCGGAACGGGCGGCTGACCTCGGTCCCTCACCGGGAGGGTGCGGCGGCGGGCTGGTCCTTCGCCCACCACAGGAACGCGGCGGCGTGCTGCTGGTTGGCGAACCCCTCGCCGACCAGGGAACGCAGCAGGTCGTTGCTCCAGAGGATGAGCCGCCCGAGCGTCCAGTTCACCGACTCCGGCGCCGGCAGCTCCAGCCCGTAGACCTTCCGCGCGATCTCGCGCTTGCCGCCCGCCTCCGTCGTGTACTTGAGGATCGTCAGATACCGCTCGGGCTCCACCACGCACAACACCCGTGTGAGCAGGGCTTCCTTGAACCCGGTCATGGCGAACGGCACGCTTCCGGCCAGCAGATGGTGCAGCCTGTCCCCGAGCGGTATGTCGTCGGGCCCGTACAGGAGGTACGCGATCGTCTCGCGGGTCGCCTCCCCGGCGGCGGTGTCACCCATGCTGTTCCAGGCGGAGTTGAAGGTGGCCTGGTTGCCGGGGCGGGCGCCGACCTCGGAGTTGGCGAAGTCCTTCAGACGCCTCGGATCGCACGCGCGCAACCCGTCCGGGGAGAAGATCTCCTGGTACTCCGCCCAGTAGGCCGCGACCCGGGGATCGAAGTCCGGCCGTACGGCGAGATACCGCTCCTTGAGCCCGGCCACGTGCTCCAGCCTGCCGGGTTCGACGTCCTCGGCCTTCGGGAAGCGCGCCGCGAGCTCGTCGAAGGAGAAGGAGCGGGGCGTCCGTTCCCTCTTCGGGGCGGCGGGCACCGCGTGCTCCCACTCGTAGCCGCACCGGTGCCGGACGACCCGGCCCCCGCCCTCCAGGATCCGGACGACCTCGATGTCCTCGTCGTCGCTGCACAGCGGACACATGACCAGGGCCATGCCCACCCCCGTTCCACCGCGGAGCCCGGGCCCCGCCGTAAGCCGACGTACTTCCCACCGGAGGACCACCCTTCCACATCCGGCCCGCGGCGGCCGTACCACCTCCTCACCCCTCGACCGCCTCCGACGCGAGCCCGGACGAACGATCGCACCGGACGAACGATCGCAGTCGTGCGAGCGTGCCGACGGGCCCCGCAGAACGCCCTCGCAGGGCACCATGTGCCGTATGGCCGACAACCGGATCGCGAACACCCACCAGTCCGAGGCGTGGAACGGCTACGAAGGCCGGCACTGGGCCGACCACCAGTCGCGCTACGACGCCCTCAACGACCCCACCAACGCCCCGCTCCTGTCCGCCGCCCGCATCCGGGACACGGACGGCGTCCTGGACATCGGCTGCGGCAACGGACACCTGACCCGCCTGGCCGCCCGCACCGCGGACCACGCCGTCGGCGTCGACCTGTCCGCGCCCATGCTGGAACGGGCCCGCGCGAGCACCGCCGCGGACCGCCTCACCAACGTCTCCTACCTCCAGGCCGACGCCCAGGTGCACCCGTTCGAGCCCGCGTCCTTCGACGTCGCCCTGAGCCGCTTCGGCATCATGTTCTTCGCCGACCCGATCGCCGCGTTCGCCAACATCGGACGCGCCCTGCGTCCGGGCGGACGGCTGGCCTTCGTCTGCCCGCAGCCCTTCGACCGCCTGGACCAGTCAGTGATCTTCGCGGCGGTGGCCGAGCACGTCACCCTGCCCGACTTCTCCGAGAAGACGGAGACGGGCCCCACCGCCTTCGCCGACCCGGCACGCACCCGGCACGTCCTGGGCGAAGCCGGCTACGACGCGATCACCGTCACCCCACTCGAAGTGCCGCAAGGATGGGGCACGGACGCGACCGACGCCACCGAGTTCCTCTTCGGCTGGGGCCCGATGCGCCACTGGCTGCGCGACGCGGATCCCGAGGACGTCGACAGCGCCCGCCAGGCCGCCACCGACGCCTTCCGCACGTACGAGACGAAGGAGGGCGTACGCCTCACGGCCCACTACTGGCTGGTGACGGCGACCTGGCCGGAACGCGCGTGAGGCGGTACGAAGGGAAGGAATCCCCCGGCAGGTCCCGCCGGCCGGCAACCGGCCAGGACCCTCCGAGCTGACCGGGTTGTCAGTCCCCTCTGCCACCATTCCGGCATGCCGTACGACGCCCAGATCCTCCGCCAGATCCAGCGAGGCGCGCGATGACCCTCGCCGCGCGGCTGATGCGCGCACTGACCGACCCGGACTGCGCACCCGACCACGGGCGCCCCGACATGGCGCAGGTCTCCGACGAGGAGCTCGGAGACCTGCTCGTGGCGGCCCACGACGTGAACGCCCCGGCCACACACGCCATGCGGACGGCCCGCTTCGCGATCGGGGAGGCGGTCGGGGAACGACAGCCGCGCTATACGCCCGACGCGTGCCGCCGGATGTTCGAGGTGCTCGCCGCCAGGTGCGAGGAGCGCGGCTGGGCGGACCTCACCCTGGGGCTCGACGCACTGGAACACTGTACGGGGCCGCGGCCCGACGTGTCCGAACCCGCCCGTGCCCTGGTCGGGTTCTGGCTGGAGAAGGACACCGTCCGTCAGCCGTACACGCTGCTCGCGGTCGCGGGTCTCGCCGGCGACGGGACACTGCGCGCGGCCGTGGAACGCCTCTCCGACGACGTGGGCCCCATCGTCGCGGACGAGATGGCCGTCATCGCCCGCCTCACCCCGGCCGAACAGACACTGCTGTCCGCGATCGACCGGGACGACAGGTTCGAATCGCCGCTCGCGCACGCCTGGCACGGGGCGGCCGACATCCCCGAGTACGTGGCCTTCGCCCGCCGCGCGCTGGAAGCGGCCGCCGACCGCACCGACGCGATCCGGGCGGGCGAGATCCCCTACCGGGCGGACAAGGCGTTCACGGACCGGGAGGTCACCTCGCTCGGACAGGCCCTGCGGGTGGCGCTGCTGCGCGACGAGCCCTGGCTGCCGGAGCTGTTCGAGCGGCTGCTGCCCGGCGTCGCCCTCGCCCCGACGGCGGCGAGGACCCTCCCGTCGCAGGCCCTGCTGTACGAGGTGGTCCGCGCCGCACAGTCCTTCCCGACGCCCGAGCTGGCCACCGCGATCCGCACCGTACGCCGGACCGTCCGGCACGCCGGGGTCCCCAGACAACTCGACAAGATGCTCAAGAAGATCGACGCGGCCCTGGCCGAGCGCACCGAAGTGGCCCTGCGGCTGCCGAGACTGGACTTCGACGACGAAGGAGTCCTGCGCCGCCCGGCCGGCGACCACCGGGCCGTCGTCACGGTCACCGAGACCGCGACACTGACCTGGGAGAAGGACGGCCGCCCACTGCGCGGCGTCCCGGCAGCGGTCCGCCGCGACCACACCGCCCTGGTGAAGGAGCTGCGCGACCTGGTGAAGCGAGTGAACGCCCAACTCGCCACCCTGGTACGCGCCCTGGAGGGCGGCTTCGTCCTCGACACCACCCACCCGTACGGCCGGTGGCGCACCGAGCTGGCCGACCACCCCCTGGCCCGGACCCTCGTACGCCGCCTGATCTGGGAGATCGAGGTGGCCCCCGACGAGTGGCGGACCGTACTGCCCGAAACGGACGAGCACCTCCCCGACGCACCCGACGACACCCCCGTACGACTCTGGCACCCGCTCCGCTCGGAACCCGAAACCGTGCGCACCTGGCGGAACCTGCTCACCGAGCGCCGCATACGACAGCCCTTCAAGCAGGCGTTCCGCGAGATCTACCTCCTCACCCCGGCCGAGGAACGGACCCGCGTCCACTCCAACCGCTTCGCCGCGCACCTCGTCCACTACCGCAGGATGTTCGCCCTGTTCCGGGCCCGGGGATGGACGAGCCGACTGCTCGGCCCCTGGGACGACGGGGACGGTGACGAGGCCGAGAGGACCCTGGCGGCGGGGGAGTGGCGGGTCCGCTTCCACCACACCTGGTCCGACCGGGCGGGCGACGACGAACTGGCCTCGACCGGCCGAGTGCGTTTCGACCACCGCGTGGACGGCGCCTGGCGCGAGGCACCGCTCTCCGACGTGCCCCCGCTGGTGTTCAGCGAGGCGATGCGCGACGTGGACCTCTTCGTCGGCGTGACCTCGATCGCCGCCGACCCCGACTGGACCGACGGAGGCCCCGAGCGCGCCTACTGGGAACGGGCCGGGTTCGGTGAGCTGAACGAGAGCGCCGTGACACGCCGCGACGCGCTGGAACGGCTCCTGCCCCGACTGAAGATCGCCGACCGGTGCACCCTCGACGGCCGCTTCCTGCTGGTCCGCGGCGACCTGCGCACGTACAAGATCCACCTGCTCTCGGCCAACATCCTGATGGAGCCGGACGACAGCTACCTGTGCATCGTCCCGGCAGGACACCGCCGGGGCACCCCCGATCCGTACCTGCCCTTCGAGGACGACCGGCTCTCCCTCATCCTCAGTAAAGCCTTCCTGCTGGCCGCCGATGCCGACATCACTGACGAGTCCATCCTCACGCAGATCAAGCGGGGCGCCTGACGGCCACCGCGACCTTCCACGACGAGACCGCCACGGGCAAGCCCCTCACCGAGGGACGGGCAACCGGACTGCCCGAGGAGACGACCGTACGCGAACCGAACCGAACCGAACCGACCCCGCGTCCGCGCTCTGCGCGTCCCTGACGTCACCGACACGTGACCGGGCTCACCCGCTTTCCAGTGGGTGAGCCCGGTCACGTCCGGCACCGCCGGACCACCGTCA
The DNA here is from genome assembly GCF_055585405.1 of Streptomyces sp. NPDC053426. Taxonomy (NCBI): domain Bacteria; kingdom Bacillati; phylum Actinomycetota; class Actinomycetes; order Kitasatosporales; family Streptomycetaceae; genus Streptomyces; species Streptomyces sp. NPDC053426. Next base: position 139,956 of record NZ_JBVJKE010000002.1, on the reverse strand, counting down.
CGAACGGCGGCCGGCCGCCTTGGGCCGCGCCACACCCGCGTCCGGGACCGATCCCGGACCGTCGTCCGGGCCGAAGGACCAGTCGTCCCCGAAGTCCGGGGCGTGGAAGGGATGTGTCGCCGGAGGCGGCGCTGCCGCGGAAGCGGGGCGAGGCGCCCCTTCCAGGGCGGAGAACTGCGAGGTCAGATCGATGAGGGAACTCCCATTCGTTACGGATCCCGGCGGGACCCGGCGTGCCGTGACCGGGCACGGCGGTCCTACAGCTTGGTCATCTTGGAGTACGGGCTCAGGATCCGTCGTTCCTCCGAGCCGAAGTTCACGACCGCGGCGATCCCCTCCTCGATACCGACGACCCGGCCGAGGCCGTACATGTCGTGTGTGACCTGGTCGCCCACGGCGAACTCCTTGGCAGGCGGCGTGACCGGGGCCTTGAAGGGGCTCGTGGGCAAATGGCGCTTGGGTGCGGCAGACTTTGTCATTGCCCCCAGTATGCGCCTGCCGTGCCCGGCTGGCTGCGGTCCTGCGACGCCCGAACCGTCACACTTCCACGGCGCCACCACCCGGCCGACCTTCGCGATCCGGCGAGCGCGAGCGGCGCCGGGCGCACTGACCTGCGAGAAGAGCACGCAGAGACACGAGGAACGGACCCCGGCCGTCGGTCAGCCGCGTGCCTCCGGATTCTCCGACAGGCCGGCCACCTCGTCGACCAAGGGCTGGACCCGGTAGGGGATGACCGGACTCAGCGCGATGACCGTCGTACTGCGGCGGACGCCCGGTACCTCGAGGACCTGGTCGATCACCTGTTGCACGTGCTGGTTGCTCGTGCCCGCGATGCGGCACCAGATGTCGCCGGGGCCCGTCACGACATGGGCCTCCAGGATCTGCGGCACGGCCCGCAGGCGCGCGACGATGGCCGCGCGGGCCGGCTGGTCCACCTCGAACGTGGTGAACGCCTGGACCACGTGGCCGAGGGCGGCGACGTCCATGTCCGGTCCGTAGCCGGTCACCACACCGGAAGCGGTCAGCCGGTCGAGCCGCGCCTGCAGCGTGCCACGCGCGACGCCGAGTCGGCGGGCGATCTCCAGCAGCCCCTCACGCGGACGCTCCCGAAGCAGCCGCAGCATCCGACCGTCGAGCGGGTCGAGCCCCTGTCGTGCCACCGCACCTGCCGATCTGCCACCCAGGAGGCACTTTCACGCCCCACTCTCTGCCAGATTAACAAGGATGTACGGAGTCTGTTGCCTAATCGACTGCCCGTGGCCCACGCTGTGGCTCCCCGTCCACGAGGAGCAGGCGTGAGGCAGCACACCCACCCGTTCGTCCCCTACCGGCCCGACCGGTACGACGAGGCCGAGATGGTCCGGCGGGGGAAGGACTTCGTGTCGTTCCTCGACCGCCGGCGCAGCGTGCGGTTCTTCAGCGACGAACCGGTCCCGCGCGCGTGCATCGACCTCGCCGTCGCCGCGGCGAACACCGCCCCCTCCGGAGCCCACCTCCAGCCCTGGAAGTTCGCCGTGATCGGCGACGCGGAGACCAAGCACCGCATCCGGCTCGCCGCCGAGGAGGAGGAACGGGTCAACTACGAGGGCGGCCGCATCCCACCCGAGTGGCGCGCCGCCCTCGCCCGCCTCGAAACGAACTCGGACAAGAGCTTCCTCGACGTCGTGCCGTGGATCGTCGTCTGCTTCGCCGAGAAGAGCACCGCGATGCCGGACGGTTCGCTGCGCAAGAACTACTACGTGAACGAGAGCGTGGGCATCGCGTGCGGCCTCTTCATCGCCGCCCTGCACGCGATGGGCCTGAGCACCCTGACCCACACCCCCAACCCCATGGGCTTCCTCACCGAGATCTGCGAGCGCCCCGGCAACGAACGCCCCTACATCCTCTTCCCCGTCGGCTACGCCGCGCCCGACTGCGAGGTCCCGGACCTGACGCGCAAGCCGCTGACGGAGGCGATCGCGGAGACCCCGACCCCGCACCGGCCGGCGTGATCACCGAGGATCTGCTTCGCGAACACGAGTGACCCCGACCGGCCGTGTCCGAGGCCGCCGGCATCCACCAGGGCCTCGGTGTTTTCCCGGTGTGCTCGCTCAGAAGGCCGGTTCCACGGTGTCCTCGGTGGGGAGCCGCTGTGCGCGGGTGCCGAAGGGGTTGTCGATGACATACCGCCAACGGCCGTCCGGACCCCGCCGGGCGATGTCGGTGGCGGTGCCCTCGACGTGCACGGTCTGCCCGTCCCGGCCACTCCCGTCGATGACCCAGTCGACTATCAGCAGCGCCAGGTCTCCGCTGCGGTACACGTGCCGCGGACGGACCGAGATGGGAACTCCGAGCTTCTGCAGGCGGCCGTTCGCGGCGTGCAGGTCCGGGCCGGTCGCCGGTGTTCCCGGCTGCGGGACCAGCACCGCCGCGTCCTCGTAGACCTGCGCCAATGCGGCGGCGTCGCCGCTGTTGAACCGCTCGGCGAACACCGCGGGTACCTCTTCGGGCCGACCGGCCAGTTCTCGCATGATCGACAGACGTCCTTCCGGTCCGGGAGAATCGAAGTGCCCCACACGTTAGGAGGCGTTCTCGTGACTCACCGAACGGTTGGTCACCCGGCAGGGCTCCCCGACGACCCGCGCGCGAACGTCACCGTGCCCACCCCCGAGTGCCCCGTGGAGATCACGCTGGCGGCCTTGCACGGCCGCTGGACGACGCTGGTGGTTCGCGAACTGCTGCGCGGCGACCGTTCCTACAGCGAGTTGCGCACGGCCCTGCCCATGCTGTCGGACAAGGTGCTGTCCGACCGGCTGGCACAGCTCGGCGAGGCCGGAGTCGTCGAGCGCGACCGCCGACCGGGCTGGCCACCGCGCGTGCGCTACGCGCTCACCCCGAGCGGACACGGCCTCGGCCCTGTCCTCCAGGCTCTGTGGGACTGGGGAGCGGAGGCGTCAGCACGAGACAGCGGGGCTGAGAACAGCCACGCGACAAGCCCTCTCCGCTGATCGACCGAATCGAACCCCCTTGGGGAAGTTGATCAACAACGATCACCGCCTACCGTGTCGCATGGATTGTCGTACTGTCCGACTAGCCTTCTGGGTATGGGGCTTGGCGACATCAGGTACGAAGACGTCATCGCGGCGACCGAAGAGTTCCGCAGTCTGGGCCGGGACAACTTCCTCCAGCAGTACGGCTTCAGGCGAGCCAAGTCGTACGAGATGGTCCTGGACGGTCTTCGCTACGACTCGAAGGCCATCGTTGGTGTCGCCCACGGGCACGCCACGGGCGAATTCCTCCGCGCGGGGGACTTCAGCGGCGGCGCGGCCACGGTGGCGCGATGCCTGCGCGATCTCGGCTTCGTGGTGGAGACCGGAGAGACGTTTCACAACCCTGCCGCCCTGCTGGAGCGTCTCCGGAGACTCAAGGTCTCCCGCGGCCCCGGGAACCCGGCACCCAGCCGCCACCAGCCGTTGAGCCTCCTGTGGGCGATATCCCGCGAAGCCGACGAGCGGCCCCGCCTGACCCCGTGGCCGCAGTTCCGGGACGAGGTCGGCCCGCTCCTGGTCGAGTTCGGCCTCCCCAACGCGAAGGCCACACCGGAGTACCCGGTCTGGCATCTCCGGGGCAGCGGCCTGTGGGAAGTCCAGGGCATACCGGCCGAGCTGACCGAGAAGATGCCGAAGACGAGCATCCTCGACGCACACCACCCGCAGGCCGGCTTCAAGGAAGAGGCCGCCGGTCTCCTCCGAGACCCGGTGACCCGCCTCGACGCCATCGCCACGATCTGCGAGACGTATCTCCAGGACGTCGACCGCCAGGCCCTCTTCGAGCGAATGGGCCTGGCCGGATACACCACGGCCGGCAGCCTGTCGAGCCCGTCGGAGGACGAGAGCAGCGATGCCGGCACGGACGAGTACGGGCGGGCGACCGGCCCCGTCCCGCGCCGTGACACGACCCGCTCCGTCATCGTCCGCGACGAAGCCCTGGCCAGGAAGGTCAAGGAGCTGGAGGGCGACCGGTGCCAGATCTGCGACACGACGCTCCGCCGCCTGAACCGTCCCTACAGCGAGGCCGCGCACATAAGAGGCCTGGGCAGACCCCACCACGGCCCCGACGAACTGCAGAACCTCCTGTGCCTGTGCGCCAACTGCCACGTCCTCTTCGACGGCTTGGAGATCTACGTCGACCCCGACGGCCTGGTCAGGGGAACGAGAGGCGACAGAGAACCCCACCCCCTCCGCCGCGACCCCGAACACCCGATGGACGAGGCGCACATCGGCTACCACCGCGATCTCTGCAACCTCAACGCCCGTAAGCCCGCTGTCGGCTGACTTGACCCAGGGCCGGGGTTACTGTGGGCCCTACAGCAGGTGGTCGGCCTTACCGGCTTTGATGTCGGCGATGAGGGTGCGCAGGGCTTCGAGGGAGTCGGTGAGAGGGCTCTCCTCCTGACCGGCGACAGCTATGTACCCGTTGCCGTCGGCATCGGTACCGAGGCGGAAGCAGGAACTTCCCTCGCCGCAGAACGGGGCTTCCCAGGTGATGACAGCCATGTGGCCACTCCTCATAGTTGGTGAGCGATCTCGCGGATGAAGTCGCGGGAGCGCTCCGGGGACAGCGCCAGACCTTCCAACAAGTCGAGCTGGGCACGGTATTTCGCGAGTTGGCCGTCGCTGTGAAGGAAGTCCGGCCCATGCGAGTTGTCGATCTGCACGGTGTCGAGTTGCCGCACAGGCCCCTCGGCGTAGACGACCGTCTGTCCCGCTCCTGGAAAGGCGCCCTGGTCGAAGGGAAGCACAAGCACGGTGACGTTGTCCCGTTCGGAGACTTCCAGCAGATACTTCAACTGCCCCCGGGCGACGTCCCGTCCCCCGAACTGCATCCGGAGCGCCGCTTCGTGGATCACCGCCACGTACGGAACCGGATTGTCGCGGGTGATCACACTCTGGCGCTCTGAACGGTGGGCCAGACGGAGAGCGACCTCATGCTCGGGAAGTTGCGGGACGACGGCGCGGAAGATGGCCATGGCGTGCTCCGACGTCTGGAGCAGCCCCGGCACGTGCACGGTGTTCGCGCCCCGCAGACGTACCGCATAGGCCTCGGTTTCGGAGATGTCCAGTAAACCCTGGGGCAAGCTGCCCCGGTAGCGCTCCCACCATCCTGCCCGGCTCGGCTCCGCCATCTCGACGAGGGCATCGACGTACGTCTCGTCGGTGCAGTCACAGTTGCAGGCCAGCGTGCGCAGCCGTTCTGCGTTGATGCCGCGCAGTCCGGACTCCATGTTGGAAATTCGGCTCCGGTCGACGCCGAGGAGCCCTGCGGCGTACTCCGCGGACATGCCGGCCGTGGTGCGCATCCTGCGCAATTCACTACCCAGACGCTTCTGACGTTGAGTGAGGATCGTCCTCGGGGGCATGACGTTCCTTCCGTACGGTGCGGTGTCCGAATCAGTCCTATAAGCACAAGTTCACCGCATCGAGGCCATTATTTCGAACCACATGGCAAATGTGGCCCCTACTGCTCTACTGTCAGTATTGCGCAAGTTACACAACGCGATGCCGGAAGCGCACCGCGCGAGCACGCCCGCCTGCCCTGGGACGGGTGCGCCCGCGACCAGGGCGGCAGGCCACCGGCGAGCCCCAAACCCCTCACACAACACTGGAGTTCGTCATGCCCGAGATCCCCCTGGTGCCCATTCACTGGCACCTCCCCGCCCACCCCGCCTCGGTACGACGGGCCCGCCACGCCGTCGCCGAATCGCTGCCGCACGCCCTCCGCCCGCACCTGGGCGACGACCTGGGCCTGCTGACTTCCGAGCTGGTCACCAACGCCATCCGCCATGGAGCCTGCCGAGAGGACGAGGACCTGATCGAACTCGTGCTGTGGCCGGCCGACGGACACTACTGGCTCGCCGTCTCCGACCCCGGCACCGGCAAACCCGCACTGGCCCACCCGGACGCGAACTCCGAGAACGGCCGGGGCCTGCTCCTCGTCGATCACCTCGCCACCGCCTGGACCGTCCGCCCCCGCCCCACGCGCGGAACATCCGTGGTCGCGGGCCTCCCTTTCCAGCAAGGCGGCTGACCCGGCGGAACAGTCGGCCGGACCGGTCGGATAGTGCGGTCCTACCCGTGCTGTCCGACCGGCTGACCCAACTCGACGGAGCCGGAGTCGTCGAGCGCGACCGTCGACCAGGCTGGCCACCGCGAGTGCGCTACGCGCTCACTCCGAGTGGGCACCACCTCGACTCTGTCTTCAGGGCTCTGCGGGACAGGGGCGGATGCCCCGACACAAGGCGGCGGAGCTGGAAATTTTACCCAAAACCTATTGACTCGGCGCATGGTCTACTTAACCTGATTAATAAGCCATAACACCGAAAGAGTCGCAAAGTCGATAAGGACGTCTAGTCGGCGGAGTGACTTGGACAGGATGTGGTCTAGGCCCCCGGCAAGCCGGCGCGATACCGGAGCGACAGTGACGACTGAAGCCCCAGGACACGTGCAGCACTACCGGGGACTGTTTTTTGCCCTCGCAGCCTTCGCACGGTTGGGTCGCGGTGCGAAGGTTGCGTCATGACCACGAAGCCGCCCGTCTGGTTTCCCTGCTGCGGGCGGCTCGTGCCGTAGGTGTGCAGAGATCGAGGTCGGCGGCGGCACACTGCAGGCGTCCTGGGCTGCTGGGGGTGATTACCACGTCACCATGCACGCACCCTTTTCAGGGTGTCCCGAGTGTCAGGCTGAGCTTCTCCCGCTGTGTGGGAGGTGCTGACTAGCTGGTCGGGGCATTTTTGCGGGGTTTTAGGTTCACCGGTCCGAGGGCCTCGGTTCCGCAGACGGCAGCTATGGATGAGTTGCTCGCGCCCTTCACCTGTGAGTGCGGCGCCTGTAGTAGTGCACGGTTACCGCGCCGAGCAGCGGCCCCCAGGCCGCCACGGGCAGATAGCAGGCGGTCATGAGCCAGTTGCCCCACGGCGTGATGTCCATTTCAGCGTGCAGGGTCGTCCAGACGAAAAGCACGCCGTAGACGCTGCAGGCGACTGCGCCGAATGCGGCCGGCACAACCGCGGCGAGGACCGGGACCGGACGGCCTCCGAGGTACGGCAGCCAACGCGGCCACACCTCGCCCCACGGACGCACCAGCCCGAGTGTCAGCCATGCCAAGCCCTCCTGGGCCAGCGACAGCAGGGGCAGCACCAGTAGGCCCCAGCCGGGTATGAGCATCGCGTCGTACTCGGACTGTCCCAGGCCGAGCGGTATGCCCAGCACTGCGGCGAGACGCCACAACGCCGACGGCAGAGATGCCCAGACAACCGCTGCGGCTGCGAGTCTCGCCCAGCCCGGGACGCCAGGGACCGTCCGGCCCAGAGGACGGCCGGGTAAGTGACCCTTGCTCGCGGGGTCGTTGGCGGAGAGGGAAGCAATGGTGGGCATACGGCATGCTCCTCGATCATCGATGCAGTGCGGTGCCCTTGATGCTTCCGCGGTCCCCTATCGCTTTCGTCCGGCCAGGGTATGCACTGCCTCTGCCGCAGGGTGTAACCGCAGCGTCGCCGCATCAGCCTCGGGACGTATGCGTGGGCGCCGTCGCCCACTGCTGCGCGGACCCGCGTTGCCCCGCTTCCACCTACGTAGTCACACCTCGGCGCTTTCTCGGTACGACCTGCGGTTTTCTGCTCCGTGGCCAGCCCACGCATAGTCCGCGGCGCCCGACATACGGCAACTCCGGGCGGCACACGGCTGCACATACGCGAAGACCCCGACCTCAGCGTTACCGCTGGTGACGGGGTCTTCAGGCACCTACTACAAGGTGCCCCCGGCAGGATTCGAACCTGCGCACACGGCTCCGGAGGGGGCTTCAGCCTCAGCCATGTGCGCAGGTCACGGGCACCTTGCCCGTCGGTTATCGACCACTCGTCCACGGATAGTCCACAAGCCGCACCTCGTGTCAGTGGCGTCTCGAAGTCAACGACCGGGGTGCCGATCCTGGCCACCGTGTGCCCGTGCGAGGTCAGCATGGCCTCGGCGAACGGGCTGTCCAGCGTGGCGACTCGGGTCCACGAGCAGACCTCTGCCAACGAAACAGACTGCAAGATCTCGAAGTCGACCAAAAGGTGCGGGATGTCGAGGTACTTGGGCAGAATCCGGTAACGGGCGTGTTGTCGCGGAACATCTGCAGAGCCGCGTTCCGCTCCCGGCTCCCCTTGCCGGGGGATCCGGCCTCGATCCAACGAGCGATCAAGGGTGCTTCGGTCAACGGAACCGCCTTGGCGAGACATATGTACTCGGCCTGGGCCGCGCGATTGCCGCCGCCGGGCAGGTCCTCGTAGAGGTCGCACGCAGGGGTGAGGACGAGCCACCAGACGTCCTGGGGTCCTTGGTCAGTACATGCAAGTGGGGCACGGGACGCGGTGGTTGCTGCGCCGGCGAAGGAGGCGCAGCCTTGTGATCGAACGTGTCTTGTGGTTCGAGGGTTCGTTGAAACAGGTGGCGTTCGTGGATGTGTCACCCCGGAAAGGGGCGGTCGCGAGGAGCGGCCCAGGGGGTGTCCTCTAACATAGGGTGGTTCACGAGGAGAACGTTGCTTCAAGTTACCACCTGGGTACGTTGAGTGAACTGCAGTGTTCGCCAGGCAGCTCACCCGCGTGACAGTCGAGGCTTCGCGGCGGACGGAACCGGCCGGAAGTCTTGCCTCCGTAGCGTCGTGCGTGATCTCCTGGAGGTCGTTCAGGTCGACAGGTACGGAGGAGTAGGTCGTGACGAAGGAGAAGGGGGCGAAAAACACGTATGGCGTGCCCCTGGAGCGGAGCGACTACTTCAAGCCAGATAAGCACAAACACTACTGTGAGCCGACAGACTTCAAGAATTGGGTCCAGACCGGCTACGGAAAAGATAAGCGTCTGGCCGTTGACCTCTTCTCGGGCGCCGGTGGCCTGAGCCTCGGCCTTGAGCGAGCCGGGTGGACCACCGCTGCGGCCGTGGACTTCGACGAGCGGGCTCGGGAAACTCATGCAGCGAACTTCCCGGGAATGAGTCTCTGTGTCGACCTCGGAGACGACGGAAAGCGAAGCGAGTTCGTCCAGCAAATCCTTGACTCCGGCGCCGAGATCGACATCGTGGCGGGAGGTCCTCCGTGCCAGCCGTTCAGTCGTGCCGGACGTAGCAAGATCCGCCACTTGGTCGAGTACCACAACCGTGATCCGCACGATCTCCGTAAGGAACTGTGGCGCGCCTATGTCGACGTCGTGGAGCGGCTCCTTCCGCGTGCCGTCCTCATGGAGAACGTCCCTGACATGGGACTCGGTGACGACTTCAGCGTGATCCGCATCATCGAGGCAAAGCTGGAAAGCCTGGGGTACGTGACCCAGGTGCGTCTCGTCGATGCGTGGAACTATCGCGTGCCGCAGCACAGGAAGCGCCTGATCCTGCTCGCGCGGAGAGACGGCGGCGGGTTCCCCTGGGCTAAGCCGAAGAAACAGACCACCCTTCACGATGCCATCGGCGACCTTCCCCCACTCAATCCGGAGCCTTTGGAACCGGTAGGCGCCCGTCTTCTCGACTATGACGAGAATCAGGAACCGGCACCTTCTCCGTTCGCCAAGGAGATGCGCAAAAGGGCGGATAAAGGTGTAATCCATGACCACATGACGAGGCGGGTCCGTCTCGACGACTTCAGGATTTTCACCGTCATGGACTCCAAAACCCTCTACTCCGAGCTTGATGAGAAGCTGGCAGAGGACGAAAAGGACTTCCAAAGGTACGACGCAGAGCAGTTCACAGACAAGTACAAGAAGCTCGACTGGAACGAGTTGAGCCGCACCATCACTGCGCACATCGCCAAGGACGGTTACTGGTACATTCATCCTGAAGAGCCGCGTACGCTGACCGTTCGTGAGGCTGCGAGGATTCAGACTTTTCCGGACCGCTTCCGGTTCGCAGGTACTCGGAGCGACGCCTTCCGGCAGATTGGCAACGCAGTTCCCCCGCTCCTGGGCGAAGCCGCAGCCCGGGTTCTCCTGCCGCAGGATGCTCCTGCGGGGGACGAGACCGCGGACAAGTGGCCGAAGGTACGCGAGGAGCTGACCCGCTGGGCCAAGGAACAGCGCGCGGGTAAGCAGTGGTACCAGTTCCCCGGTGGCCGGAAGATGAAGCCGCTCGGGGCTCTCGTCATGGCGGTGCTCTCGGGAAGCAAGCTGCACCAGAGGCAACTCGCTTCCGTGATGGAGGACGTCGCCGGCCACAAGGAACTGACCCAGGACGTCTACCTCGCACTCCTGAACGCAGCGTCGACAGCAGCAGCCCGCAAGCGTTTGGAAGACCGACTCGGTCCCGTTGTCGACAAGCCCGAGGTCTGGGTGAACGCGGACTCGGTTCTTGATCACAGCACGGTTATGGGGCTGAAGCCAGCTGAGCTCGCGTTGTTCAGGCTTCTGGCCGGCGGGGACATCATGCTGGTCAGCCAGAGTGCGTTGCGGGTGGCTGCGAGAGTGCAGCAGAACCAGTCGCACCTGACCAACCGACTGACTGAGGGGCGGCTCAACCTCATCAAGCTTCTCGGCGCCGGCCGTGATGCACCTGTGCGCATGGCCGCCATCAGGTTCATAGGCGAGAACCTGTGCCGGGACAAGCAGCCCGTCTGTGGAAGCTGCCCGCTGAGCGACTACTGCCCGACCCGTCCGCAGGAGGACGAGGGAGCCGCAGCCACCCTGGACGTTGCGCTAACCGCAGGCTGACAGGGCGCTTCAGGGAGAACAGGGACGTTGCGGCGCGCAGCGTCGGCGATGCGCTGGGCGGCCCGCCCGGCGTCCGCCCTGACCTCACACTCCCAGATGCGTATCACGGTTCATCCGGCCTCTCCTGCGGCTTCGGTGTTCCTGGCGTCTCTCTCCATATTGGCCGTGATCTTGCCCTCCCAGCGTGACGCGTTGGGCCCGCGGAAGTGCCGCGTGCCGTGGGAGGGGCAGCCGTGCCAGAAACAGCCGTCGACGAAGACCGCGACGGAGTACCGGGGCAGTACGAAGCAGCCATGCTTCCACCTTGGGCGGCCATTAGCGTGGTCCGGGTGGCAGACTGAGCTGGATGATCCGAGAACCCGCAGAAATCAACGTCGACGAGACAAGCAGTGTGGAGCTCCCGCTCGGGATCCTCGCCGAAGCAGGCATCAGCCCAGGTACCAAGCTGCTCGCGTTCAGTGACGGGGACGGTCGCATCGTGCTGAGGCGCGCAGAAGACGCGATCAACGACCTGTTGGGCGAGGGAACCCTGTAGCGACAGCTCCAGCTGTTCAGGACTGCCGTGCTCACGCCATCTCGTTGTCGAGGCCGACGGGCACGGGGTGGAACCCATGCCGCAGGGCCTCTTCGTAGACCTCCATCGCCTGCCTGGCCTGGGCCCCGATCACCCGTCGCCCCTGGGACAGACGCTGCGCAACGCGGTCGGCGAGCTGCCTGTCCACGGAACGCAGGACCCGGCCTTCGCGGGCCCAGTCCGCAAGAGCCTGCCACTCCTCGCTAGGGATGTCCTCGACGGCGGCTTCGGCCTCGTCGGAGTCGGTGCTCTCGGGGGAGGCGATCTCGAAGGGCTCGGCCGTGAGCTCAGCGGCAAGCGCGTCGGGGAGCGTCCACGGGATGCGGGACACCTCGTCCCAGCAGTCCGGCTTCTTCGCCCACTCCGACACGTGCCGGTCGCCAGAGATCACCGTCTCCATGATCAGGGGGCAGAGTTCGTCGAGGGCGTCCCTCAGGGCTTCCGTTGTGCCCTGCTCGTTCCAGATCCTGTCGAGGTCGATCCGCTTCTCGGCGGCAAGTGAGAGACGGGCAACCGTATAGGTCGTGATCAGTCGTTTGTGACTGCCAGCCGAGTGTGTACGGGCAATCCGGTCGGCAGCATGGAAGAGGAGGGCGGTGGCGATGGCGCGCTTGCAGTACTGCACGTCCACGACGGGATCGGACTTCTCGACCCGCTCCATGAAGTGGGCGAAGTTCTTCTGGGCGCCGCGGCTCACCCAGTAGGGGAGCTGTTCCCAGGAGTGCACGAAGGTGGCAAGGTCCGACTTGCTGAATCTCTGCCGCGTCGGCGTGATCAGCTTGAACTTGCGCTGGGCGGCGCGGGTCTCGTACTCGGCAGACTTGTCCGTGTACTGGCCCCGTGCCCGCTCGTAGAACCATCGCGTCTCCTGACCACTGCCGTCGGTAGCAGGAGCCCACAGGCTGCGGGAGACACGCTCGAAGGCGACGTGGAACTCGTGGTTGGAACTGAAGTCGACCAACGTCACCTTGTTCTGGGTGTTGGAGTACTGGGAGATCCTCGGAACGATCTCGGACAGGTACGCAGGATCGACGATCGTGAGTTTCATCTGCACGTGGACCCCGTCCAGGTCCTTCTTGTCACGGGTCAGGACGTGGTGCAGCGAGGCGGTGGTCTGGCCACCGTTGACGATCTGAAGACCGGTCATGCTCCTGATGGCGACGGGACTGCCAGCCTCGTCGGTCTCGAAGTCCACGTCCGAGGCGGTGGCGGTCACGCCGTTGTTGTAGGCGAGGAACTTGCCCGGGGCGTTTAGCAGGGTGTCGCGGATGCCCTTGTTCACGGCACCGCGGGTCTGCAGGAAGGACCGGACGTTGAGTTCGAGGAGACGAGTCCGGTGCTCCTTGTACAACTCTGCCAGCTGTCGACCAGGAATCACGGCCAGGACGACCGAGTAGTTCGGCTCGTCGCTGTGAGCCGCCAGGCAGGGAAGGGGACGTTCGAAGGTCACCTTGATGGGCTCGCCGATGCTCCCGGAGGTCTCGTGCCTGTGCAGCCGCGCTAGGTCCCAGAGTTCGTAGGTGACGGGAATTCCTTCGAACGCCGTGGGCTCTGGAGCGCTCGTCGTACTGACCCGGTTGCTGAGGAGGAAGAGACGGATTTTCGGAACGCTAGACAACGCTTTCTCCACACCGACGCACATGTCGTGCACGTCGGTGTTGTCTTCCTGGTTGGGCCGGATGGTCCCGTGCTTGCCCAGGAAGGCGAACAGCCTGCGGAAGAGCCTGTCGGAGTCGGCCTTGGTCAGCTTGCTGCTCGACGGGGTCAGGTTGAAGTCAGTGGTGTAGAGGTCGAGGCTGGACCCGTCCTCGGGCAGGCCGTAGCCGTAGATCTCCAGTCCCCGAGAGGAGTGGTACGCGAGTGCCGCGTCGGTGACGACCCCGGCCTCATCGAGGATCTCGAGTACGTGCTGGGTGAACGTGTTCGGGATCGAGCCGCCCTCGGCGTCCGCCAGCGCCTGAATGTCGGTAACCAGCGCGCGGGAGTACTCGTGGAGGTCGTGCTCAGCCATGGGTTCCTCGGATCAGGTCGACCAGTGCTTCAGCGGTCACGCTGTGGGTGGCCAGGGCCGACACGTCAATGGTGTAGGTGCAGTCGCCGACCCCGGGCGGCAGTTCGGCCTCGACGATCCGGGGGAAACCCTCCCCGACCGTCCAGAACTCGCTGCGACGCAGGGTGTAGCGATCGTGATCGTAGAGGTCCCGCTGGTTCGGCAGGTAGCCGGCCTGGATCAGCAGGCTCTCGAAACGCTGGGAGGCGGACGGTGAGGTCAGACGGGCCCGTATCTCGTCCACCAAGGCGTTCAGACTCATGCCCAGCCCCCGCTGCCGATCGTCGAGGACGACGTGGGCCAGTGCGAGGGGCGTCGAGTCGGCCGCGTCCAACTGCCGCTCGCTCGCGATCTGGACCGTCCTGGGAGAGCGCGCCGTGGTCGCCTTCACCTCGACCGCGGCGCCGGGCAGCTGGAAGTCCTGGTTCGTCTGCCGCGGTCCGGTCCAAGAGCTGACGGCTATGTGCTGGTCGACAGCCGGCAGCACGTACTCGAGGAGGAAGTACAGTTCGCCAAAGAGGCCGCACCGGGCCTGTCGGGACAGTCCCTCGCGCGACACGGAGCGCAGCAGCTGCTGCCACCGGACGTAGCGGCGAACCGCGGCCTCCGCTGCCGCCACGGTTGTCGGTGCGACCCGCACCACCTCCGCGATGTCGGAGACGAGCGGGGTAAACACCTCCGTGAGTTCGTCGTCAGTGAGCATGACTTGGAGCTCGTAGTGGTTGCCGGACACCGACGACAGGCTCAGCTGCAAGCCACGGGTGGCCGGCAGTTCGTGGATCTCCTGACGTACGGTGTCGGCGGTCCGGGCGTCCATGCCGAGCAGTAGCATCCGCCGAAGGGCGGGGTGCGTCACCGACACCTGGATGTCGTGCGGGGAGTCGGGGTGGAGCCGCCGGGTGGACCTACCCGGGGTCTGCTGGTGGGCCTCCAGCTCCTGCCACACACTCTCGTCGATCACTCTTCGTCCTCGAAGTCGTCGAACTCCATGTCCTGCTGGAACCAGATGTCGTTCACCACGTACTCGGTCTTCAACTGCTGGCGGGAGAACGGGAAGCTGATGGCAAAACCGACCAGCGGAGCGACCGGCTCGGGGTTCCCCGACGACTTGGCCACCTCGGCAGGGCTTAGGGGATACAGCAGGAGCAACGGTTGGTCAGCGCGACGCTGGTGCCGCAGAGGCCGACCGCGGGGAGTGTCGGGATCGAGCGGTTCCCCCTTCCTGTTGAGTTTCCCCTTGGCAGCCTCCTTCGTGGCCTTCAGCGCACGCTCCTTCTGCTCGTCGGTCAGGTCACAGAGCTCGTCGGCAGGGCTGAGCACGCGCTTGATCGTGTAGCGGCCGGGAACAACGTCCGAGGACTTGGAGTGGCTGCGCGTGATGAGACCGATGGAATGGCCTGCGATCTCGGCCTCCGCGCCCTCGGGCAGTCGGCTGGCCAGGCGGACTGTCCAGTTACCCAGCTCACCCTGCTTGGCGCACTGACGTACATACTCCGCAATGAAGGCGGGTCGCACCCGCTGGGCCTGCCGATCGGTGAGGTAGGAGTCGAGAAAACCCTCGGTGACGTCCGAAGCTGCGACGCCACTCCAGGTGATGCTCCCGCTCCGCTCGTCCACCTTCCCGGCGGAGAGCGCGGCGAGGCGCGCTACGAACGACCCGAGAAGCTCGTGGTTGTTGCGAACCACCTTCTCGGAGAGGTCGAAGATGGTCGTCTCGGGAAGCTCACCTGAGTAGCTGAGGCGGACGCGCGTGCCCTGCCTCATCTTGTTGGAGGCCGTGATGCCGAGGCCGAGCGACGAGGTCCTGACCTTGAGACCGTACTCGCGGGGAGTGAGTCCCACCGCGGACATCTCCTCGACATCGCGCCGGAGTTCGTCAGTGGCGGCAGTGATCTCCGCGTACTGGCGTTGCAGCGTACGTGTCGTGTACAGCCGGCACAGGTCCTCGTAGCGGGGACGGTAGCCGAACCAGCGGCCCATCTGCAGCAGGGTGTCGTACGTCTTCGAGGCACGCAGGTAGTAGCTGACCGACAGCCCTTCGAGGGTCAGACCGCGGGAGAGCTTCTCGCCGCCTACGGCGATCACAGACAGGCCGGTCTCCCGGCGCTCGTAGTACTGGAGGGCATCCTTCGCCGCACCGTTGACGGCCATGACGGTGATCTTCGCGAGGGCAGCGTGGAGATGGGATTCGACGTCCTCCCAGTGGAGCCTGTCCCCGCTCATGTCCTCGGTGCAGGGGACGAAGTCGTCCTCCCAGAGCTGCCGCAGCTCTTCCTCGAGTTCTTCACGGGCATGGCTGAACCGGTCCTGGAGAACGTCGAAGAGCAGACGCACGTGAGCGTCGATCTGATCGCGGACCTGCTGCTGCACGGCGGTGAAGCGGGTCACGTGCACCAACATGGAGTTGTGCACTGCGACCTGCCCGCGCGCTCGGCGTGCCGCGCAGGTCAGGACGAAGGACCGGAGGGCGCGCTGCAGCGACTCGGGCAGGAAGTCGGGAACCTGGTGGTAGGACTTGTGCTTGTCCGGCACCCAGAGGTCTGTGTCCTTGATGTGCCTTATGAGCGGTAGTGGCTCGAAGTCCTCCTCGTCGCCGTCGGTCACCAGACCGAAGAGACGCTCGGGACCGAGATAGTTGGACGGCGCCCGCAGGGTGCGGATGAAACTCTCCGGGAAGAGGTCGGGGCCCAGCTCGTCGTGGTCCGTGTCCGGGTTGATGTAGATGTTCGCGAAGGGGGTCGCCGTGTAACCGACGTAGGACGCCTTCGTGAAGCTGTTGACCAGCTTCCTGATGGCCTTGTTGATCGCTGACGGGTTGGTGTCGGGATCCTTGGAGGTGTTCACCCCGGCGTTGTCGGCCTCGTCATCGATCACGAACAAGGGAAGGTCGGGAACGACCATCCGGCCGGTACCCGGGTCCTCCACGCCGTGGTTGTCGATCACCCAGTCCCGAAGGTTGTCGATGATCCGACGGTTCTTCTTGACCACGAGGACCACCGGGACGCTGCCCACCGGCACGTTCGCGGAGACCGCTGTCTTCCGGGCGAAGTCCCCCTTCTCGTGACTGGTGGTGAGCGACGCGGCCTTCAGGCGCTTGCCATGTGACATCGCGCCAACACCGATATGACGATGCGCGTCGTCGTCCGAACGGAACTGGTACTGGGTGTCGAACCCGAGGAGCCCCTCGTCGATACGGAGCTGGGTCTGGCTGCGCAGGTCGTTGTGGATTCCGGCGAAAACCACGATGAGCCGGTAGCCGGCGTCGGCTGCCTTCGCGGCGAGCCCGATGAACTGCCCCGTCTTGCCGGACTGGACCTGCCCGATCACGAGCCCGGTCCGGCGCCAAGTGCCTTCCCGCTGAGGGTCTTCCAGTTCACCGAGAACTTCGTCGGTGCTCTGGTCGAGCCGACGCACGACCTGCGTCGGGAGCTTGGAGACGCTCAGGAGGTAGCGCCGGTAACGGTCCCAGAAGTCCCACTTTCGGTCGGCCTTCGCGTCGGCGAGCCAGGGCACGTGGCCCTCGTCGTTCTTCATCGCCGAGGAATCAGCCTGGAACACGGAGGCCCGGGCCTCGAGTACCTTCCGTACCTGGTCCCGCTCCACGGTGATCCCCTGGGCAGCGAGAATGCTGACCGCGGTGTTCACGGCGAAGTCGACCTCGGCCGGCGTTGCCTGCCGGTCGCCAGGCAGGAGCAGCACCGCGGTCTGCTCGGCCTTTTCGAGACTGTCTTCAGGGGCGGTGCTCACAGCGACCTCCAGCGGCCGGGTGGGTTCGGAGCGGGGACTACCAGGTGTCTCAGGAGTTCCAGAAACCTTGTTGCTCGTCGAAGGGGGGCATGGAGCTGAGTACTCCCCGGGCGTCCTCAGGAGAGCGGCCTTGGTCCAAGAGCGCTTCGTACACCTGGCGGGCGACGTCGACGGTCTCCGGAGTGGCAGGCCCTGGACCTCCGAAGGGTTCGGGGTCGTCGACCGTGTCGGTCTCGTGGAGCATGCGGAGTGCCGTGACCGGGACCGTCTCCTCGAGGAGGCGGATCATCGAGCGGACGACGTCCGGATTGCCCCCCTGGCCGTCCATCGCCGTCTTCACCAAGGGGTGGTTTCTGTTGATGCGCAGAACGATCCGGGCGTCGTGGCGCTTCACGTTCCAGGCGAACTTCAGGGGGTCACCGTGCGCCCGCGAGACCACCTGACCACGCTGTCGTGCGGAACGGGAGGCCACTTCGCGGGTGTACTTGGCGATCCTCTCCAGGTGGCGACGCAAGGAGACGGGGGGGACCACGCTCGCCTTGCGCACGTCCACGCCCCAGGCGGCGTCAGCCTCCGCAGGTATGTCCACGGCGATCCGCGCGAGGTTGTACTTCTCCTCGCGCCGCAGGCCGCGGATCCCCAGCCAGTCACCGGCCAGGATCAGGCGGTCACGGCGGTACACGTAGAACCCCTGCTGCCCCAGCCACCCCCTCTGCCCGGCAGCCGACTCGTACTCGGCCTCCGATAGACGCTGTGACGTCGGGAGGACGAAGGGCTCGACGCGCACCGACTCCGATCCCAGCGGCAAAGGCTCCCAGGGGATCCGCTGGACCGATGGGTGTGTAGACAGGAACGGGTCCCACGGGGAGAGGTCGGAGCCGCGCACCCGGATCCGGCACCGGGCCGGGCGCTTCAGGAAACGGGCGAAGACCATCGAAAGGTGGGCTTCGGTGCGTTCCGCCTCCGTATAGAACTGGGCCTGCGTCTTTTCGTCGTCCCTGGTCACGGTGGTGTTGTGGTAGCCGGAGAGCTGCTCCCACAGGACAACGGTCCCGTGCTGCATGTTTCCCGTGATCCGACGCAGAAGAGCCGTGGTCGTATCGCCGGGGTCACGGAGGAGCCGCCACTCCTTGTGGTGCTCCACGACACCGAGGTCCCAAGTCCGGACGTGCCAGGCCCCGCCCTTGACCGTCGCGACGGTGAGTTTGCGGCATTGGGAAAAGGAGGCTGACTTCAGCCCCACACCGAACCGGCCGAGATCCGTAAGACTCCGTTCGGCCGACGGCCCGCGGGCCGCCACCGTCATGGCGGTCACCAGCTCGGGTTCCGTCATCCCTATGCCGTCGTCCGTCACAGCGATCCAGGAGCTCTGTCCGTCCCAGGTGAAGTCGACGTCGATGTTCTTGGCCTCTGCTGAGACACTGTTGTCCACGAGGTCTGCGACGGCGGCGGGAAGCGAGTAGCCGAGCGAACTGAGCGACGCCACCATGCCAGCGGGGTCGGGAGCAGCGACCTCGAAGTCCATCTTTACGCTCCGTACCCGGTGAGTCCTGTGCGGTCGATCGTCTGTGTGCCCCGAGGAGCGGCATCTGGCAGGACCTCTCGGGCCTTATGTGGTACGTGCGTTGCTGCTCGCCCCACACCAGCCGAAATCCCCCGTTCGGAGCATGCTACCGAAGGGACTTGTCTCGCGTAAGTGATCTCCGTGAGCACTTCCCACCAGCTTCGCGAGGTATAACGCGTAGGTCGTTGCGCACAGCACCATGCAGGCACTGGCGAGCTCTCAGCTTGGGAAGCTGTGGGCATTTGTTGGCTGGAAGAGGTGCTGAACTGGGCTTTCACTCGGCGCCGGGTCTCATCGCCCTCGGTCGCTTTCACCGTGGTTCCCCGCTGTTCCCCGCTCTATCTGGTGCGCTTGTGGTGCGTCGGTCGTGTCCTGGCCTGGTGCCGTCGACTCGTCGGCTCCGCCGTACAGATCGGCGAGGAGACGCTCCTTGGCCGCTTCACGGCGTGGGCCGTAGTCGGGCCTGAAGATCTCGCTCAGCGTCTTGTCCAACGTTCCGGAGATCGCGTAGATCGGTGACCAGACGGCTCGGTCGTGCACGATCCCTTCAAGGTCGTCGGACTGGTTGGTGAAGTGGTGGCGTACCAAGGGCGTGGTTGACGTGGCCCCTCGACCACGCTCTGGGAACATGCAGAGAGGAGGCTGGGTGGCGATGCCAGCTGACCTTAGAGCTAGCTGGATCGGCCACTCAACATTTCACGTAGTGCTGCCCTCATCTCTCGTTCGCTTTCTTTCAGTCCGATTCCACGAAAGATTCGAATGGCTTCCCCGTAGTAGATCTGTGCTTGATCGATGTCTCCTGACATCCACTCTGCGGCACCTAGCAAGCCGAGCGAGTTAGCCTCGAAATGATGATGTGAGGTACGTCGAAAGAAGCGGCGTGCTCGATGTAGGGAGTCTCGCGCATCCTTGATTTTTCCGGATTTCAGTTGCGTATGCCCCAAGTTCATGTAGTTGAGATGGATTCCCGCTTCGTCCTGCACTTCTCTGTAAGCAGTAAATGCCTTCTGGAAACACTCTTCGGACTTCTCTTGCTGGCCTAGCTGGCTAAGCGCTACCCCCAGCCCGGCATGTGCAGATGCTTCCTGTCTCCGGTTTCCCGAGGCGCGATGGTATGGAATGGATGCGCTGAGAGCTGCCGCTGCCTGGTGCAAGAGGCCGGATTCGCGGTATGCGGAGCCAAGGTTGGTTAGCGATGCTCCGATGTCGTTTGGGTCTCGATTCTCTCTCGAGAGTTTCACGGCGTCGATCAAAATCGGGATAGCTGCTCTGGGGCTGATATGTTGGCGAACTGCCGTACCGAGGCTGACTGTTGCGTCGCATTGCCCATCCAAGAAGCGAATCCGTTCCGCAATTGCGGCTGCCTTTCTGAGCGTTCGAATGGCATCTTCCAGCTTGCCCTGGGAGGTGAGGTTGATTCCAATGTTATTGAGAGCCCTAACCTGCCGTTCGGCGTCACGCTCTTTCCGTGCCGCCTCGTAGGCGATCTGCGCCGATTGAAGACCTTCGGTGATGCGCCCCCTTAGGTCGAGATAGACGATGAGGTGCATCGAAATGGAATACGCGTGTTCGGTTAGATCGGCGTCGCGAGCGAACCGTGCTGAAGCCTGCAGATTTGCGCACTCTAGGTCCAGCCAACTCAGGGCTTCGATAATTGACTGGAACTGTGGCGGGTTCCCCTCGGGAGTGCCGCGCAGTGTGAGGTCTGCATTTAGTGAAGCCTGGCAGTATATCTCGGCTAGGCGACTGAAGGCCTGTTTGCGATCGCTGGCAGGGACCGTTGCTTCGCATTGCTCGGCAGCGAATAGATACACAAGGTCGTGCATCCGCCATCGTGAGGCAACGGAGCTGCGGGAGATGAGGCTGGCCTGACTGAGCCGGCGCAGGAGCGAGCGAGTCTGTGGGACAGATACTCCGAGGACTGCCGAGGCAGCCTGTTCCGACATCTCGCTGCCCGGATGGATGGAGAGTCGGCAGAAGGGTTCCCTCATGGCGCAGTCAAGGCGAGCAAGCGAGACCTGAAGGGCTGCCCGTACAGCGGTGTCCCCAAAGTGCAGGACATCGAGTCGGCTCTTCTCTTCCCTCAGTTCTGCCAGTAGCTCGTCGGTCGTGAGATCGACGTCGTCTTTTAGAATTGCTGCCGAGATGCTCAGCGCCAACGGAAGATGGCCACACAGTGTGCACAGATCATGGATCGGGTCAGGGGCGTGGAGGCGCTGGTCCTCAGATCCCAAGATCTGAGTGAGCAGGACGTTTGACTCCTCCGGGCTGAGACAGTCGAGGTTGATCGTCTCGATTCCTTCGAGCACTCCCAACCTGCTGCGAGAGGTCAGTACCACGCCATGGGCGCGTGCCCTGGGGAGCAACTCGGCGACCTGAGAGAGTTCGGCTACGTTGTCGAACACCATCAACACCGGGTTACCAGAGGCGTCGAGGGCGTCGAGCGTTCGATGGTAGAGCGCAGCCTGGCCTTCTGCGGTACGTGGGATCTCGTCACCCGGCACGCCGAGAACTGACAGGAGAGGTCCGTACGCGATTCCGGGACTAGCCATGCGCGTGCGATGCGCCGAGAACCCGTGCATGTCTGCGACGATCACGCCGCCAGAGAACACTGCAGACACATCGTGGTGCCTGGCCACTTGGTCCACCAAGGACGTCTTGCCGACGCCAGCCATCCCTGAGACCAGGACTCGACGTCCCATGGTGGTCAGCATGTCCCTGATCGCTTGTTGCTCCCGCTTCCGGCCTACGAAGCGGGGCGAGGCACCGGAGGTTCCTGACAGTCGAGTGACCTGCAGTGACGACTCTTCGATGCGTCGTTGTGAACGAGCTTCAACGAACTCATGAGTCAAGGCCAGGAACGACTGGATGGTGTCCTCGTTCAGTTCCTGTTCCCGCGGCACGGCGATCCAGCTGGGCGCCTCCTCAGAGGACTCCAGACACTCCGTGAGGTTCGCCCAGAACAGCTGCTTTGTTGCTACGTCGAACACGACGCCCAGGACGGTCAGCAGGCCGTTTTTCCAGTCGTTCGCATGACCCTCGACAGGGATAGCGTAACTATGCGCCCGCTTGTACCTATTGCCGCTCTTCACCTGGATGGTGATCGCGACACCGGTTCGCTCGCCGTCCTTGGTGAGCATGACGAACAGGTCTTCCCCGTAGTCGTTGCCGCCGTCGATCTCTTGGACGATCTGATCGTGGTCTTCGAGGAGCGCGCGTAGAGCATTTACCCCCGCCCGTTCGATCCTTCTGCTCTGGGTGACCCTTCCCGACACCGTTCCCCCAAGTCACTGGCCAGTCGGTAGCTCGATCTTCGGCGAGGCTATCGGTGGTCTGCGCCCGAGGAGGGGCTTTCGGACGTGATCGCGCCTCACGCACCACTCACGCGCGACCAGTGACAGACAACGACGAAGGGTCGGACTCAGAGAGACTGAGTCCGACCCTTCGTCTTCGGCACTTCAGCAGGTCAGCGGCTTGATCACGCTGTCCGAGCTGGAGTGCCCCCGGCAGGATTCGAACCTGCGACACCCGCTTTAGGAGAGAGGCTGGGTGATCTCGGGCCTGAGCTGCTGTTTTGTTGAGCGAGCTAGCGGGCGGCTACTCGACCGCGGGACACCGGCGCTGACCGTGGCTGACCCCTGCATCTGGCACGGTTGTGGCACGAACCTTAGCCGACGACAGTCAGCCACGACGGCGGGTGTGCCGACCGGTCAGGCGCGCGTGTGCCTCGCTGCACCCCCTGCGGCCTCAGCCACGCTACCGGCTTGTGTCGTCGACCAGACCAAGCCGCAAGGGCCGGCACGCGATGGCGGCCCCTGAGCCTTCAGCTTGGGAAGCTGAGGTGATCTACGGGCGATTGTCCGGCTGACCTGGGCGAGAGCGCTGCCAGCGTCCGATTGCGTGTGGGACCGGTATCCGGCGTTCCCCGTGGTTCCCCGTGGTTCCCCGCAGATCTGGCACGGGTCTGGCACATCTGCCCCTACGGACGGCAGAGCCGGAGTCGCTAGCATCCTCCATGTCGAGGGAGAACCATGACACTGGAGCGTAAGGGTGCACGTCGCGTCGTCGTGCATGGCACGGCTTACCGTTGGCGGTTGCGACGCCGACTGACCTACGCTCGGGGCCTGGCCTGGCACCGTGCAAGTACGCGGTCGAGCACGCGGACACCCCCGGGACGACGCTTGTGGTAATCACTAAACGAAGTGATCAGTCGTCTGGCTCTTCGTCATCCTCCGCCCACTCGATGTCAAGATCGGTGTACTGAGCCGACGTCTCAGCCCATCTGTAGTCCCAAGTCATGCGGCTGCGGACGGTCGTCACGCTGCCGTCGAGAAGCTCCTTCTTCGCTGCCTCGATAGCGTCGCTTACTGCGGCCTCATAAGCCGCCTTGATCCTCGCAGCGTGGATCTTTCGCTCACCCATCTCGAACTCGAGAGTCACGGTGAGAACCTTAGGTGTGCTCATTTACACTCCCCTCCCAGAAGATGTGACACCTGTCTGCGTACTCAAGGAAATGTCGGCCGTCGTCCACTTCGTCTCAGAATAGGCCTAGGGGATTACGACGGTTCAAGTGGCGACAGTTTGTCGCCGGAAGGGGCCGGGCTAGGAATCGTTAGCTGACCCATGGCGACGGGGAGGAGCAACTGAAGGTTAGGGATGCCGCCTCCGCCTTCAATCCGGCTTATCAGTTGCCGATCAAGCGTGTAGAATATCCCGCACTCCTCGTCAACCGCTGTCGCCAAGTGCACCGCGTCTTGGGAGTCGAGGTGAAACTTTCGCGCCATCTCGCGTGCGTCTTCTGCTATGTCTTGGTGGACCTCAACCCAGGAGATGGGAGATGCCTTGAACCATGCGTCGATGATCCCAGACGCTGCAGCCTGGGTTTTTCCAGTGGCAAGCTGACTCTTGCGCTTGTCGTGAAGTTTGGCTTCCCCTTTGCCAAATACTTCCACGTAGACCATGGTTGACGCCGTCACGGCGAGATTGCCGTTCTCGAACTGGGCTAATACCTGAAGGCAGCGATCATAGTCCCGCTCATCGTGGTCGATGCCTACACCCGTGCGCCCTTTGATGACCTCAATGTAAACGCAGGAGTCTATGTAGCAACGTTGCGGGACTCCCCCCCTACGCCGGCTCACTCTTGCTCCTCGCCCCCCTCAATCACCTTCGGAGACCTTCGCTGTTTCCGAACGAACTCTACGGAACTCAAGCCTTCGGTCCAGTCTGGTGAAATCCCTGCGATGTTGTGTAGCGTTGGTCTTGCTGGCGCCTCTTCGATCACCCGAAGTCGGCCCACTCGCATGTGAATTGGTTGCCCCGCTGAGTTTCTCTTGAGATCTCCGCGAGCGCTAACGAGAGCACCTACGCTAGATTTAACCTGTTGCAATAGGTCGACATCACCGCGGTTCTCAAGGTGGCATCGCAGTCCGATTCCGCGGTTCTCGTCGAAGAGTGAAAATTCTGGAGATTTTACTCGAAGGTTGATTTTATCGAGTCGGCCCCGGAATGAACTTCTGGTGCGCGAGACTTCCTTAATTGCTTCGCGAGCGTGCGCAGCCACCAGGGCATTGATCGGTGTCACTCGGGCCAGCTTATCGCCGACTTCGCTGAGTTCGATTCCTGTGACTCCGCGCTTGCCTGACAGTTGGTACAGCTTAATGACTTTTCGGACGGCGAATTCGTTGGCTCCCAAAGGAATTGCCGGCCTCTCGTGAAGCTCACGGACTGCTTCCAATGCCCGTGGCAACGCCAACTCCCCCTCCGAGTGGGCTGCGGCGATCGCCACACAGGCACTTCCCTCAGCCAGTCCAGTAACAACCCAGTCTCGTTGGAGGCCGGAACGTCCAGCGCTTGGGTCTAACTCATTGAGAAGCGACACTGTGCTCGACAGTACGTCGCGCAGCGCCAAGACTGAGATCGCCCCAAGATCACCAGTCAGTCGCACCTGCATACGCATCACAGTTCCCCCCTCTCGGCTGTGATCCCATCAGGATGCCCCATCTTGCTATGTACCCGGTAGGTGTGGAGGCGATTCAACTACATGCGGGTGTCAGAGCAGGGCAGCGGAGCCTCAATGTGGGAGTCAAACCCCGGAGGATCTTGAAAACCGTCGTGGCAGCGATGTCACCGTGGGTTCAAATCCCACCGCCTCCGCGTGGCGAGCAGTGAGAACGGCCCCTGACCAGATACATCGGTCGGGGGCCGCCCTCACGCTCGGTGCCCGTGACCGCCCGGTGTTTCCTGCGGTTTCCCGCTCGATCGGGCACGTGCGGGGCACGACTATCGCTAGACCGTCCGGATCTTGGTGAAGTCGTCACTCTCCGGATTGGTCAGAGACTCCAGCACGCGGTAGCCGAGATCCTTCACACCGCCAACGGCAGAGAACTTCTTCGCGCCCTCCTTGGTCTCGGTGAGCTTGCCCGCGATGCCCGCCCACCGGTCAGCACCGTCCTCGGTGGACTTATCCCAGAGCACCGTGTCGAGGCTCCGGAGAAGGCTGTCCAGCCCGCCAGCCTTGGCACGTGCCTCGTGGACAGCGATACCGATCGCGGTGAGAACCGCCGGCAGCCCGACCACCGTGTCGTGGTTGAGGTGCTTCTCCAGCCTGGTGAACACCTGGCGCCACACCAGAGGGATGTCGTGCTTGTCCTGATCGGTGATGTCTTCGGTGAGGGGCTTGTTACCGAGGGCGAACACCTTGCGGCCAACCAGGCTGGCAACGGTGGCGCGCCGCAGCGTGGTGATGGTCATGATGGCATCGCTCTTGGCGCTCACCTGACGGGAGTCGAACGAGACCTTGCCGGCCAACTCCGGAATCGTGTCGGCCATGGTCTTGGCGATGCGCGTAGCCGGGTCACGTCCGTCTGCGGCGATGGCAACCGCGGCCGACATCGACACGCCGAGCAGGTTGAGGTCGTGGAAGGCCTGGCCGCCCCAGTCGATCGTGCGGGAGTGGTCGACGATGACGGCCATGGGGATGTCGCCGGTCGTGGGATGCAGGTTGCGAGCCATGAGACGGGCCAGGTACTGGGTCTCGCCGTCGTCATGAGTTCCCCGGATGCCCGGCGGCACGTGCAGGTAGGTCGCGGCACCCGGGACAGTGGATGCGACGTAGACCTTCAGCTCAGCCGTGAAGACGAGGCTCTGCGGCGGGGTGACGTAGTCCTTGCCGTTGACCATGCCGTCAATGAGGTACTTGGCGTAGGCGGGCACGTTGTCCCGCTTGGCCTTGTTGCCGGACAGAAGGCGCTGAACGCGCTTGCGCATCTCGTAGGCCTCCCGCACGCGGAAGTCGGCTGCCACACGCTTCGGGTCCTCGGTCGCCACCGGGTCGACGACGAAGGACTCCATCTGATTGAGCGAGGGGTTGATGACCACCCGGCGCTCATCGATCACGAGGCACGGGAGGACCTGACCAGGGAGGCCGGGCGGAAGCACATCGAACTGATTCATGCTGACTCCAATTGAGCACACAGTGCCGGCGAAGTGGTCGCCGCGGTCGCAGAGTTGCGATCCGCGGGTGAAACACTGTCAGATCGAGTTCTGATCGGTCAAGCCCGCGGATCGAATGATGTGAACCGCGGTCACTTGTTGTGGAGCCGCGGAATTTCCTTGGGCTTCGGCCCACCACTCACCCTGCTCCCATCCCGTCCGCCGTCGACCCACACACCGTGGAGCGGGCGTGGTCCAGGGCGTCCAGGTGGAGCGCGCCACTGTACGAACGACCTGGACGCCCTGGGCCGCGTCTGCTCGGCTTTGCCTGGGTCGGCGGTGGACGGGATGGGAGCTCCTCGCGCACGCCACTGCGGACCCGCGGTCGGCGACGTCGCCCCTCCATCCCGGTGCCGGCCGATCCCCCGCCGGAGGCATCGTCTTTGACCGCGCCCCGCTCTTTGCGGCGCTCGACTCATGGATTCCGGCCCTATCCACGTGTGGGCGCGCGTCGGCGCAGCGCGGGCGGAGCGGGCCGAAGGCAGGAGCGTCGCCCGGAGCGGAGCCGGGAAGGGGTCTGTACGGTGAGCGGTGTAACTCCCGAGCTGGAAGCGACAGTTGATGGCTGACGTGACGAGTGGCAGCGAGGCCGGGAAGGCCGCTGTGAGTGGGGCGGGCGCCGTGGATGACGGGCTGGTCGCCGAGCTGGTGGCCCGGGCCCAGGCCGGTGGGGTGAAGCTCACCGGGGAGGGTGGCCTGCTGCAGCAGCTGACGAAGCGGGTGTTGGAGTCCGGGCTGGAGGGCGAGCTCACCGATCATCTGGGCCACGAGCGCGGTGAACGGGCCGAGGGCGGCCGGGAGAACTACCGCAACGGGCACCGGTCGAAGACTGTGATCACCGAGTCGGGGCCGGTCGGGATCGCGGTGCCGCGGGACCGGGCCGGGTCGTTCGAGCCGCAGCTGGTCAAGAAGCGGCAGCGGCGTCTGGGCGGGGTGGACGAAATGGTCCTGTCGCTGTCGGCGAAAGGGCTCACGCACGGGGAGATCTCCGCGCATCTCGCCGAGGTCTACGGCGCGGAGATCTCCAAGTCCACGATCTCCACGATCACCGACAGCGTGATGGCCGGCATGAGCGAATGGCAGAACCGTCCCCTGGACAGTGTCTACCCGGTCGTCTTCATCGACTGCGTGAACGTGAAGGTCAGGGACGGGCAGGTCGCCAACCGGCCTGTTTACATGGCGGTGGCGGTCACTGCCGAGGGGCACCGGGACATCCTGGGCCTGTGGATCGGTGACGGTGGTGAGGGCGCGAAGTACTGGCTTCAGGTCCTGACCGAGATCAAGAATCGCGGCGCGGCCGATGTCCTGATGCTGGTCTGTGACGGCCTGAGTGGCCTCCCGGACGCCGTGAACACCGTCTGGCCTGCGACGATCGTCCAGACCTGCATCGTTCACCTGCTGCGGAACAGCTTCCGTTACGCGGCCCGGCAGGACTGGGAGAAGGTCGCGAAGGCGCTCCGGCCCGTCTACACCGCGCCGACCGAGGACGCCGCGCTCGAGCGGTTCGTGGAGTTCACCGACGCCTGGGGCGGGAAGTATCCGGCGATCGTCCGGCTCTGGGAGGCGGCCTGGGCGGAGTTCGTGCCCTTCCTCCGGTTCGACGTGGAGATCCGCAAGATCGTCTGCACCACCAACGCGATCGAGAGCATCAACGCGCGCATCCGCAAGGCCGTGAGGGCCCGAGGACACTTCCCCACCGACCAGGCCGCCCTCAAATGCGTCTACCTGGCCGTCATGAGCCTGGACCCGACCGGCACCGGACGCAAACGCTGGACCATGCGCTGGAAGGCCGCACTCCAAGCCTTCGACATCACCTTCGACGGCCGGCTCAGCGCCGGACGCCGCTGAACAAATCCGACTGAGTTTCACCGTTCGCTACACAGACCCGTGCGGAGTTGGCCGACCGAGGCGCTGAAAATTCAAAGGTCCGTACATGCCTTATCCCACATGCCATAAAGGGACCCCTGGTCGTCATACTGCCGTCAGTCGCTCGATGCTGAGAGAGAAGCATGTTCCGAATCCTGTTCTACCTTGCTTCATGCACTGCCACTGGGGGCGGCCTTGCCGTCCTTATAACCAGGGCTTCAGGAGCGGCCAACCCGGAAGGTGCCCCCGCCAACATCGGGATGGCCGTTGGCTTCCTCGCTGGTCTGGCTTATCTGAAGTTCCGTAACTCCCCGACAGCCACGCTAGCTCGAGCCATGCGCGATGGGGACGGGGCCGCGTATTTGGCCCGCGCAGTTGACAGGGGCGCCACCCAGCCGGTTCCAATGCGGCTCTCCCAACCCTGTGGGCATGGTTCGGACCGCGTCCTGGTTACGACGCGGCTGCTGACGGAGATGCACGACGGGGACATGGCCGTGCAGTCACAGCGGCTGGAGGCTCTGCTGCGGGACGCTGCAAAGGCGGCCCGCGCTGAGAAGGGATTTGGCGGCTCCACCAGCGGGGTGTTCATCTCGCCGGGCTCGTCGGTAACCGTGCCGCTTCGGATCGCCAGCTGGGATGGCTTGGCTGAGGGTCCTGGCGTGGTCATCGGGCACGACATGCACTGATGACGTCCAAGGCCATCTCAACCGAGCAACACCGCTGTTGTGAGCACCGAGAGTCTCCCCAGCCGTGCTACCAGCACCAAAACCTTCTTGCCGGGCTCTCCAATAGCCTTCCACACTGGCGGCATAACCTGTGGCAGCGATTGGCGGTCGTAGTGTCATCAGCCCCATCGGGCGACGATGGCTTCCTCGACGCTGAAGATCGCATCACCCTCGGCGCACTGGGCGTTACCGAAGACGTAGGTCAGCTTGCGACGTCTTCTGCCGTGCCGTAGGCGCGGTGGGGTCGTGACCAGTCGGTCATGCCGATGATCTAAGCAGTTGAGCGCCGCACGATGCCGCGGAGGCTGAGGAGGGCGCGTGAGCCGGCCGCCTCTGGAATCCGACAGCGACCTGCGGCGATGCACCAAGATCCCGTCCACGCCTCGTCCACAGACCCCGACATACGGCCGCTTCGGCCCGCGCACGCCTGCACATACGCGAAGACCCCGCTGGCAGCGTTTCCGCTGGTGACGGGGTCTTCAGGCACCTACTACAAGGTGCCCCCGGCAGGATTCGAACCTGCGCACACGGCTCCGGAGGCCGTTGCTCTATCCCCTGAGCTACGGGGGCGTGTCCGTCGCGGTGATCGCGGCGACGGGTAGAACATTACCAGCTCCCTGGGGGTGGTCATGAACCCGTTTTCGCAGCGGGCGGCAGCCGGCCGGGGTCGGTCCGGAGTGCGGGGTGTCGCCCGTGCGGGGTGGAAGTGGGGAAACGCCGGACGTGGTGGCCGGGTCCGACCTACTCTCGAGTTGTGCCAGGCGCATCGGGCCGGGTTCTTGTTGTGGACGACAACAAGGTCATCCGGCAGTTGATCAGGGTCAACCTCGAGCTGGAGGGCATCGAGGTCGTGACCGCGGCCGATGGTGCCGAGTGTCTGGAAGTCGTCCATCAGGTGCGGCCCGACCTCGTCACCCTCGATGTCGTCATGCCGCGGCTCGACGGGCTTCGGACCGCGGCCCGGTTGCGTACGGATCCTCGGACCAGTCATCTTCCGCTCGTCATCGTCAGTGCCTGTACCCAGTACGAGATCGAGAGCGGGCTCGATGTGGGAGTGGACGCCTTCCTCGCCAAGCCCTTCGAGCCCGGGGAGCTCGTGCGGCTCGTCCAGCGGTTGATCCTCGGTCCCCTCGGGCGGGTTCGTGGGCCCGGGGACGCCGAGCCGGCCGCCGGGCATGCCGGAGGGTGAGATCCGACGGCCGTCCACATCTCGGAATCGCGGCCTAACTCATTCGTCTACCCACCCCCTTCCTCCCCTACGCTTGTCCCGTGACCCCCGTCGAGCTCTCCCGCACCGTGCTGCACGCGGTGCGTCGTGCCGTCGATGAGGGGGAGCTGAGGGTGGTGGCTCTGCCTGAGAGGGTTCGTGTCGCGCCTCCGGGGCCCGGAGGGTGTGGGGACTACGCGACCAATGTCGCCCTTCAGCTCGCGCGGCCGGCCGGTCAGCCGGCCCAGCGGGTCGCCGAGATCCTGCGGTCGCGTCTTCTGCGCGCCGACGGCATCGATGACGTCGTCGTCACCGGGCCCGGGTTCATCAACATCAGCCTCGCCGACGGGGGAGGGCCCGTCGGGCTCGTTCGCGAGGTTCTGCGGTGCGGTTCCCGGTACGGGCACGGTGACGCCCTGGGCGGTCGCACCGTCCAGTTGCGGGCGGCCCGTGAGGTGCGTGCCGTCGTGCAGGTCGAGGCCCTCACCAGGGTTCTCCAGTCGCAGGGTGCCGTGGTTCGCGTCGACGACCACGACGGCATCGTCGTCCGGCCCGTTCCCGCGCCCGCCGACCCCTTCCGCCTCGGTACTGACGCCGGCCGCTGGGCCCTGCTGTACCCCGCCCCGCACGACCGGCCCCGGATCGGTGACGAGCATCTGGTGCAGCGGGAGAGCAATCCGCTGTTCCGGGTGCGGTACGCCCATGCCCGGACCCGGGCGCTCCTGCGCAATGCCGCCGACCTCGGGTTCGGTCCCGAGCCCGGTCCCGTGGACGGAGCCCGGTCGCTGCTCCAGGTCCTCGCCGACCACCCCCGTGTCCTCGCCGCCACCGCCACCCACCGTGCGCCCGACCGGCTCGCCCGGCAGCTCGTCGCCGTCGCCGACGCCGTGACGCCGCTGTTTCCCGCCGTGCTGCCGCTCGGCGAGGAGAAACCCTCGGCCGCCCACCGTGCCCGGCTCGCGCTCGCCGACGCCGCCGGGGCGGTGCTGGCCGGTGGCCTGTCCCTGCTCGGCATCGACGCACCCGATCACCTCTGAGAGAGTCCAGAGAGACACTGACATGAGCCGTTCCGCACACCCCGCCGGGCCCCGTCACGCCGACGTCCTCCCCGAGGGGCACTACTCCGCACCGCCCACCGACCTGAACGCCCTCGACTCCAAGGTGTGGGCCGAGACCGTCACGCGTGACACGGACGGTGTGCTCACCGTCGGCGGGATCGACGTCAAGCGGCTGGCCGAGGAGTACGGCACCCCCGCCTACGTCCTCGACGAGGACGACTTCCGGGCCCGGGCGCGGGCCTGGCGCACCGCCTTCGGCAGCGACGCCGACGTGTTCTACGCCGGCAAGGCGTTCCTCTCCCGGGCCGTCGTGCGGTGGCTGCACGAGGAGGGGCTGAATCTCGACGTGTGCTCCGGTGGGGAGCTCGCCACCGCGCTCTCCGCGGGGATGCCCGCCGAGCGGATCGCCTTCCACGGGAACAACAAGTCCGTGGCGGAGATCCGGCGGGCCGTCGAGGCCGGGGTCGGGCGGATCGTGCTCGACTCGTTCCAGGAGATCGTCCGGGTCGCGCACATCGCACAGGAGCTGGGCACGCGGCAGCGGGTGCAGATCCGTATCACCGTGGGTGTCGAGGCGCACACGCACGAGTTCATCGCCACCGCCCACGAGGACCAGAAGTTCGGCATCCCGCTGGCCGGCGGGCAGGCCGCGGAGGCCGTGCGGCGGGCGCTGAAGCTGGACGGTCTCGAGCTCATCGGGATCCACTCCCACATCGGGTCGCAGATCTTCGACATGTCCGGGTTCGAGGTGGCCGCGCACCGGGTGGTGGGGCTGCTCAAGGACATCCGGGACGAGCACGGGGTCGAGTTGCCCGAGATCGACCTCGGGGGTGGGCTCGGGATCGCGTACACCAGTGACGACGACCCGCGCGAGCCGCACGAGATCGCCAAGGCGCTGACCGAGATCGTCACCCGGGAGTGCGAGGCCGCGCGGCTGACGACCCCCCGGATCTCCGTCGAGCCGGGGCGGGCCATCGTCGGGCCCACCGCCTTCACGCTCTACGAGGTCGGCACCGTCAAGCCGCTCGACGGGCTGCGGACGTACGTCTCCGTGGACGGCGGGATGTCGGACAACATCCGGACCGCGCTGTACGACGCCGAGTACAGCGTCTCCCTCGCCTCCCGCGTCTCCGACGCCGAGCCGATGCTGTGCCGGGTCGTCGGCAAGCACTGCGAGAGCGGGGACATCGTGGTGAAGGACGCCTTCCTGCCGGGGGACCTGGCACCCGGGGACCTCATCGCCGTCCCCGCGACCGGGGCGTACTGCCGGTCGATGGCCAGCAACTACAACCATGTGCTGCGTCCGCCCGTCGTCGCCGTCAGGGGCGGCGAGGCGCGCGTGATCGTGCGGCGGGAGACGGAGGAGGATCTCCTCCGGCTCGACGTCGGATGAGCGGCGGCGACAAGAACACCGGCCGGGTGGCGGAAGATCTTCTGTCTCCCCGGTCGTGAAAATGAAATAGATGTCTCACGATCCGGACATAACGCAGAAAGTTCCGTCCGGTGAGTGAGACTGGTGCAACCGAGACGGTAATCAGGAAACGAGGTCGGATGATGCGTACGCGTCCGCTGAAGGTGGCGCTGCTGGGCTGTGGAGTGGTCGGCTCAGAGGTGGCGCGCATCATGACGACGCACGCCGACGACCTCGCCGCCCGGATCGGGGCCCCGGTGGAGCTCGCGGGCGTGGCCGTGCGGCGGCCCGACAAGGTGCGGGAGGGGATCGACCCCGCCCTGGTCACCACCGACGCCACCGCGCTGGTCAAACGCGGCGACCTCGACATCGTCGTGGAGGTCATCGGCGGGATCGAGCCCGCCCGTACGCTCATCACCACCGCCTTCGAGCACGGCGCGTCCGTCGTCTCCGCGAACAAGGCGCTGCTCGCCCAGGACGGCGCCGCGCTGCACGCCGCCGCCGAGGAGCACGGCAAGGACCTCTACTACGAGGCCGCCGTCGCCGGCGCCATCCCGCTGATCCGGCCGTTGCGGGAGTCCCTCGCCGGCGACAAGGTCAACCGGGTGCTCGGCATCGTCAACGGGACCACCAACTTCATCCTCGACAAGATGGACTCCACGGGCGCCGGGTACCAGGAGGCGCTCGACGAGGCCACCGCGCTCGGGTACGCCGAGGCCGACCCCACCGCCGACGTCGAGGGGTTCGACGCCGCCGCCAAGGCCGCCATCCTCGCCGGGATCGCCTTCCACACGCGGGTGCGGCTCGACGACGTCCACCGCGAGGGCATGACCGAGGTCACCGCCGGCGACTTCGCCTCCGCCAAGGAGATGGGCTGCACCATCAAGCTGCTCGCCATCTGCGAGCGGGCCGAGGACGGGGCGTCGGTCACCGCGCGGGTGCATCCGGCGATGATCCCGCTCAGCCATCCGCTGGCCTCCGTGCGCGGCGCCTACAACGCGGTGTTCGTCGAGTCGGACGCCTCCGGGCAGCTGATGTTCTACGGGCCCGGTGCCGGTGGTGCGCCGACCGCTTCCGCCGTGCTCGGTGACCTCGTCGCCGTGGGGCGCAACCGGATCAGCGGGACGACCGGGCCGGGGGAGTCCGCGTACGCCGCGCTGCCCGTCTCGTCGATGGGCGAGGTCGTCACGCGGTACCACATCAGCCTCGACGTGGCCGACAAACCGGGTGTTCTCGCCCAGGTCGCGACCGTGTTCGCCGAGCACGGTGTCTCGATCGATACGGTTCGCCAGCAGGGCAAGGACGGTGAGGCCTCCCTCGTCGTCGTCACGCACCGTGCGTCCGACGCGGCCCTCGGCGGGACCGTCGAGGCGTTGCGCAAGCTCGACACCGTGCGCGGTGTCGCCAGCATCATGCGGGTTGAAGGAGAGTAACCAGCAATGACCCACCAGTGGCGCGGAATCATCGAGGAGTACCGGGACCGGCTGCCGGTATCCGACACCACGCCGGTCGTGACGCTCCGCGAGGGCGGCACGCCGCTCGTGCCCGCGCAGGTGCTCTCCGAGCGCACGGGCTGCGAGGTGCACCTCAAGGTCGAGGGCGCGAACCCGACCGGGTCCTTCAAGGACCGCGGGATGACCATGGCCATCAGCAAGGCCAAGGAGGAGGGGGCCAAGGCGGTCATCTGCGCCTCCACCGGCAACACCTCCGCCTCCGCCGCCGCGTACGGGGTGCGGGCCGGGATGGTGTCCGCCGTCCTCGTGCCGCAGGGCAAGATCGCGCTCGGCAAGATGGGGCAGGCGCTGGTCCACGGGGCGAAGATCCTCCAGGTCGACGGCAACTTCGACGACTGCCTCACGCTGGCCCGCGCGCTGAGCGACAACTACCCGGTGGCGCTGGTCAATTCGGTCAATCCGGTGCGGATAGAAGGCCAGAAGACGGCCGCCTTCGAGATCGTGGACATGCTGGGCGACGCGCCCGACATCCACGTCCTGCCGGTGGGCAACGCGGGCAACATCACCGCGTACTGGAAGGGGTACAAGGAGTACGCCGCCGATCGGGTCAGCACGAAGAGGCCGCGCATGTGGGGGTTCCAGGCCTCAGGCAGCGCGCCGATCGTGCGCGGCGAGGTCGTCAAGGACCCGTCGACCATCGCCACCGCCATCCGCATCGGCAACCCCGCCTCCTGGGACTTCGCGCTCGCCGCGCGGGACGAGTCGGGCGGCGCCATCGACGAGGTGACGGACCGTGAGATCCTGCGCGCCTACCGGCTGTTGGCCTCGCAGGAGGGCGTCTTCGTCGAGCCCGCGTCCGCCGCGTCGGTCGCCGGTCTGCTGAAGGCCGCCGAGCAGGGCAAGGTCGACCCGGGGCAGAAGATCGTGTGCACCGTCACCGGCAACGGCCTGAAGGACCCGGACTGGGCTGTCGCCGGCGCCCCGCAGCCGGTCACCGTCCCCGTGGACGCCGCGACCGCCGCCGAGCGGCTCGGCCTGGTCTAGCACGGGCGGCCGGACGCGACAGGGCCCGCACAGCGGGCGTAAGAGCGCGTCCACCTGGGGAAGTTCTCCACAGGGGGTGCACAGGGGGCTTGCGACACGCATCGTGCGCCTCCTGTGCGCCCTATGTCGCCACTGAACCTTCCTTCGATAGGCTGTACCGAACCCGCCCGCCGCATATGCCGCGGTATCGCGGCGTCTCCGTGGTCCGGAAAGCGGCCCGGAGCGGCCCGGAAAGCGGCCGGCCACCCCGGTCGGCGGCGATCCCAGGGGGTTTCGTACGCCCCCGCACGTCCCCCTCACGTCCCTCGAATGTCATTCGACAGTCACGCAGCTCAAGGAGAGTCTTCGAGCGATGGCCGGTCCCGCGTTCCGCGCCGCCGCCGTCCGGGTGCGCGTCCCCGCCACCAGCGCCAACCTCGGCCCGGGCTTCGACGCCCTCGGCCTCGCGCTGGGTCTCTACGACGACGTGGTCGTCCGGGTGGCCGACTCCGGACTGCACATCGACATCGCCGGTGAGGGCGGCGAGACCCTCCCGCGCGACGAGCGCCATCTGCTCGTACGCTCCCTGCGCACCGCCTTCGACCTGCTCGGCGGACAGCCGCGCGGCCTGGAGATCGTCTGCGCCAACCGCATCCCGCACGGCCGCGGCCTCGGCTCCTCCTCCGCCGCCATCTGCGCCGGCATCGTCGCCGCCCGCGCCGTGACCATAGGCGCCGAGGCCAGGCTCGACGACACCGCGCTCCTCGAGCTCGCCACCGAGATCGAGGGCCACCCCGACAACGTCGCGGCCTGCCTGCTGGGCGGTTTCACCCTGTCCTGGATGGAGGGCGGCGCGGCCCGGGCGATCAGGATGGACCCCGCCGATTCCATCGTTCCGGTGGTTTTCGTGCCCGGGAAGCCGGTTCTCACCGAGACCGCGCGCGGTCTGCTCCCGCGCACCGTGCCGCATGTCGACGCCGCCGCCAACGCGGGCCGTGCGGCCCTGCTCGTCGAGGCCCTGACCAGGCGCCCCGAGCTGCTGCTGCCCGCCACCGAGGACCGGCTGCACCAGGAGTACCGCGCCCCGGCCATGCCCGAGAGCGCCGCCTTGGTGGAGCGGCTGCGGGGGGACGGGATCCCCGCGGTGATCTCCGGCGCCGGACCCACGGTCATGGCGCTGGCGGACGCGGAAACGGCCGACAAGGTCGAAGCACTGGCCGGCAATGACTGGGCCGCCAACCGGCTCGGTCTCGACGCGCAGGGCGCGAGCGTGCTTCCGCTCGCCACCTGACACACGGTTGCCGGATTTGGAGAGGGGGAATGTTTGTTGGATCCGGTAGTGTTAACCTCAAGTCTGCACCCGACCCCACCATGGCGAGGTGCCTCGTGTCCCCGTCCGGGACAGACATTCTTCCGGGAGCCCCCCAAGCCGCACTGTGTTCTCTGCTACGTACGCGGGCAGTACGTCGCACGCGGACACTGAACGGCTCGACGATGGGGGTACCCCCTCTGGGGGAGCTTCGGAACCGGTGCGACCACGCCACGTGACACTGGATGCCACGGCTCGGGGAAGCGCCATCACCAGATATCTCTTCCGCCGCTCAGGCGGACAACCGCCCCGGCACGGTTCACACAGCAAGGACCGATGCCGGACAGCACAACCGGTCGCCGAGCCAGACAGGCCGACGTCCGCTCCAGGGAAGGACCCTTCGTGAGCGACACCACCGATCTGATGGGCGCACGTGTCGAGGAGACCGCTGCCGCGCCCGCCACGGACGCTTCCGCGCCTGCCACCGGTGCCGGCTCCCGGCGGCGCCGCGGTACCGGCCTCGAGGGCATGGTGCTGGCCGAACTGCAGCAGGTCGCATCCGGCCTCGGGATCAGGGGCACCGCGCGGATGCGCAAGAGCCAGCTGATCGAGGTCATCAAGGAGGCGCAGGCCGCCGGAGGGGCAGCCGCCCCGGCCAAGGCCGAGTCCGCCGCCGAGACCAAGCCCAAGCGCCGTGCCACCTCCCGGACCCGTACGGGCGAGGCCGCCGAGAAGAAGGCCGACGCCAAGGCCGAGCAGGCCCCCGCCGAGAAGGCCGCGGCCCAGCAGCAGATCGAGATCCCGGGCCAGCCCTCCCCGAAGGCCGCCGGCCAGTCCGAGCAGGCCGAGGAGGCCGCTCCCGTCGAGCGCCGCCGCCGTCGCGCCACCGCCGAGGCGGGCGCCCCGGCCGCCGCCGCGACCGAGACGGTCACCGCCGAGGCGAAGGCCGAGCCCAAGGCCGAGACCCCGGCCCAGCAGCAGTCGCAGCAGCAGGGCGACGCCAAGGGCGACCACGACGGCGGCGAGGGCCGCCGCCGCGACCGCCGTGAGCGCGGCCGCGACCGTGACCGCGGTGAGCGTGGCGACCGCGGGGACCGTCGCGGCAAGGGCGACGACCAGCAGCAGGGCCAGGGCCGTCAGCAGAACCAGCAGGGCGGCGGCGGCCGACAGGACCGTCAGCAGCACGACGACGACGACTTCGAGGGCGGCCGTCGTGGCCGTCGCGGGCGCTACCGCGACCGCCGTGGCCGTCGTGGCCGCGACGAGATGGGCCAGGAGCCGCAGCTCACCGAGGACGACGTCCTGATCCCGGTCGCGGGCATCCTCGACATCCTCGACAACTACGCGTTCATCCGGACCTCCGGCTACCTGCCCGGCCCGAACGACGTGTACGTCTCCCTCGCCCAGGTCCGCAAGAACGGCCTGCGCAAGGGCGACCACGTCACCGGCGCCGTGCGCCAGCCCAAGGAGGGCGAGCGCCGCGAGAAGTTCAACGCGCTGGTCCGCCTGGACTCCGTCAACGGCATGGCGCCCGAACACGGCCGCGGCCGCCCGGAGTTCAACAAGCTCACCCCGCTGTACCCGCAGGACCGCCTCCGCCTGGAGACGGACCCCGGCGTCCTCACCACCCGGATCATCGACCTCGTGTCGCCGATCGGCAAGGGCCAGCGCGGTCTGATCGTGGCCCCGCCGAAGACCGGCAAGACCATGATCATGCAGGCGATCGCCAACGCGATCACCCACAACAACCCCGAGTGCCACCTGATGGTCGTCCTCGTCGACGAGCGTCCGGAAGAGGTCACCGACATGCAGCGGTCGGTGAAGGGCGAGGTCATCTCCTCGACCTTCGACCGCCCCGCCGAGGACCACACCACGGTCGCCGAGCTCGCCATCGAGCGTGCCAAGCGCCTGGTGGAGCTGGGTCACGACGTCGTCGTGCTGCTCGACTCGATCACGCGTCTGGGCCGTGCGTACAACCTCGCCGCCCCGGCCTCCGGCCGCATCCTGTCCGGTGGTGTCGACTCGACCGCCCTGTACCCGCCGAAGCGCTTCTTCGGTGCGGCCCGCAACAT
The DNA here is from genome assembly GCF_055585405.1 of Streptomyces sp. NPDC053426. Classification (NCBI taxonomy): domain Bacteria; kingdom Bacillati; phylum Actinomycetota; class Actinomycetes; order Kitasatosporales; family Streptomycetaceae; genus Streptomyces; species Streptomyces sp. NPDC053426. Next base: position 101,694 of record NZ_JBVJKE010000002.1, on the reverse strand, counting down.
CGAGGACGGCGGCTCGCTGACCATCCTCGCCACCGCCCTGGTGGACACCGGGTCCCGCATGGACGAGGTGATCTTCGAGGAGTTCAAGGGCACCGGCAACATGGAGCTCAAGCTCGACCGGAAGCTCGCCGACAAGCGCATCTTCCCCGCGGTGGACGTCGACGCGTCCGGTACCCGCAAGGAGGAGATCCTGCTCGGCAACGAGGAGCTGGCCGTCGTCTGGAAGCTGCGCCGGGTGCTGCACGCGCTCGACCAGCAGCAGGCGATCGAGCTGCTCCTCGACAAGATGAAGCAGACCAAGTCGAACGCCGAGTTCCTGATGCAGATCCAGAAGACGACCCCGGGCAACGGCGACTGACGTCGCGCTTTCCCGTCGCGTTTTCCACCGGAAGGGCCGCTCCCGCGAGGGGGCGGCCCTTCCGCGTGCGGCGAGGGGGCGGCCGGCGGGACGATGGATGCCGTACGGCTGTGAGGGCCGGGTCTGACACCGGGTGCAGGGGGTAACCGTCCGGGGACGAGCCGAGGAGCACATGTCTGCCGAGAGCACACCGGGCCACCGGGGCAAGGGGCGCCGGGGCCTGAGGGTCGCGGCCTGGACGGCCGTCGGCGTCGTCGCCCTCGGCGGCACCGGCGCCGGATACGTGTACGTCAAGCTCAACGGCAACATCGAGAGCCTCGACATCGACCGGGTCCTCGGCGCCGACCGGCCCGAGAAGGCCGGCGACGGCTCCGAGAACATCCTCGTCCTCGGCTCCGACACCCGCTCCGGCGGCAACAAGGAGATCGGCGGCGGCGCCGACGACGGAAGCGCCCGCTCCGACACCGCGATGATCGTCCACGTCCACGAGGGCCACGAGAGGGCGAGCGTGGTCTCCGTCCCGCGCGACACCGTCGTCGACCGCCCCGAGTGCACCGACACCGACGGCGGCACCCACCCCGCGGCGAGCGGTGTGATGTTCAACTCCGCCTACGCCACGGGCGGGGCGGCCTGCGCGGTGAGGACCGTCGAGTCGATCACCGACCTGCGCATGGACCACTACCTGGAGATCGACTTCACCGGCTTCCGGAAACTCGTCGACGAACTCGGCGGCGTCGAGGTCACCACCGGTGAGGACATCGAGGACCCGGACAGCCACCTCGACCTGAAGGCCGGCACCCACCGGCTCGACGGTGAACAGGCCCTCGCCCTGGTGCGCACCCGGCACGGCGTCGGCGACGGCTCCGACCTCGGCCGCATCCGGCTCCAGCAGGCCTTCGTCAAGGCCCTGGTGCGGCAGGTCGGGGAGGTCGGCGTCCTCACCGGCCCCAAGAAGCTGTACGACCTCGCCGACACCGTCACCAGGACCGTCACCACCGACTCCGACCTGGGCTCGGTCAACGCCCTGATGTCCTTCGCGTCCGGCCTGAAGGACATCACCCCCGCCGGCCTGCACATGATCACCATGCCGGTCGCCTACGACCCGGCCGACGCCAACCGGGTCCTGATCAAGAAAGCTGAGGCCCAGCAGGTCTGGAACGCCCTGAAGAACGACCAGCCGATCCCGAAGAGCGCCACGGAAGGAACGGCCACTGGTGAAACGAGGGGCTTTCAAGGGGCGCGGGGAACTGCGCGACAAGCCCCCACCGGCCCGCGGGGAACAAACGACGGCAACCCCCGGTTTTGGGAGAGGACGCCAGTCCTGGCAGACTGGTGAGTCGGCCCCGGTTCACGCCCCCGCACCCCGCGGCAGCGACCCGGTGCCCTCCCGAACCTAGGAGACACCTTGAAGCGCGACATCCACCCCGAGTACGTCGAGACGCAGGTCAGCTGCACCTGCGGCGCGTCGTTCACCACCCGCAGCACGCTCCCCGGCGGCACCATCCGCGCCGAGGTCTGCTCCGAGTGCCACCCGTTCTACACGGGCAAGCAGAAGATCCTCGACACCGGTGGCCGTGTGGCCCGCTTCGAGGCCCGCTTCGGCAAGGCCGCCGGCTCCAAGAAGTAGCGAGCCCCATATCGCCGGTCCACGGCCGCGTCCCCGCTCACGCGAGTGAGCCGAAGGAGCGCGTCGGTGGCGAGGGCGCGAGCGCGCGGAGGCCCGAAGGGCTGAGCACGATCGTGTTCTCGACACCGACGCGAGCGCTCCGGAGGCGAACCGCGCGAATGAAGGGGGCAGGCCGGGACCGGCGTTTTTGGTCGCCCGCCCTTCACCCACGCAATCGCAGGAGCCCAAGATGTTCGAGGCCGTCGAGGAACTCGTCGCCGAGCACGCCGACCTGGAGAAGAAGCTCGCCGACCCGTCGGTCCACGCCGACCAGGCCAACGCGCGCAAGCTGAACAAGCGCTACGCCGAGCTCACCCCGATCGTCGCCACGTACCGCTCCTGGAAGCAGACGGGCGACGACATCGAGACCGCGCGCGAACTGGCCGCCGACGACCCCGACTTCGCCGCCGAGGTCAAGGACCTGGAGAAGCAGCGCGAGGAGCTCACCGAGAAGCTCCGCCTGCTCCTCGTCCCGCGCGACCCCAGTGACGACAAGGACGTCATCCTCGAGATCAAGGCGGGCGCGGGCGGCGACGAGTCCGCCCTGTTCGCCGGCGACCTGCTGCGCATGTACCTGCGGTACGCCGAGCGCGTCGGCTGGAAGACCGAGATCATCGACGCCACCGAGTCCGAGCTGGGCGGCTACAAGGACGTCCAGGTGGCCGTGAAGGCCCGCGGGCAGATCGAGCCCGGCCAGGGCGTGTGGGCCCGGCTGAAGTACGAGGGCGGCGTGCACCGCGTGCAGCGGGTGCCGGCCACCGAGTCGCAGGGCCGCATCCACACCTCCGCCGCCGGTGTCCTGGTGACCCCCGAGGCGGAGGAGGTCGACGTCGAGATCAACCCGAACGACCTGCGCATCGACGTCTACCGGTCCTCCGGCCCCGGCGGGCAGTCCGTCAACACCACCGACTCCGCCGTGCGCATCACGCACATCCCGACCGGAGTCGTCGCCTCCTGCCAGAACGAGAAGAGCCAGCTCCAGAACAAGGAGCAGGCACTGCGTATCCTGCGCTCCAGGCTGCTCGCGGCGGCGCAGGAGGAGGCGGAGCGGGAGGCCGCCGACGCCCGTCGCAGCCAGGTCCGCACCGTCGACCGCTCCGAGAAGATCCGTACGTACAACTTCCCGGAGAACCGCATCTCGGACCACCGCGTCGGCTTCAAGGCGTACAACCTCGACCAGGTCCTGGACGGCGAGCTCGCCGCGGTGATCCAGGCCTGTGTCGACGCGGACTCCGCCGCCAAGCTCGCCGCCGCGTAAATCCCGCCCGCACCCAGCACGGAGGACCGTCGTGAACCTGCTGCTCGCCGAGGTGGCCCAGGCCACCCAGCGGCTCGCCGACGCCGGCGTGCCCTCGCCGCGCACCGACGCGGAGGAGCTCGCCGCGTTCGTGCACGGCGTCAAGCGCGGCGAGCTGCACACCGTGAGGGACTCCGACTTCGACGCCCGGTACTGGGAGGTCATCGCCCGCCGCGAGGCGCGCGAGCCGCTCCAGCACATCACCGGGCGGGCGTACTTCCGCTACCTGGAGCTCCAGGTGGGTCCCGGGGTGTTCGTCCCGCGGCCCGAGACCGAGTCGGTGGTCGGCTGGGCGATAGACGCCGTCCGCGCGATGGACGTCGTCGAGCCCTGCATCGTCGACCTGTGCACCGGCTCGGGCGCCATCGCGCTGGCGCTCGCGCAGGAGGTGCCGCGCTCGCGCGTGTACGCCGTGGAGCTGTCCGAGGACGCCCTGAGGTGGACCCGCAAGAACATGGAGGGGTCCAGGGTCGAGCTGCGCCAGGGAGACGCCCTGACGGCCTTCCCGGACCTCGACGGCCAGGTCGACCTGGTCGTCTCCAACCCGCCGTACATCCCGCTCACCGAGTGGGAGTACGTCGCCCCGGAGGCCCGCGACTACGACCCCGACCTCGCGCTGTTCTCCGGTGAGGACGGCCTCGACCTGATCCGCGGCCTGGAGCGCACCGCGCACCGGCTGCTGCGGCCCGGCGGAGTGGTCGTCGTCGAGCACGCCGACACCCAGGGCGGGCAGGTTCCGTGGATCTTCGCCGAGGAACGGGGGTGGGCCGACGCGGCCGACCACCCCGACCTGAACAGGCGCCCCCGCTTCGCCACCGCCCGCAAGGCGCTGCCGTGAGCACCCCGCATACTTCATTCCCCCAGCAGCACCCGTACGAGGAGGCCCGCTAGATGGCTCGGCGATACGACACCAACGACGCGACCGACCGCACGACCGGTCTGCGCGAGGCCGCGTCCGCCGTCCGCCGGGGCGAGCTCGTGGTGCTGCCGACGGACACCGTGTACGGGATCGGCGCCGACGCGTTCACCTCGGAGGCCGTCGCCGATCTGCTGGACGCCAAGGGCCGGGGCCGCAACATGCCCACGCCCGTCCTCATCGGCTCCCCGAACACCCTGCACGGCCTGGTCACCGACTTCTCCGAGCAGGCCTGGGAGCTGGTCGACGCGTTCTGGCCGGGCGCGCTGACGCTGGTCGCCAGGCACCAGCCGTCGCTCCAGTGGGACCTCGGGGACACCCGGGGCACCGTCGCCGTGCGGATGCCGCTGCACCCGGTCGCCATCGAGCTGCTCACCGAGGTCGGGCCCATGGCCGTCTCGTCCGCGAACCTCACCGGGCACCCGGCGCCGGAGAACTGCGACGCCGCGCAGGAGATGCTCGGCGACTCCGTCTCCGTGTACCTGGACGGCGGGCCCACCCCCGGGAACGTGCCCTCCTCCATCGTCGACGTCACCCGGCCCGTGCCCGTGCTGCTGCGCGAGGGCGCGATCTCGCCGGAGGAGCTGCGCAAGGTGGTACCCGACCTCGAGGTGGCGAATTGACGGCCCCTGAGTCGGGGCGTGGCATAGGCAACGGGGAATCCAGCGCGGAGATCACGACGACCTTCGGTTTTCCGCGCGACACCTTCCGCATCCTCCACGTCAGTACCGGAAACGTGTGCCGTTCGCCCGTCACCGAGCGGCTGACCCGGCATTTCGTGAGCCAGCGGCTGGGGATCCTGGGCGGCGGGCTGATCGTGGAGAGCGCGGGGACCTGGGGGCACGAGGGCGCGCCCATGGAGGCCCACGCGGAGACCGTGCTGGCGGAGTTCGGGGCGGACGCTTCGGGGTTCGTGGGGCGGGAGCTGCTGGACGAGCATGTGATCCGGGCGGACCTCGTGCTGACCGCTACGCGGGATCATCGGGCGCAGGTCATCTCCATGGGGCATTCGGCGGGGCTGCGGACGTTCACGCTCAAGGAGTTCACGCGGCTGGTCAATGCCATCGATCCGGCGACCCTGCCGCCGCTGGATGAGGGTTTGGTCATGCGCGCCCGGGCGCTGGTGCGGGCTGCCGCGGCTCTACGCGGGTGGCTGTTGGCGCCGACGGCCGAGGCGGACGAGGTGTATGACCCGTACGGGGCGCCGCTGACGTTCTTCCGGTCGATCGGGGACGAGATATTCGAGGCGCTGGATCCGGTGGTGACGGCGCTGACCGGGGTGCCCGCTCGGGCGTAGGCGTCCGGCTGCCGGGGTGGGTTCGCAGGGCCTCCGGCGTTGTTCCGCTGTGCCCACCCGTTCCGCCCTGCGGAACGACTGCCCACAGCGGGGCGGGAGGGGTGGCTGCCCGCAGCGGTGGCGGGCGGGGGGCTGCCCGCGGCGGCGCGGGTGCCCGCGGCGAGGCGGCGGGGGGACTGTCCGCGGCGGGGCGGGGGCGGTTTTGGGGGGTTCGGCCTACATTGGGCGGTATGACGGTCGGGCATGTCCTTGAGGTCGATGTGGTGCGGCGGCAGGATCCCGAGCTGGCCGATGTGCTGCTCGGGGAGTGGGAGCGGCAGTCGAGCTCGCTTCAGCTGATCGCCGCCGAGAACTTCATGTCGCCGGCCGTGCTGGCCGCGCTCGGGTCGCCGCTGGCCAACAAGTACGCCGAGGGGTACCCCGGCAACCGGCACCACGGCGGCTGCGAGGTCGTCGACGTCGCCGAGCGCCTCGCCGTGGAGCGGGCGAAGGCGCTGTTCGACGCCGAGCACGCCAACGTGCAGGCGCACTCCGGCTCCTCCGCCGTGCTCGCCGCGTACGCCGCCCTGCTGCGCCCCGGCGACACCGTCCTCGCCCTCGGCCTGCCCCACGGCGGTCACCTCACCCACGGCTCGCCCGCCAACTTCTCCGGCCGCTGGTTCGACTTCGTCGGCTACGGCGTGGACGCGGAGAGCGGGCTCATCGACCACGACCAGGTCCGCGCCCTCGCGCACACGCGCCGCCCCAAGGCGATCGTCTGCGGCTCCATCGCCTACCCCCGCCACATCGACTACGCGTTCTTCCGCGAGGTCGCCGACGAGGTGGGCGCGTACCTGATCGCCGACGCCGCGCACCCTATGGGCCTGGTCGCCGGGGGAGCGGCGCCCAGCCCGGTGCCGTACGCGGACATCGTGTGCGCGACGACGCACAAGGTGCTGCGGGGGCCGCGCGGCGGGATGATCCTGTGCGGCGGCGAGCTGGCCGAGCGCGTCGACCGGGCGGTCTTCCCCTTCACCCAGGGCGGCGCCCCGATGAACACCGTCGCGGCCAAGGCCGTCGCGTTCGGGGAGGCGGCGACACCGGCGTTCGCCGCGTACGCGCACCAGGTGGTCGCCAACGCGCGGGCCCTGGCCGCCGCCCTGGCCGCCGAGGGGCTGGCCGTCACCACCGGCGGCACCGACACCCACCTGATCACCGCCGACCCGGCGCCGCTCGGCGTCGACGGGCGCGCCGCGCGCGGCCGGCTCGCGGCGGCCGGGCTCGTCCTGGACTGCTGCGCGCTCCCGCACGACGACGACCGCGGGCTGCGCCTGGGCACGGCGGCGGTGACCACGCAGGGCATGGGGGCGAGGGAGATGACGTTCGTCGCGGGACTGCTGGCGAGCGTCCTGCGGGGCGGCACCGAGCCCGCGCGGGCCCGGGAGGACGTACGGGAACTGGCCGCGGCGTTCCCGCCGTACCCCCGCTGAACGGGCCGGTTCCGGGGTGGGCGGCACGGATGCACAGTCACGCGTGCAACCATCGTCGCTACCCGGAAGTCCCCACTCATATGCGTGCCTCGCTAGGGTGTGGGGCTGTGATGGCCAGCGAGACCTGTGGGGAAGCCCGTGCGTGAATACCTGCTGACGCTCTGCATCACGGCCGCGGTGACGTACCTGCTGACAGGGCCGGTACGGAAGTTCGCGATCGTGGCGGGGGCGATGCCGGAGATCCGGGCACGTGACGTGCACCGGGAACCCACTCCGCGGCTCGGCGGTATCGCCATGTTCTTCGGCCTGTGCGCGGGCCTGCTGACCGCCGACCACCTCACCAACCTGGGCCAGCTCTCCGAGAGGTCCAACGAGCCGCGGGCGCTGCTCTCCGGGGCCGCGCTGATCTGGCTGATCGGCGTGCTGGACGACAAGTTCGAGATCGACGCGCTGATCAAGCTGGGCGGTCAGATGATCGCCGCCGGTGTGATGGTCATGCAGGGTCTGACGATCCTGTGGCTGCCCATCCCGGGCGTCGGCACGGTCGCGCTGACCCAGTGGCAGGGCACCCTGCTCACGGTGGCGCTGGTCGTCATCACCATCAACGCGGTCAACTTCGTGGACGGCCTCGACGGCCTCGCCGCCGGCATGGTGTGCATCGCGGCGGCCGCGTTCTTCATGTACGCCTACCGCATCTGGTACTCGTACGGCATCGAGGCCGCCGCCCCCGCGACGCTGTTCGCGGCCATCCTGATGGGCATGTGCCTGGGCTTCCTGCCGCACAACATGCACCCCGCGCGGATCTTCATGGGCGACTCGGGCTCGATGCTGATCGGTCTGGTCCTGGCGGCGGGCGCGATCTCCATCACGGGACAGGTGGACCCGGACAGCCTGTTCGGCGGGTCCGAGCGCAGCACGGTGCACCAGATGGTGCCGGTCTACATCCCGCTGGTGATGCCGCTGACGATCATCGCGATCCCGGCCGCCGACCTGATCCTGGCGATCGTACGGCGCACCTGGCGCGGCCAGTCGCCGTTCGCGGCGGACCGGGGGCATCTGCACCACCGGCTGCTGGAGATCGGCCACTCGCACAGCCGGGCGGTGCTGATCATGTACTTCTGGTCGGCGCTGATCGCCTTCGGCGCGCTGACCTACTCCGTGAACTCGGCGTCGATGTGGATCGTGCTGGGCGTCGTCGTCCTCTCCACGCTCGGCCTCGTCCTGCTCCTGCTGCCGCGCTTCACGCCGCGCGCCCCGCGCTGGGCGGAGGCCTTCGTCCCGCCGCGCTACCGGCGCCGCCGCCGGGCGGCCCTGGCCGCCGCCGCCCCGGACGCGTCGGTCCCGGCGGACCCCGAGTCCGCCGACGACGACCGCACCCCGGTCGCCGCGGGTGTCTCCGGCGTCAACGGCGCGACCGCCGTGGGCCCCCGCGCACGCCTGGCCGACCGATCACGGTCAAGGTAAGAATCCGACTAGAGCATTGCCAAGTCGTGGGGCTCCGATGGGGCGCCGTTGGGTCCCCGCCGGGTGTGTAAACTGCCCCAATAGCAGACAAACGGGCCGCGTTCTCGCTCAGACGCGCAGATTCACTCTCATGTGTGACGGCGAGCACAGCAGGCAGGTAAAGACTGCATCAAATAGTTTGTGATACCGTTCACGAGAACCCCGGATAGAGCCGAAGAACCGCAGTGCGACGGTTCACCGGCGCGAGGAATTCACCCTCGGCCCGGGGGTCTACGCTCGTCCATGACGACACCCTGCCCCCTGTGAAAAGCGGAGTTGCCGCCATGCCGTCCAATGACGTCCGGATCCTGGCCCAGGCCGCCGTGCCCACGGCTGCCGCCGGCGCTGTCGCCGCCGTCGTCAGCGCGGTGGTCGCCGGTGGCAAGGGCGCGATCGGGGCGCTCGTCGCGACCGTGGTGGTGATCCTCTTCATGGGGATCGGCCTCTACGTACTGCAGCGGACCGCCAAATCGCTTCCGCACCTGTTCCAGGCCATGGGGCTGATGCTGTACGCGGCACAGATCCTGCTGCTGTTCATCTTCGTCGCCCTGTTCCAGGACACCACCCTGTTCCACCCCAAGGCCTTCGCACTCACGCTTCTCGGCACCACGCTCGTGTGGATCGCCGCACAGACGCGCGCGCACATGAAAGCCAAGATCCTGTACGTCGAACCCGAGTCGACGACGAGCGGAAAGCCCGGAAACCCGGGGCACTCGTCGTGAGGGGTAGGCCCGGGATAAAGAGGCCCCGGAACTCCTGCTATCGTCCGGTGCCAACTGCGGCATCGCGGGCGCGGGCATCCGAGCTGACGCCTGCTCAATGGCGAGGCGAGATGCCCCCCAGCCGCCCCCACATCCGAACCACCAGTCCCGTGCCGAACCGCGGCCGTGCGCCGCGCCGACACAACGAGGTTGCCGTACCTATGCGCCACGATGAAGGAGCCCGCGGTGAGTGCTGACCCGACGCAGGTGCTCGCCTTCGAGACCGACTGCCACCTGTTCGACGGTTGTGGCTTCCCGGCTCCGGGCCTGCACTCGTTCCTCTTCGAGCCGCTCTGGGGCGACGCAGACGGCAACGGCCTGTACTTCAACAAGCCGATGCTGCTCGCGCTGCTCGGTTCCATCATCGTGGTGGGCTTCTTCTGGGCCGCGTTCGCCAAGCCCAAGCTCGTCCCGGGCAAGCTCCAGATGGTGGCCGAGGCCGGCTACGACTTCGTCCGCACCGGCATCGTGTACCAGACGCTCGGCAAGCGCGAGGGCGAGAAGTACGTCCCGCTCGCCGTCTCCCTGTTCTTCTTCGTCTGGATGATGAACCTCTGGTCGATCATCCCCGTCGCCGCCTTCCCGGTGACGTCGATCATCGCCTACCCGCTGGTGCTGGCCCTGATCGTCTACATCACCTGGGTCTCCCTCACCTTCAAGCGGCACGGTTTCGTCGGCTTCTTCAAGAACGTCACGGGCTACGACAAGTCGCTCGGCGCGGTGCTGCCGCTGTCGATGACCATCGAGTTCTTCTCGAACCTGCTGGTCCGCCCCTTCACGCACGCCGTGCGACTCTTCGCGAACATGTTCGCGGGCCACACCCTGCTGCTGCTCTTCACGATCGCCAGCTGGTACATGCTCAACGGCATCGGCATCGCCTTCTCCGCCGTGTCGTTCGGCATGGTCCTCGTGATGACGCTCTTCGAGCTCTTCATCCAGGCCGTGCAGGCGTACGTCTTCGTCCTGCTGACCTGCACGTACATCCAGGGCGCGCTCGCCGAGCACCACTGAGCGCCCCAGGTTCCCACCCCCAAGTCGTCCGGTGGCCAACCCCCACCGGTCCGTAAAGAGAAGGAAGAACTGGCATGTCCCAGACCCTCGCTGCTGTCGAAGGCCACATCGGCTCCATCGGTTACGGTCTCGCGGCCATCGGCCCGGGCGTCGGCGTCGGCATCATCTTCGGTAACGGCACCCAGGCCCTGGCCCGTCAGCCCGAGGCTGCCGGCCTGATCCGCGCCAACCAGATCCTGGGCTTCGCCTTCTGTGAGGCGCTCGCCCTGATCGGTCTCGTCATGCCGTTCGTCTACTAAGACGAACCCTGACGACCGACCCTTTCGACGAAAGGCACTGATGTGACATCCGCCCTGGTTTTCCTGGCGGCCGAGGGTGAGAAGGAGAATCCCCTCGTTCCGCCGTGGCCGGAAGTTGTCATCGGCCTCATCGCTTTCGTCATCGTCTTCGGTTTCCTCGCCAAGAAGCTCCTCCCGACCATCAACAAGGTCCTGGAAGAGCGTCGCGAGGCCATCGAGGGCGGTATCGAGAAGGCCGAGGCCGCTCAGACCGAGGCCCAGAGCGTCCTTGAGCAGTACAAGGCTCAGCTCGCCGAAGCCCGGCACGAGGCCGCGCGTCTGCGCCAGGAGGCGCAGGAGCAGGGCGCGACGCTCATCGCCGAGATGCGGGCCGAGGGCCAGCGTCAGCGCGAGGAGATCATCGCCGCCGGCCACGCGCAGATCGAGGCCGACCGCAAGGCCGCCGCGTCCGCGCTGCGCCAGGACGTCGGCAAGCTCGCCACCGACCTGGCCGGCAAGCTCGTCGGCGAGTCCCTCGAGGACCACGCCCGGCAGAGCCGCGTGATCGACCGCTTCCTCGACGAGCTCGACCAGAAGGCCGAGGCCACGCGATGAACGGAGCGAGCCGCGAGGCCCTGGCAGCCGCACGCGAGCGTCTCGACGCGCTGACGGACTCCACGTCCGTGGACGCCGGCTCGCTCGCCGGTGAGCTGGCCGCCGTCACCGCGCTGCTCCACCGCGAGGTGTCGCTGCGTCGGGTCCTCACCGACCCGGCGCAGGCCGGTGAGGCCAAGGCCGACCTGGCCCGGCGCCTGCTCGGCTCGCAGGTCAGCGGTCCGGCCGCGGACCTGGTGTCCGGCATGGTGCGTTCCCGCTGGTCGCAGTCGCGCGACCTGGTGGACGCGCTGGAGGAACTGGCCGACGTGGCCGACCTCACCGCCGCCCAGAAGGCCGGCGCGCTCGACGACGTCGAGGACGAGCTGTTCCGGTTCGGCCGGATCGTCTCCTCCAACACGGAGCTGCGTGCCGCGCTGACCAACCGGAGCGCCACCGCCTCCGCCAAGGGCGAGCTGCTGCGCAGCCTGCTCGGGGGCAGGGCGAACGCGGCCACCGAGCGTCTGGTCACGCGTCTTGTGACCGCGCCGCGGGGACGTAGCCTGGAGTCGGGACTGGAGTCCCTGTCCAAGCTCGCCGCCGAGCGCCGCGACCGCATGGTGGCCGTCGTCACCTCCGCGGTGCCGCTGAGCGACCAGCAGAAGCAGCGCCTGGGCAACGCCCTCGCGAAGCTCTACGGCCGCCGGATGCACCTCAACCTCGACGTCGACCCCGAGGTCGTCGGCGGGATCCGGGTGCAGGTCGGTGACGAGGTCATCAACGGCTCCCTCGCGGACCGGCTCGAGGACGCCGGCCGTCGGCTGGCCGGCTGAGCAGCACATTTCTTCATAGCAGTACGTACTTACGGCCCTGGTTGGGCCGTGCAGAGGATTCACCTCGTATCGGGGGGAGTCCCCATACCCCCCAAGTGAAACTTCGGGCCCAACAAGGAGAGCAGGGAACTCAGATGGCGGAGCTCACGATCCGGCCGGAGGAGATCCGGGACGCGCTGGAGAACTTTGTCCAGTCGTACAAGCCGGACGCGGCCTCGCGCGAGGAGGTCGGTACGGTCACCCTTGCCGGCGACGGCATCGCCAAGGTCGAGGGCCTTCCCTCGGCCATGGCCAACGAGCTGCTGAAGTTCGAGGACGGCACCCTCGGCCTCGCCCTCAACCTCGAGGAGCGCGAGATCGGTGCCATCGTCCTCGGTGAGTTCAGCGGTATCGAGGAGGGCCAGCCGGTCACCCGTACCGGCGAGGTGCTGTCCGTCGCCGTGGGCGAGGGCTACCTCGGCCGCGTGGTCGACCCGCTCGGCAACCCGATCGACGGCCTCGGCGAGATCGAGACCGAGGGCCGTCGCGCCCTCGAACTGCAGGCCCCCACGGTCATGCAGCGCAAGTCGGTGCACGAGCCGATGGAGACGGGCTACAAGGCCGTCGACGCCATGACCCCGATCGGCCGTGGTCAGCGCCAGCTGATCATCGGCGACCGCCAGACCGGCAAGACCGCCCTGGCCGTCGACACGATCATCAACCAGCGTGACAACTGGCGCACCGGCGACCCGAAGAAGCAGGTCCGCTGCATCTACGTCGCCATCGGCCAGAAGGGCTCCACCATCGCGTCGGTCCGCCGCGCGCTGGAGGAGAACGGCGCGCTGGAGTACACGACCATCGTCGCCGCCCCGGCGTCCGACCCGGCCGGCTTCAAGTACCTGGCGCCGTACACCGGTTCGGCCATCGGCCAGCAGTGGATGTACGAGGGCAAGCACGTCCTGATCATCTTCGACGACCTGTCGAAGCAGGCCGACGCCTACCGCGCCGTCTCCCTGCTGCTGCGCCGCCCGCCGGGCCGTGAGGCCTACCCGGGTGACGTCTTCTACCTGCACTCCCGTCTGCTGGAGCGCTGCGCCAAGCTCTCCGACGACATGGGCGCGGGCTCGATGACCGGTCTGCCGATCGTCGAGACCAAGGCCAACGACGTGTCGGCGTTCATCCCGACCAACGTCATCTCCATCACCGACGGCCAGTGCTTCCTGGAGTCGGACCTGTTCAACGCCGGTCAGCGCCCCGCGCTGAACGTCGGTATCTCCGTCTCCCGAGTCGGTGGTTCCGCGCAGCACAAGGCGATGAAGCAGGTCTCCGGCCGTCTGCGCGTGGACCTCGCCCAGTTCCGTGAGCTGGAGGCGTTCGCCGCCTTCGGTTCCGACCTGGACGCCGCGTCGAAGGCGCAGCTGGAGCGCGGTCAGCGCATGGTCGAGCTGCTGAAGCAGGACCAGTACCAGCCGATGTCCACCGAGGACCAGGTCGTCTCCGTCTGGGCCGGCACCACCGGCAAGATGGACGAGGTCCCGGTCGCCGACATCCGCCGCTTCGAGAAGGAGCTGCTGGAGTACCTGCACCGCAACGAGCAGGGCCTCATGACCTCCATCCGCGAGGGCGGCAAGATGTCCGACGACACCCTGCAGGCCGTGGCCGACGCGATCGTGGACTTCAAGAAGCAGTTCGAGACGAGCGACGGCAAGCTGCTCGGCGAGGACGCGCCGAAGGCGACCAGCGCCTCCAAGTGACGTAAGGAAGGGACCTGACTCATGGGAGCCCAGCTCCGGGTCTACAAGCGTCGCATCCGATCCGTCACCGCGACCAAGAAGATCACGAAGGCGATGGAGATGATCGCCGCCTCGCGCGTCGTCAAGGCGCAGCGCAAGGTGGCGGCCTCCACGCCGTACGCGCGGGAACTCACCCGCGCGGTCACGGCGGTCGGTACCGGTTCGAACACCAAGCACCCGCTGACCACGGAGGCGGAGAACCCGACCCGTGCCGCGGTCCTGCTCCTCACGAGCGACCGCGGCCTGGCCGGCGCCTTCAACTCCAACGCCATCAAGGCGGCGGAGCAGCTGACCGAGCGCCTGGAGCGCGAGGGCAAGCAGGTCGACACGTACATCGTCGGCCGGCGTGGTGTCGCCCACTACAACTTCCGTGAGCGCAAGATCGCGGAGACGTTCACCGGCTTCACCGACGAGCCCTCGTACGCGGACGCCAAGAAGATCGCGGCCCCGCTGATCGAGGCGCTCCAGACGGAGACGGCGGACGGCGGCGTGGACGAACTCCACATCGTCTACACCGAGTTCGTGTCGATGATGACGCAGACGGCGGTCGACTCCCGGATGCTTCCGCTGCGCCTCGAAGAGGTCGCGCAGGAGAGCACCACCAAGGGCGAGATCCTGCCGCTGTTCGACTTCGAGCCCTCGGCGGAGGACGTCCTCGACGCGCTGCTGCCGCGGTACGTCGAGAGCCGGATCTACAACGCGCTGCTCCAGTCGGCCGCTTCGAAGCACGCCGCCACGCGGCGCGCGATGAAGTCGGCCACCGACAACGCGGGCGAGCTGATCAACACGCTCTCCCGTCTTGCCAACGCGGCCCGCCAGGCCGAAATCACCCAGGAAATCAGCGAGATCGTCGGTGGCGCCAGTGCCCTGGCCGACGCGAACGCGGGGAGTGACAACTAATGACCACCACTGTTGAGACCGCGACGGCCACGGGCCGCGTCGCCCGGGTCATCGGCCCGGTCGTCGACGTGGAGTTCCCCGTCGACGCGATGCCGGACATCTACAACGCCCTGCACGTCCAGGTCGCCGACCCGGCCAAGGAGGGTGAGCTCAAGACGCTGACCCTCGAGGTCGCCCAGCACCTGGGTGACGGCCTGGTCCGCACCATCTCCATGCAGCCCACCGACGGTCTGGTCCGCCAGGCCCCGGTGACCGACACCGGCACCTCGATCTCCGTCCCGGTCGGCGACTTCACCACGGGCAAGGTGTTCAACACCCTCGGTGAGGTGCTGAACGTCGACGAGGAGTACACCGGCGAGCGCTGGCCGATCCACCGCAAGGCGCCGAACTTCGACGAGCTCGAGTCGAAGACCGAGATGTTCGAGACCGGCGTCAAGGTCATCGACCTTCTCACCCCGTACGTCAAGGGTGGAAAGATCGGTCTGTTCGGCGGTGCCGGCGTCGGCAAGACGGTGCTCATCCAGGAGATGATCTACCGCGTCGCCAACAACCACGACGGTGTGTCGGTGTTCGCCGGTGTCGGTGAGCGCACCCGTGAGGGCAACGACCTCATCGACGAGATGAGCGAGTCGGGCGTCATCGACAAGACCGCCCTGGTCTTCGGCCAGATGGACGAGCCCCCGGGCACCCGTCTGCGCGTGGCCCTCGCCGGTCTGACCATGGCGGAGTACTTCCGCGATGTGCAGAAGCAGGACGTGCTGTTCTTCATCGACAACATCTTCCGCTTCACCCAGGCCGGCTCCGAGGTGTCGACCCTGCTCGGCCGCATGCCCTCCGCGGTGGGTTACCAGCCGAACCTGGCCGACGAGATGGGTCTCCTCCAGGAGCGCATCACCTCGACCCGTGGTCACTCGATCACCTCGATGCAGGCGATCTACGTCCCCGCGGACGACCTGACCGACCCGGCCCCGGCCACCACCTTCGCCCACCTCGACGCGACGACGGTTCTGTCCCGTCCGATCTCGGAGAAGGGCATCTACCCGGCCGTGGACCCGCTGGACTCCACGTCCCGGATCCTGGACCCGCGCTACATCGCGCAGGACCACTACCAGGCCGCGATGCGCGTGAAGAACATCCTGCAGAAGTACAAGGACCTGCAGGACATCATCGCGATCCTCGGTATCGACGAGCTCGGCGAGGAGGACAAGCTCGTCGTCCACCGCGCCCGTCGCGTGGAGCGCTTCCTGTCCCAGAACACCCACGTCGCCAAGCAGTTCACCGGCGTCGACGGGTCGGACGTCCCGCTGGACGAGTCGATCGCGGCCTTCAACGCGATCTGCGACGGCGAGTACGACCACTTCCCGGAGCAGGCGTTCTTCATGTGCGGTGGCATCGAGGACCTGAAGAACAACGCCAAGGAGCTGGGCGTCTCCTGAGCATCAGGCTCACCGTGAACCCATGAGGTTCACACCCGAGGGGGCGGGTGCGTCCCGCCCCCTCGTTCACGCCCCTTAGACTTGTAACCAACACCCGGCACAACCGCCGGGTGGTGAC
The DNA here is from genome assembly GCF_055585405.1 of Streptomyces sp. NPDC053426. Classification (NCBI taxonomy): domain Bacteria; kingdom Bacillati; phylum Actinomycetota; class Actinomycetes; order Kitasatosporales; family Streptomycetaceae; genus Streptomyces; species Streptomyces sp. NPDC053426. The sequence continues at coordinate 85,485 of NZ_JBVJKE010000002.1, read as the reverse complement.
CCGAGGAGCCACCTTGGCTGCTGAGCTGCACGTCGCGCTGGTCGCGGCCGACCGAGAGGTCTGGTCCGGCGAGGCCACCCTGGTCGTCGCGCGCACCACGTCCGGCGACATCGGCGTCATGCCCGGTCACCAGCCGCTGCTCGGTGTGCTGGAGTCGGGCCCGGTGACCATTCGCACGCGTGAGGGCGGGACGGTCGTCGCCGCGGTGCACGGCGGTTTCATCTCGTTCGCGGACGACAAGCTGTCGCTGCTGGCCGAGATCGCCGAGCTGTCGGACGAGATCGACGTCCAGAGCGCGGAGCAGGAACTCGCCCGTGCGAAGGCGGAGGACGACGCGGAGGCCCAGCGCCGCGCGGACGTCCGTCTGCGGGCGGCGTCGGCAGGGCGCTGATACCAGCGCGGTGGGATGACGTCACTCAGCCGCGGCCGGCACCGGAGCGATCCGGAGCCGGTCGCGGCTGAGGCAGATCTGGATGATTTTTCCGTTCCGTTACCTAGGAGACGAGGAGGTCGGTGTCGATGGTCCTCGCTCTGACTGTGTGCGGAATCGTGGTGGCCCTCGTGCTGGTGGGGCTTTTCGTCTTCGGCCTGCGCCGCCGCCTCATCCAGCGTTCCGGTGGAACGTTCGACTGCAGCCTGCGCTGGGACGCGCCCGAGTCGGGCGACTCCGGCGGCAAGGGCTGGGCGTACGGGGTGGCACGTTACAACGGTGACCGGGTCGAGTGGTTCCGGGTTTTTTCCTACGCGCCCCGTCCGCGCCGCGTCCTGGAGCGTTCCGCGATCGAGGTGGCCGGCCGCCGGCTGCCCGAGGGCGAGGAGGAGCTGGCGCTGCTGTCGGACTCGGTGATCCTCGCCTGTCTGCACCGGGGCACGCGTCTCGAGCTCGCCATGAGCGAAGATGCGCTGACCGGTTTCCTCGCGTGGCTCGAGGCGGCCCCGCCCGGCCAGCGGGTGAACGTCGCGTAGAGCGACGTTCGCCCTCCCCCGGACGGAACCGGGGGAGGGCGAACGCCGTTCGACGGTGGTGCTCGAGGGTTACTTCAGTCCGCTGTCGATGGCGCTGACCAGCTCGCCGTTCGCGGTGTCACCGCTGAACTCCCAGAAGAAGGCGCCACCCAGGCCCTGGTTCTTGGCCCAGGCCATCTTCGTCTTGATGGTCGCCGGAGTGTCGTAGGACCACCAGTTGGTGCCGCAGTGGGCGTACGCCGTGCCGGCGATGGTGCCGGTGGCCGGGCAGGAGTTCTTCAGGACCTTGTAGTCCTCGATGCCCGCCTCGTAGGTGCCGGCCGCCGGGCCGGTCGCCGTTCCGCCCGGGGCGGACTGGGTGACACCGGTCCAGCCGCGGCCGTAGAAGCCGATGCCGAGCAGCAGCTTGCTCGCCGGCACGCCCTTCGCCTTGAACTTCGCGATCGCCTCGGCGGAGTTGAAGCCCTGCTGCGGGATGCCGTCGTACGAGGTCAGCGGCGAGTGCGGAGCGGTCGGGCCGTTCTTCGCCCAGGCGCCGAAGAAGTCGTACGTCATCACGTTGTACCAGTCGATGTACTTCGCGGCCTCGCCGTAGTCGGCGGCGTCGATCTTGCCGCCGTCGGAGGCGTCGGCGGTGGTGGCCGCGGTGACCAGGTCGTTGCCGAACTCGGCGCGCATGGCCTTCATCATGTTGCTGAAGGCGTTCGGGGCGCTGGTCGTGTCACAGCTCAGACCACAGGCGTTCGGGTACTCCCAGTCCAGGTCGATGCCGTCGAAGACGTCGGCCCAGCGCGGGTCCTCGACCAGGTCGTGGCAGGACTTGGCGAAGGCCGCCGGGTTCTTCACCGCGTCGGGGAAGCCGCCGGACCAGGTCCAGCCGCCGAAGGACCAGATGACCTTGATGTGCGGGTACTTGGCCTTCAGCTTGCGCAGCTGGTTGAAGTTGCCGCGCAGCGGCTGGTCCCAGGTGTCGGCGACGCCGTCGACGGACTGGTCGGCGGTGTACGCCTTGTCGTAGTCGGCGTAGGCGTCACCGATGGTGCACTTGCCGCCCTGGACGTTGCCGAAGGCGTAGTTGATGTGCGTGATCTTCTCGGCGGAGCCGGAGGTGACCAGGTTCTTCACGTGGTAGTTGCGCCCGTAGACGCCCCAGTTGGTGAAGTAGCCGAGGTTGACCTTCTCGCCGCCCGGCTGCCCGCCGTCGCCGCCACCGGTGGTGGTGACCTTGACCGAGCCGCTCACCGGACCGGTCTGGTCGGCGGTGTCACGGGCCTGCACGGTGTACGAGTAGTCCGTGCCCTTGGTCAGGCCGGTGTTCGTGTACGAGGTGCCGGTCACGGTGGCGACCTTGGCGCCGTCGCGCAGGACGTCGTAGTTCTTGACGCCCTTGTCGTCGGTCGCCGCCGACCAGGACAGCTTCACCGAGGTGTCGGTGATGTCGGAGGCGGTCGGGGTGCCGGGCGCGGACGGGGCCGCGTCACCGGGGACCTCCGGGCCTCCGTCACAGCTGCCGCCGTTGAGCTTGCAGCCGGACGGGTCGCCGGAACCGCTGCCGTTGAAGCCGAAGCTGACCGACGCCCCGGGGGCGAGGGTGCCGTTCCAGCCGAGGTTCTTGGCGGTCCAGTGGTCACCGGAGTTGGTGACCGTGGCGTCCCAGGCGGAGGTGACCTTGGTGCCGGAGGGGAAGTCCCACTCGATGGTCCAGGAGCTGAGGCTCGTGGTGCCGGTGTTCTTCACCGTCCACTTGCCGGCGAAGCCGGAGCCCCAGTCCTGGGTCTTGGCGTAGGTGGCGGTCGCCGAGGTCGCGGCCTGGGCGGGGCTCGCGAGGGCGACGAGGCCGGAGAGGGGAAGCAGCAGGGTCGCGAGCCCTGCGGCGGCTTTGTGTCTGAAGCGCATGCTGCGCCTCCTTATGGGGAGAAGCCGTCGTGGACGTGACTGAGCCATCACGCCCGCAGTGCCGCGAGAATAGAAAGGTCTGGACCACAGGTCAATAGGTCTGGACCACTTGCCCCAGCTGCCCCTCTGTGCTTCGGCTAGAGCCCCAACTCTTGTGCCAGCACGGCCGCTTGTACCCGACTGCGCAGCTCCAGCTTGCCCAGCAGGCGGCTGACGTGCGTCTTCACCGTCGCCTCCGCCATGTCGAGGCGCGCCGCGATGTCGGCGTTGGAGAGCCCTTCGCCGACACAGGACAGCACCTCGCGCTCGCGCCGGGTGAGGGTGTCCAGCACCGCCGGATCGACGGTCGCCCGGCGGGCGGGCTTCGCGGCGAACTCCGCGATCAGCCGCCGGGTGACGGCCGGGGCGACGATGCCCTCCCCGCGCGCCACCGTGCGCACCGACGCGATGAGGTCCTTCGCGTCCGTGTTCTTCAGCAGGAACCCGGCCGCCCCGGCCCGCAGCGCCCCGAACACGTACTCGTCGAGGTCGAAGGTGGTCAGCACCAGCACATCGGCGAGCCCTTCCCCGACCACCTGCCGGGTCGCCGACACCCCGTCCAGGCGCGGCATCTGTACGTCCATCAGCACCAGGTCGGGGCGGAGTTCACGGGCGAGGGCCACCGCCCGCTCGCCGTCGCCGGCCTCGCCGACCACCTCGATGTCGGGCGCGCTGCGCAGGATGAGGACCAGTCCGGCACGGACGGCGGACTGGTCCTCGGCGACCAGGACCCGGATCATTGCGTCTCTCCTTGGGCGATGTCGGTGACGGGAAGACAGGCGCGTACGACCCACAGCTTGCCGTCCGGGCCGCTCTCCGGCGCCGCCTCGAACGTGCCGTCCAGCAGGGCCACCCGCTCCCGCATCCCGACGAGCCCGGCCCCGGACCCCGGCGCTCGCGGGGTGTCCCGGCCGCCGTACGGACTGGTCACCCGGATGTCGAGGCCGCCGTCGAGGCGGCGCAGCAGCACGGTGACCCTCCCCGGCGCGGCGTGTTTCAGCGCGTTCGTCAGCGACTCCTGCACGATCCTGTACGCGGCGAGTTCGACCGGTGCGGGAACCGAGCCGTAGGTGGCGTCGAGGGTGACGTCCAGGCCGTTGGCGCGGGCGCCCTCGACCAGCGTGCCGAGGCTGTCGAGGGTGGGGGTCGCGGCCGGTTCCCGGTCGTCGGCCCCGTCGCGCAGGATGCCGATGAGCCGTCGCATTTCGGACAGTCCCTGGACGCTGTTCTCCCGGATCACGGTGAGCGCGTCGCGGGAGGTCTTCTCGTCGTCCAGGGAGAGCGCGGCCGTGGAGTGGATGGCGATCGCGGAGAGGTGGTTGGCGACCATGTCGTGCAACTCCCGTGCCATCCGGGCGCGTTCCGCGGTCACCGCCTGGGTGCGGTCCATCTCGGCGAGCAGCGCGGTCTGTTCGGCCCGCAGCCGGGCCGCCTCGGCGGCGTCGCGGTGGTTGCGCACGATGAGGCCGGTCGACGCGGGCGTGAACGCCACACCGCCGACGACGAGACCGATCAGCAGCGCCTCCGGCACCCGCCACACGGCGTACGGCACCAACGTCGCGGCGATCGTGAGCATGCCCGTGATCCACGGCAGGCGGCGGGCCGCGGCGGGCGTCCCGTACAGGACGGCGGCGTACATCAGGTCGGTGTACATCACGATCGTGGCGATGTTGCCCTGGGTCATCGTGTCCGCGGCCAGCGCCAGCGTGCCAATCAGCAGCGCGGTGCGCGGCGCGGTGCGGCGCAGCAGCTCGCAGCCGGCGATCACGGCGAGCGGTACGAGGAGCGGCCAGCGGCCGTCGAAGAGCACGATCGGATCGTCGCCGCTGCGCACGCCCAGCCCGATCCCCCACAGCAGCAGTCCACCGGAGAGACTGGCCAGCGCGGTCCACACGTCGAAGCGGTGGGGGCGGGGCAGGCGTACGGGCATGGCACCATCCAACACGGTGCGCGCACTCGGCGCCTGATCCCCGCGGACGGTCCTGGACTGCATCTTTCGATGTACCGCGAGTTCATCGGCGGCGACGACGAAACGGGCCGCTCCGCACGGGAGCCTGAAGGGGTGAACGAAGGGAGTGCGTCGTGGTCGTCGCTTTGATCATCGCCTGCGAGGTCGGATTCTGGGTCCTGCTGGTCCTCGGGCTGGCCGCCCGCTACCTGCTGAAGTGGCGTCGCACCAGTGTGTTCCTGCTGCTGTGCGAGCCCGTCCTGGAACTGGTGCTGTTCGCCGTGACGGCGATCGACCTGAGGAACGGTGCCGAGCCGGGCTGGGAGCACGGTCTGGCCGCGCTGTACATCGGTTACACGGTCGCGTACGGCCACTACACGATCCGCTGGCTCGACGGCCACGCCGCCCACCGCCTGGGCGGCGGCCCGCCGCCGGTGAAGCCCCCGCGCTACGGCAGGGCCCGGGCCGCGCACGAGGGCCGGCTGTGGCTGCGCACGCTGCTGGGCGCGGCCGTGGCGTGCGCACTGCTCCAGGGAGCGGTCTGGTACGTCGGTGCCGAGGGCGACGTCTCCTCCCTGCGGGCCTTCCAGTGGGTGGCGGTCAGGGTCGCCGCCATCCACGGCCTGGTGGCCCTCGGCTACCTGATCTGGCCGAAGAAGGCCCCGGCCGGGACGCAGGAGGTCACGGCCGGGCGGCCGAAGGAGAAGGAGGGGGCACACCGGTGAGCCGGGCGTCGAAGAACCTGCTGGAGGGTGTGGTCACCCTGCTCGTCGGGCTGGCCCTGTGGCTGTTCACCGGGGACGTGGAGGTCCCCGTGGTCACCCCGGCCAAGGTCGGCGTCGTGCTGATGTGCGTCGGCGGCGCGCAGACCGCGTGGGGCCTGTACGGGGCCGCGCGCCGGTCGGCCTAGCGCTCCCCGCCCGGCACCCACAGCACGTCGCCGGTCTCCTTGTTCGCGATGCGGGCCAGGATGAACAGCAGGTCGGAGAGGCGGTTGAGGTAGGTGGCGGTGAGCGGGTTCATGGTGTCGCCGTGGGCCTCCAGCGCCGCCCAGGTGGAGCGCTCGGCGCGGCGTACGACCGTGCAGGCCTGGTGGAGCAGGGCCGCGCCGGGCGTGCCGCCGGGCAGGATGAAGGAGCGGAGCTTCTCCAGCCGCTCGTTGAAGCGGTCGCAGTCCGCCTCCAGCCGGTCGACGTAGAACTGCTCGACCCGCAGCGGCGGGTACTCCGGGTTCTCCGCCACCGGCGTCGACAGGTCGGCACCCACGTCGAACAGGTCGTTCTGGACGCGGGTGAGGACCTGTACGACCTCCTCCTCGAGACCGCCGAGCGCGATCGCCGTACCGATCACCGCGTTCGCCTCGTTGGCGTCGGCGTAGGCGGAGATCCGCAGATCGGTCTTGGCGACCCGGCTCATGTCACCGAGGTTGGTGGTGCCCTTGTCGCCGGTCCGGGTGTAGATACGCGTCAGGTTGACCATGGGGCCAGCCTAGTTACGCTCCGGCCGTCCGGAACACGCGTGTGCCCACCGTCACGGCGAGGACCGCGAAGCCGACGGCGACGACGGCGCCGTACAGCATGGGGGCCGTCGCGTAGGAGCCGACGTAGGCGTCCCGCACCGCGTCGACCAGGTAGCGGAACGGCATCAGGTGGGACAGGACGTCCAGCCAGGCGGGGCCCAGGGTCATCGGGAGCATCAGGCCCGACAGCAGCATCGACGGCATGGTCAGGGCGTTGATCGTCGGCCCGAACGTCTGCGGGGTGTCCATCCTCATGGCGAGCGCGTAGGACAGCGCGGCCAGGGACACGGTCAGCAGGGCGACGAAGGCGAAGCCGATCAGCACGCCGGCCAGCGGTGCCCGCAGCCCCATCACCAGCGCGGCCAGCACCAGCAGCACCGCCTGGAAGACGAAGAGCGTGGCGTCCCGCAGGACCCGGCCCAGCAGCAGGGCGAGACGGCTCACGGGCGTGACCCGCATCCGCTCGACCACCCCCTGGCCCTTCTCGATGATGATCGAGAAACCGGCGAACGAGGCCCCGAACAGGCCGAGTTGCAGCAGCAGCCCCGGTACCAGCAGCTGCCAGGAGCTGCCCTGCCCGCCGAGCGGCAGACCGGTCAGCAGCGGGCCGAAGAACAGCAGGTACAGCAGCGGCGTCAGCACGCCGAAGAGCAGCGCGAAGCGGGAGCGCAGGGACTGGCGCAGGTAGCGCCCGTAGATGAGCGCGGTGTCGTGGAGCAGCATGAGAGGGCGGTCCTATACGGCTACGGGGGCGGCGTCGGCCGGGGAGGCGCTGCGGCCCGTGATGGCGAGGAAGGTGTCCTGGAGCGAGGCGTCGGCCGAGCCGCCGTACTCCAGCTTCAGGGCGCCCGGTGTGCCCTCGGCGACGACCACGCCCCGGTCGACGACGACCAGCCGGTCCGCGAGCGCGTCCGCCTCGTCGAGGTAGTGGGTGGTCAGGAACACGGTGGTGCCGTGTTCGTCGCGCAGCCGCCGCACCAGGTCCCAGAGGCCGGCGCGGCTGCCGGGGTCGAGACCGGTCGTCGGCTCGTCCAGGAACAGCACCTTCGGGCGGTGGGTGAGCGCCATCGCGATGTCCAGGCGGCGCCGCTGGCCACCGGAGAGCGCGGCGCACTTGCGGTCCAGCAGCCCGGTGAGGTCCAGGTCGCGGGCCAGTTCCTCGGCACGCTCGGCGGCCCGCGCCGTGCCGAGCCGGTACAGGCGGCCCTGGGTGACCAGCTCCTCCCGCACCGTGATCTGCGGATCGACCCCGCCGGACTGCGCCACGTAGCCGCAGGCCCGCCGTACCCCGGCCGGGTCGGTCGCCAGGTCGTGGCCGGCCACGGTGGCCGCGCCGCCGGTGGGGGCGAGCAGGGTCGTGAGCATCCGCAGGGTGGTGGTCTTCCCGGCCCCGTTGGGGCCCAGGAAACCGAGGATCTCCCCCTCGCGGACGGTGAGGTCGATACCGCGCACGGCCTCCACCGGGCCGCGCTTGGTCTGGAAGGTACGGGCCAGTCCGGCCGTACTGATGATTGCCATGACCCCAGAAAAACAGAGTGACTTAAAATTTGCAACGACCCCAAAGTTTCAGAAAGCCCAAGCGTCCTCGGGCCGACCTACGATGAGGGCATGGCAGAGGGGCTCAGGGAGCGGAAGAAGCGCGAGACCAGGCAGCGGATCTCGGACATCGCCACCGGACTGTTCCTGGAGCACGGCTTCGTGACCGTGACGATGGCGGAGGTGGCGGAGGCCGCCGACGTCTCCGTGAACACGGTCTACAACTACTTCCCGGCCAAGGAGGACCTCTTCTTCGACCGCTCCAGGGGCGTCGTCGACCAGCTCGCCCGCTGGGTCCGGGGCCGGGACACGGGGGAGTCGGCCGCCCGTGCCGTACTGCGCGAACTGCGCGCCGACATCGAGGCGGTGTCGCCCCGGGTGGGCCTGCTGGAGGGCTACGACCGCTTCATGCGTGTCATCCACGACTCCCCGCAGCTGCGCTCCCGGCTGTGGAGCCTGCAGCAGGAGGTCCAGGACAACCTGGAGGCGGCGCTCCGCGAGGAGACGGGCGCCGCCCCCGACGACCCGCTGCCGGGCCTGGTGGCCGGTCAGATCTGCTGGATCCACGGCACCGTGTTCGCCGCGATCGGCCGGGAGATGATGAAGGGCCGCGCACCGGCCGAGGTGTCCCGCGAGGCGCTCGTCCTGGTCGACGACGTCGAGGAGCTGCTGAGCGGGAGGGTGCTCGGTTACGCGGTGCGCGGCTGAACCGGGCTACGCCGGAGGGGCCGCGTGCAGGACGCACAGGAGGCCCCGCGCGCGGGTGCCGTCGGGCGCCTCCCACGCGCCGGCGACATGACCCGCCGCTCCCGGCCCGGGAAGCGGTGAGCCGTCCGGAGCGGGCAGCAGGGTGCGCAGGACCCGCAGGGCGGTGCCGTCCGGCGCGGACAGCTCGGTGTGCTCCGGGGTGTCCTCGACGGTGGTGAACTCCGCCGGGACCGGGGTCTCGCCCGCGCAGGCGCGGGTGACCTCCTCGTCCGGGGTGTCGCTGACGCTCTGGGCCTGGGCCCGCACGCGGCCCTCGATCAGCGCCGCCAACTCGGCGACGGCCACCGGGTCGTGGCAGCCGTCGTAGACCCAGCGCCGCCCGAGCACACCGTGTTCCGCGGTGCCGACGAGGGCGTGCTCCGCCCCGTCGAGCGGAGCGCCCCGGTAGGTGAGCGGCACCAGGTAGGCGGCCGGCTCGGAGCCGGAGGCGTCGGTGACGACCATGAACTCGACACCGACCTCCCCCTTCGGGTCGTCGAGCCGGAAACCGCCGGCCCTGGTCAGCCGCGGCCCCTCCGTGCCCCCGTGGTACCAGGGGCGCGAGGGCAGCCAGGCGGTCAGCAGTTCGAGCTTGGTCGGCTCGAGGGTGGTGCGGTGGATCACGGCCATGCCGGGGTTCTCCTCCGTCGATCGGACACCGGCCCCCTACCCTCGCATCAAGGGGCGGTCCCTGACGGTCCGTCGGATCCGGCGGCGCCTGCCGTCGGTGTGATGTCCGTCATGTGAGACGTGACGCGCGTTACTTACCGGTCACACGGGGCCCCGTGAACGCTAATGTCCGCTCCTGGAGAACAAGACAGCGCGTATCAGGGGAGTCGCACAGTGGCACGCAAGCTCGCCGTCATCGGGGCCGGTCTCATGGGGTCCGGCATCGCCCAGGTGTCCGCCCAGGCGGGCTGGGACGTCGTCCTGCGGGACGTCACCGACGAGGCGCTCACGCGCGGCACCGACGGGATCAAGGCGTCGTACGACAAGTTCGTGAGCAAGGGCAGACTGGAGGCGCACGACGCCGACGCCGCCCTCGCCCGGATCACCGCGACCACCGACCTGGACGCCTGCGCGGACGCGGACGTCGTGGTCGAGGCGGTGTTCGAGAAGCTCGAGGTCAAGCACGAGATCTTCCGCGCGCTCGACAAGATCGTGCGGGAGGACGCCGTCCTCGCCTCCAACACCTCCGCCATCCCGATCACCAAGATCGCGGCCGTGACGGAGCGCCCGGAGCGGGTCGTCGGCACCCACTTCTTCTCGCCGGTGCCGATGATGCAGCTGTGCGAACTGGTCCGCGGCTACAAGACCAGCGACGAAACCCTCGCCAGGGCGCGGGAGTTCGCCGAGTCGGTCGGCAAGACCTGCATCGTCGTCAACCGCGACGTCGCCGGCTTCGTCACCACCCGCCTCATCACCGCCCTCGTCGTCGAGGCCGCCAAGCTGTACGAGTCGGGCGTGGCGAGCGCCGAGGACATCGACGTGGCCTGCAAGCTGGGCTTCGGCCACGCGATGGGACCGCTGGCCACCGCCGACCTCACCGGCGTGGACATCCTGCTGCACGCCACCGACAACATCTACACCGAGTCCCAGGACGAGAAGTTCGCCGCTCCCGAGCTGATGCGCCGGATGGTTGACGCCGGTGACATCGGCCGCAAGAGCGGGCAGGGCTTCTACGAGCACTGACACCGCGCACTCGCCCCGGCGTGCATCACACGCCGGGGTGAATTCGGTATCGGTTCGCTTACAGGTAGCAACCTCCGACGCCACCACGCAGTCAGAGGATGCATCACCGGCCATCAGGAAACGCGGAGCACGAGACGCATATCGGGGAGCGCATATGTACATCAAGGGCGACCACGCCGGGCTGGTCGTCGGGGGCCGCCTCGACGTACGCAGCGCGGCGGACGCCCGTACGGTCCTGCACTCGGCCGTCGACGACGGAGTCGGCGACCTGGTGCTGGACCTGTCCGACCTGGACTCCTGGGACGCCACCGGACTCGGCGTGATCATGGGAGCCCACCGGCGGGCCGGCCGCTGCGGCCGGCGCCTGGTGCTGCGGGACGTTCCGCCGCAGATGCAGCGCCTGTTGGTGGCCACCCGGCTGCACCGGATCCTGGCGATCGAGGGAGGCATCGGGGTGGACACGCTGCCCCGCGTATGAGGACGTACGGGTACGGGACGGACGCCCCCCGAGAACCCGGACCGACCTCGACGAACCCTTCGACGCGCGCACAATCCTCACGAGACCGTGACCTCTCGGACCGCGCGGTACCCCGGACTGTCGTAGATACTGAGCGAAGGTTTAGGGTTCGGCTGCCTGCTGCCCTGCAAACCCTGAGCGGGCCCGGACCAGAAGCGACAGCGCGGTGTGCGGCGAGGTCGGGAAGGGCTTCCACCACACGACGCTTTTGGGGGGCTAGGACCTATGGACCCGAACAACCCGGGACCCGAGGAGTACGGCCAGGAGGGTGACGGCCCCGCGCCGCGCCAGCGTCCGCCCCGGGAATCCCTCACTTCCGACTTCGGACAGCACGCGCCCGCGCTCGCCCGCACGGTGCAGCTCGTCTCCGGCGACTTCCTGCTGACCGTCAACCCCGTCGACGGCAGCGAGATCGAGCCCTGCCCGCCCGCCGAACGGCCGGCCCGCCCCGCGAAGCTGACCGAGGCCGAGCGCGCCGAGGTCGAGCGGGCCGCCAGGCCGCCCGTCCCGCCGGGCCCCGCGCAGCTCCCGCTGCCGCTGCTGGCCCGCCGGGACGAGCGCGAGAAGCTGGTCCGGCTGCTGGCCCGCGGCCGCTCCGTACGCCTCACCGGCCCGGCCGGCTCCGGCCGCACCCGGCTCCTCGACACCGTCGCCGAGGACTGCGCGGACCTCGCCCCCGACGGCGTCGTCCGGCTGAACGGCCACCGCCGCTCCGCCGACGACCTGCTGCACGACCTCTTCTACGCCGTCCACGACGCCCCGCTGCACCGCCCGGACCGGGACGAACTCGCCGACCACGTCCGTGGGATCGGCGCCGTCGTCGTCCTCGACGACCTGGAGTTCGGCGGCGCCGCCCTCGACGAGCTGCTGGACGCCACCCCCGAGTGCGCCTTCCTGCTCGGCACCACCCCGGACGTGCCCGAGCCGTCCGCCGGTGCCGGCATCGAGGAGGTCGCCCTCTCCGGCCTCGACCGCGCGGCCAGTCTCGACCTGCTCAAGCACGCCGTCGGCCGGGACCTCACCGAGGACGAGTCGAACTGGGCCGGCGACCTCTGGTTCGAGTCCGAGGGCCTGCCGCTGCGTTTCGTCCAGGCCGGTGCCCTGCTGCGGCAGCGCGACCGGCTGCGGGCCGGTGCCGACGCCGTCGACGAGTTCGGCGTCTTCGAGGACGTACGGCCCGACGAGACGTCCTACGACCCCGCGGACGGCGACGAGGTGCCGCTGCCCTCGCTCGGCGAGGCCGCCGCACCCGCCCCGCTGCTCGCCTCCCGGCTCAGCGCCTCCGCCCGCGCCACCCTGCGGTTCGCCGTCGCGCTCGGCGGCGAGGTGCCCCATCAGGCGCATCTGCCCGCCCTGGTGGGCGACACCCACGCCGACGCCGCGCTCGGCGAGCTGGCCGCCTGCGGACTGGTCTCCGCGGCCGGCGCACGCTACCGGCTCGCCGCCGGGGTGCCGGCCCAGCTCGAGGCCGCCGGATACGCCGACGAGGCCGAGGCGCAGGCCCGCGCCGCCGCCCAGCACTACGCCTGGTGGACCGGGCACCCCTCGGTCACCCCGGAGCGGGTGTGCGCCGAGGCCGACGCGGTGCTCGCCGCGCTCGCCGTGCTGTCGCCGCTCACCACGGCCGTCACCGAGGGCGAGCAGAGCACGGCCGTGCAGCTCGCCCGTACCGCCGCGCCCGCGTTCGCCTCGGGCCTGCACTGGAGCGCCTGGGAGAAGGCGCTGCGGGCCGGCGCGGAGGCCGCCCGGCTCGCGGGGGACGTGGCGGAAGAGGCCTACTTCCACCACGAACTCGGCATCCACGCGCTGTGCGCCGGACAGCTCGACCGGGCACGCGCCGAACTGGAGGCGTCCATCGGGCTGCGCGGCGCCCTCTCCGACAAGCGCGGCACCGTCGCCGGACGCAGGGCGCTGGCCCTCGTCGCGGACCGCTCCGGAACTCCGCTCGCGCTCATGCCGACCGCGGGGGAGGAGGTGCCCGAGGCCCGCTACGAGGAGTCGGCCTCGCCGCCCCGCGGGGTGCCGATGGCCTTCCCGGAGCTCCAGCCGCCCTCCGACACCGGCCTGGTCGTCAACCGCACGGTGCCGTCGCCGTCCAGGCCGACGCCGTCGGCCAAGCCGGGCGGCGGCCTCAAGGGGCTGGCCAAGCGCAACCTGGTGGCGGCCGGCGCGGGCGCGCTGCTCGTCGCCGTGCTGGGCACGGTGGTCACCCTGGGCGCCACGTCGGAGAACGACGCCGGCACCCCGTCCGAGAACGTCGGCGTCAACCCCTCCGCCAGCCAGGGCGTCGACGACGGCAGCCTCGGCGCCGATCCGGCGACCGGGGACGAGGGGGACACCGGCGAGGCCACCAGCCGGCCGACCGACCCGGGCCCGGACGGCACCGTGGGCACGTCCGACGACCCGACGCCGACGGCCAGTTCGTCGGGGGAGCCGTCGGACGACGAGAGCAGGACGACGGAGCCGGGCGAGCAGAGCGAGACGCCCGGCGGCAAGCCCACGGGTTCGAAGTCGCCCGAGCCCTCGGAGTCGGGGTCGTCCTCCCCGGACCCGTCCGACACGGAGACGACCCCCGACGACGAGCCGTCCGGCCAGCCGTCCGTCCCCGAGACGCCCCCGACGACGGGGGAGGAGGACACCCCGCCGCCGTCCACCGGTACTTCGGCCAGCGGCTCCGTCCCGTCCACCCCCGTGGACACGGACACCTCCGCGAGCGCCCCCCAGAGCAGCGACGCGAACACGCCCGGAGACCCGGAACAGGTGATCTGACCCGCGGGACACGCACGAGGGCCGGGTTCCCCGCGGAACCCGGCCCCCGGTCCGTACCGGCGCGGCTCAGAACAGCCGCAGCTTGTCGTCCTCGATGCCGCGCATCGCGTCGTAGTCGAGGACCTGGCAGCCGATGCCCCGGTCGGTCGCGAGGACCCGGGCCTGCGGCTTGATCTCCTGCGCCGCGAAGACGCCCCGCACCGGGGCGAGATGGGGATCGCGGTTCAGCAGCTCCAGATAGCGCGTGAGCTGCTCCACGCCGTCGATCTCGCCGCGCCGCTTGATCTCCACCGCGACGGTCCGTCCCTCGGCGTCCCGGCACAGGATGTCGACGGGGCCGATCGCCGTCATGTACTCGCGGCGGATGAGGGTGTAGCCCTCGCCGAGGATCTCGATGCGGTCGGCGAGCAGTTCCTGGAGGTGCGCTTCCACGCCGTCCTTGATCAGGCCGGGGTCGACGCCCAGTTCGTGCGAGGAGTCGTGGAGGATCTCCTCCATCGTGATGATGAGCTTCTCGCCCGCCTTGTTGACGACGGTCCAGACGCCCTCCTCGTCGCCGGTTCCCTCCTTCAGGGTGCAGGGCGGCGACATCCAGTTCAGGGGTTTGTAGGCCCGGTCGTCGGCGTGGATCGAGACGCTGCCGTCCGCCTTGACCAGGATGAGACGGGGTGCCGACGGCAGGTGCGCGGTGAGCCGCCCGGCGTAGTCCACGGAGCAGCGGGCAATGACGAGACGCATGGTCGGCAACGCTACTCGACCGGCCGGGGTCGACGCGATTCGCCGTCACACGCGACCCTCGGGGCCCATCTGGCGCGTCCTGAATCTCCGGGAAAACGCTTGTTTCGGCGATGGCCGATTACCGGCCCACAGGAAGTTCCGCATCCGGGCATTCGCCTGGTGCCGTCACCGTCCGTTGCTTACGGTATTGAACGGGAGGTCGCGAACTGTGTACGCAGCGTGTCCGATACCGCGCACTCCCTTATCTGTCAGGCAACCCCTGTTCGTTGGGGGTGCGAGAGGAGAACCCATGTCGCTCGACGTCTCACCGGCCCTACTCGAACAGGCCGAGCGAGGCGAGGTCGACGAAGCTGAATTCGTCGACTGCGTCCGGACCTCCCTGCCCTTCGCGTGGGAGATGATCAGCTCCCTGGTGGCACAGCTGAAGGTGGACGGCGGAGCCTTCGCCGACAACCAGACGCCCCCGCCGGACGAGCAGGCGCGCGGTCAGCTGCTGCGTGCGCTCGCGAGTGACGCGATACGCGGCGCGCTGCAACGGCACTTCGGTGTACGGCTGGCCTTCCAGAACTGCCACCGGGTGGCGGTGTTCCCGCTCGACCCCTCGGTCGACGAGAGGCACGCCCGTTTCACCTCGGTGCGCGCTCAGATACTGAACCAGTCGCCGGAACTGCGCGACTGCTGACGCGCTCCACCGTTCGCTTGCCGCTCCGTACGCGGGAGGTGCAGTTGTACCGGGGCGGCAAGCCTGCGTGAACCCCGCTCGCTCAGCCGAGCCGGGGCAGTACCTCGGCTCCGAGCCGCCGTACGTTCTCCTCGGTCGCCGCGAGGTCGCCGGAGCCCTCGACGAGCAGGGCGAAGCGGGAGATGCCGGTCCGCTCGCTGGTCGCGGCGAGCCGGTCGGCGCACAGTTGCGGGGTGCCCACCGGGTGCAGTCCGCAGAGGAGTTCGGTGTACGCCAGCGGGTCGCGCATCCGCCGCTGCCGCCCGTCCACCGTGACATGGGCCTCAAGTCCCTGTTTCAGCCAGCCGGGCATCGCCTTCATCAGGGTCTCCGCCGCGTCCGTGCGCCGGTCCGCGATCTGGCAGACGCCGGCCGAGACATGGGCCGCGCGGTGGATCTCCCGGGCCGGCCGCCCGCAGGCGCGGGCGTGGTTGCGCCACAGGGCGACCATCTCGGCCTTCTCCTCGTCCCCGACGTGCATGCCGAGCAGCATGGGCAGCCCGCGCTCGGCGGCCAGCCGTACGCTCGCCGGGGAGGTGCAGGCGACCACGACCTCCGGGCCCTCCGTCTCGTCCAGGGACTCCGACGGGCGCGGTACGACGGGCACCTCGCGGAAGCGGTAACGCTCGCCGTCGGCCCCGACGGACGGTTCGCGCAGCCAGCGCACCAGCAGATCGAGTGATTCCGGGAACCCCTTCTCGTACGCGTCCAGTCCGGCCCCGAACACCTCCAGGTCGACCCAGGGCCCGCCGCGCCCGAGGCCCAGTGAGAACCGGCCGCCGCTCGTGATGTGCAGCAGCGCGGCCTGTTCGCCGAGGGCCACGGGGTGGACGGTGGGCAGCACGCTGACCGCCGTACCGACCCGCAGCCGGCGGGTGCGGCCGAGCAGTAACGCGGCCAGGGTGACGGCCGACGGGCAGGTGCCGTAGGGCACGAAGTGGTGCTCGGCCAGCCAGACCGTGTCGAGCCCCGCCTCCTCGGAGACCTCGGCCGAGCGGACCGCGCGGTGCAGCGCCTCTCCCTCGCCCTGCCCGGGGAACTGGGCGGCCAACACGAAACTTCCAACGCGCATTGCTTTCCTGCTTCCTTGGCTCCGACGCGGAGCTCCCCCGCAGGGCATAACCGCCCGACACGTGCCGAGGACACGGCCGGGCGGGGGACTTTGCGGATTGTCTGCAGAATCGGCCACTCAGGAGGGGGCGCCGCATCATCATGGAGGGGACTTGTGACGATTGGTGCCGTACGTGTACCCCCGCGTGCGCCGCGTAGGCTGGACGCGGCCCCAGCATCCTGTATAGCCCCGTGAGGTGTTCTGTGTCCCCGCGTCGCAACCGACCCAAGGGAGCCGGTTCGTCCGGCCGGAGCGCCGAGGACGACCGCTCCGGCCGCTACGGCGGCTGGCAGTCCACGGAGAGCTGGCAGGGCGAGGAGTGGAGCGTACGGCACGTGGCCGGCGCCAGTGCCCAGGGCAAGGCCTACCGGTGCCCCGGCTGCGACCAGCTGATCCCGGACGGGGTGCCGCACGTGGTGGCCTGGCCCGAGCACGCGGGCGTCGACGACCGCCGGCACTGGCACAAGGCGTGCTGGAACGCGAAGGACCGCCGCACCACGCGGGTGCGGCGGTCCCGTAACGCGCCGAAGTTCTGAACGCCGTTACACGTCCCGCTTCTCCAGCAGGGCGAAGGCGCCGCCGAGTGCGGCGCCGGTGGCGACCAGCATGATCCACAGCGGGTCCCAGCCCGACGGGCCGGAATCGCTCAGCGAGTTGGCGTAGAAGATGCTCATCTGGTTCGGGATGGAGTACTCGAACAGCGCCTGCTGCACGTCCGCCAGCGAGGACGAGAACATGAACAGCGCGATCACCAGCGGGGCGAGCACGGCACCGATCATGATGGTGATGGCGCCCGCCGAGTGCCGGATGATCGACCCGATCGCCAGCGACAGCGTGCCGAGCAGCGCCACGTAGAGCGAGACGCCGACCGTGCCCTTCAGCCACTCCTCACCCGAGGGGCTGCTCGCGCCGTCGCCCTCCAGCAGCGCCACGTGCAGGAAGCCGACCAGCGACGCGCACACCAGGGTCACCACGAAGGCGATCAGGAAGAACACCATGGCCTTCGCCGCGAGCACCCGTCCGCGCGAGGGGCAGGCGACCATCGTGGTGCGGACCATGCCGGTGCCGTACTCCGACGCCGTGGTGAGCACGCCCAGCGTGATGATGCACATGCTGCCGAGCAGCAGCCCGAAGAAGCCGAGGGCCAGCGGGCTCTCGCCGCCCATGTCGGGTTCGGCGCTCGACACCACCAGGCCGGTCAGCAGGCCGATGCCGACCACGAGCAGCACGAACACGCCCAGCGTCCACATCGTGGAGCGCACGGACTTGATCTTCGTCCACTCGGAGGCGAGCGCGTGCCCGAGGTGCGTACGGACCACGGGGATCGGCGAGGTGTAGGTGGGGTACGGGGAGCCGGGCGCCGCCTGCCAGTCGGGTGCGGCGGTCTGCGGCATCGGGGGCGGGGGCGTGCTCATCGGGCGTCCTCGGGCTTGGTCAGGTCGGCGGCGGGAGCGGTCGGGGGCGCGGCGGGCGGTGCCGCCGGAGCCTGGACGGGCGGCGCCTGGGGCGCCTGCGGGGCGGGCTGCGCGTACGGGTTGGGCGCGGGGGCGCCCGGGGCCGCTCCAGGGGCGCCCGGAGCGCCGTAGGGGCCCGCGGGGGCCTGTCCGGGCACGCCCTGCGGCGCGGCGAAGGGCTGCCCGCCCTGCTGGGGCGGCGGCGGGGCGTACCAGCCGGGCTGGCCCTGCCCCGGAACCGGCATCGGCGGCTGCGCGCCGGGCGGCAGCGGCTGCTGGAGCCCGGCCTTCTGGTCGGTGGTCGAGCGGTAGTCGACGGCGCCCTGCGTCATCCGCATGTACGCCTCCTCCAGCGACGCCTGGTGCGGCGACAGCTCCCACAGCCGTACGTCGGAGTCGTGGGCGATGTCACTGATGCGCGGCAGCGGCAGTCCCGTCACCCGCAGCGCGCCGTCCTGCTCGGGCAGCACATGGCCGCCGGCCTCGGTGATCGCGGCGGACAGCTTCTCGCGCTGCTGCGGCTCGGTGTCGGGGGTGCGCACGCGCGCGAAGTCGGCGGAGTTGGCGGAGATGAAGTCCGTCACGCTCATGTCGGCGAGGAGCTGTCCGCGCCCGATGACGATGAGGTGGTCGGCGGTCAGCGCCATCTCGCTCATCAGGTGCGAGGAGACGAAGACCGTACGGCCCTCGGCGGCCAGCGCCTTCATCAGGTTGCGCACCCAGAGGATGCCCTCGGGGTCGAGGCCGTTGACCGGCTCGTCGAACAGCAGCACCTGGGGGTCGCCGAGCAGCGCGGCGGCGATGCCGAGCCGCTGGCCCATGCCCAGGGAGAAGCCCTTGGACCGTCTGCGCGCCACCTCGTGCAGGCCCACCACACCCAGCACCTCGTCCACCCGCCGGGCCGGGATGCCCGAGAGCTGGGCCAGGCTCAGCAGGTGGTTGCGGGCGGACCGGCCGCCGTGCACCGCCTTCGCGTCCAGCAGCGCGCCGACCTGACGGGGGGCGTTGGGCAGCCTGCGGTAGGGGTAGCCGCCGATCGTGACCTGACCCGCGGTGGGGTTGTCCAGGCCGAGGATCATCCGCATCGTCGTCGACTTGCCCGAGCCGTTGGGACCCAGGAACCCGGTGACGGCTCCGGGCCGCACCTGGAAGGAAAGGTTGTACACAGCGGTCTTGTCGCCGTACCGCTTGGTCAGGCCGACTGCCTCGATCATGCTCCGCACCCATCGAAAGGTTCAGGACAGCGGGGCACACGCCCCCGTAAGGGTTAGGAGCTTATCGAGGCGCTGACGGTTCCGCTCAAGCCGAGGTAAAAACCGGTCCCGCGCGGTCACTCACTGCGCGTCGCGCCGCTTCAGCAGCAGGTAGCCGCCGACGACCGCGGCGATCACCCAGAGCACCATGATCCCGAGGCCGCCCCAGGGTCCGTACGGGGTGTCGTCGTCCAGGGGCGTCACCACCTGCATGATCTTGCTGCCGGCCTGGTCGGGCAGGAACCGGCCGACCTTCTTCGTGGCGTCGACGTTGCCGAGGATGTTGGAGATCAGGAAGAAGAACGGCATCAGGATGCCCAGCGACAGCATGGGGGAGCGCAGCATCGCGGCGACGCCCATCGAGAACAGCGCGATCAGCGTCATGTAGAGGCCGCCGCCGATCACCGCCCGCAGCACCCCGTCGTCCCCGATCGACGCCTTGTGCTCGCCGAGCATCGCCTGGCCCAGGAAGAACGTGGCGAAGCTGGTCGCCATGGAGACCACCAGGGCGAGCGCGGTGGCGACCGCCAGCTTGCTCAGCAGGAACGTGCCGCGCCGCGGCACGGCCGCCAGCGAGGCGCGGATCATGCCGGTGCTGTACTCGTTCGACACCACCAGCACCCCGAACACGATCATCGCGAGCTGCCCGAGGCTCATCCCGGCGAAGCTGATGAAGGTCGGGTCGAAGGAGAGCCGGTCCCGCGCGCTCATGGTCTCGAACTCGTTCTTCGACAGCGCCGAGATCAGCATGCCGAGCGCGATGGTGACGACCACCGCCAGGGAGAGCGTCCACACCGTGGACGCCACCGACCGGATCTTGGTCCACTCCGACCGTACGACCTGCGTCGCCGTCATGCCGCTCAGCCCTTCTTCCAGCTCTCGCCCCACTGCTGCCGCGGGGGCGCGGGCCTGCCGGTGCCGGTGTGCGCGTGGTACTCCACCGACTCCGCGGTCAGCCGCATGAACGCCTCCTCCAGGGAGGCCTGCTGCGGGCTCAGCTCGTGCAGCACCAGCTGCTGCCGGGCCGCCAGCTCCCCGATGTACTCGGCCTTGGAGCCGTCCACCTCCAGCGCCCCGTCGCCGCTCTCCACGGCGGTGACCCCGGCCTGGCGCAGCGCGTCGAGCAGCCGCTCGCGCTGCGGGCTGCGGACCCGGACGTACGAGCGGGAGTTGTGCTCGATGAACTCGGCCATGGAGGTGTCGGCGAGCAGCCGGCCCTGGCCGATGACGACGAGGTGGTCGGCGGTCAGCGCCATCTCGCTCATCAGATGGGAGGAGACGAAGACCGTACGGCCCTGGGCGGCGAGCGATTTCATCAGCGTGCGGATCCAGTGGATGCCCTCGGGGTCGAGCCCGTTGACCGGCTCGTCGAACATCAGGATCCGCGGGTCGCCGAGCAGCGCGGCGGCGATGCCGAGCCGCTGGCCCATGCCGAGCGAGAACCCCTTGGCCTTCTTCCGCGCCACCGCCGTCAGCCCGACCGTGTCCAGCACCTCGTGCACCCGCTGCCGCGGGATGCCGTTGCTCTGCGCGAGGCACAGCAGATGGTTGTAGGCGCTGCGGCCCGGGTGCACGCCCTTGGCCTCCAGCAGGGCGCCGATGCGGGTCAGCGGGTCCTTGAGCCGGTCGTAGTGCGTGCCGTCGATCCGTACGTCCCCGGCGGTCGGGTGGTCCAGGCCCAGGATCATCCGCATGGTGGTCGACTTGCCGGCGCCGTTCGGACCGAGGAAGCCCGTGATGATGCCCGGTCTGACGGTGAAGGTCAGATCCTTGACCGCCACCTTCTCGCCGTACCGCTTGGTCAGCCCCTCGAGCTCGATCATGCGGCCACGCTAAAACGGGACAAAGCCCTCTGCCACCTCAGTGGCGGAGGGCTTCGTCGATACCTCGGTCGCCGTTACCGGGACTGCTGGGCCGGAACCCCGCGGGAGATCGGCTCGTCCTCGGTGGCGGGCGCGCCGGTCGCCGCCACCGCGGCACCGGTGAGCGTCGCCAGCATCTCGCGCACGTTCGTCAGCTGGGCGTTGATCGAGTCGCGGCGGTTGGTCAGCGCCGCGAGCTCACGCTCGGATTCCGAACGGATCCGGTCGGCCTTGGCGTTGGCGTCGGCCACGATGTCCTCCGCCTGACGCTGGGCCGTCTCCACCGTCTGGCGGGCACGGCGCTCGGCGTCGGTGCGCAGCTTCTCGGCCTCCAGCCGGAGCTGCTCCGCGCGGTGCTCGATCTCCGCGAGGCGCTTCTCGGCCTTCTGCTGGCGCGAGGCCAGGTCGCGCTCGGACTGCTCGCGCCGCTTGGCGAGGTTCGTCTCGAAGTCGGCGGCGGCCTGCGCGGCCTTGGCGCGGGTCTCCTCGAAGAGGGCGTCCGCCTCCTCCCGCTTGGACTGCGCGTCCTTCTGGGCCTCGGAACGCAGCTGGGCGGCGTCGCCCTGGGCCTTCTCGACGATCCGCGCGCCCTCGTCCTCCGCCTTCGACTTGCGCTCGGCGGCGTACGACTCGGCGTCGTTGCGCACCTGCTGGGCGGCCGACTCGGCGAGCTCGCGGTGCTGCTCCGCCGCGCGCCGGGCCTCCTCGCGCAGGTCCTTCGCCTCCTCCTCGGCGAGGCGGAGGATCTTCTCCACACGCGCGCCGAGACCGGCGTACGACGGCTCGGCGTCGTTGACCTGGGCCTGGGCGTTCTGCGTCTCGAGGTGGAGCTCTTCGATGCGCTTTTCCAGAGCGGTGATGCGGGCGAGAGCGCTGTCACGGTCGGAGACGAGCTTGGAGATACGTTCGTCCACCTGAGCGCGGTCGTACCCACGCCGCACAAGCTCGAAGCCGTAGGGGGAAGTGTCGCTCATGGGGTTCCTGTCGAAAGAGACCGGTGAGGTGATAGGTGGAATCCTAGGGGCGAAAGCGCTGTGTCATCGAGCGGATGCACGTTTGATACGGAGAATGACACCCCTTTTGAGTGGCTCGCCGCCGGAATGCTTGCCAAAAGCATGATCAAAGCCCTCACCCTACAAGGGATTTCGTCCGCTTTGCCAGCTATTCCGCCGACTTGCCACCCGTACGGGTACCACCCGCGGCGGCCCCCGCCTTGACCCCGTTGTCCTTCGCGCCCCCCGGCGCCTCGAAGGACTCCAGCGCCTCCAGCACGTCCTGCACGCGGGAGATCTCCGCGTTGATGTCCTCGCGGCGCCGCACCAGCACCTCCAGCTCGCGCTTGCCCTCCTCGACCGTGCGCCGCGCCTCCCGGACCGCCTCGGCCTTCAGCTCCTCGGCCTCCTTCACCAGGCGGGCCTTCTTCTGCTCCGCCTCCTTCAGCAGACCCTCGGCCTTCTTCACGGCGGCGATACGCACCTTGCCGGCCTCGGAGTTGGCCTCGGAGACGATCTCCTTGGCCTTCGCCTCCGCCTTGGCGAGCTGCTCCTCGGCGGCCTTGATGAGCGCGTCGCAGCGGTCGCCCGTCGACTTCATCGTCTCCGCCGCCTCACGGCGGGCCCGCCCGTGCAGCTCCTCGATCTCACCGGTGATCCGGTCGCGCAGCTCCTCCGCGCGCTCCCTGATCTGCGTGGCGTCCCGGCGCGCGCCGACCAGCAGCTCGTCCGCGTCCGTACGGGCCTTCTCCACCCGCGAGTTGCCCTCGACGGTCGCCTCGGCGACGATCCGGTCGGCCTCGCTGCGGGCCGCGCCGACCATCGTGTCCGCCTGCGACTCGGCCTCCGCCGTCGTCTTCAGCGCCTGCTGCTGCGCCTCGGTGAGCAGCTTGTCCGCCTCGGCGGTGGTCTCCGTGATGAGCGTGTCCACCTGCTCGGCCGCCTCGGAACGCCGCTTGTTGGCGTCCTTGCGGGCCTCGTCCAGCGTCCGCTCCGCCTCCTCGCGCGCGGCGGACACCATCCGCTCGGCCTCCGACTCCGCGTCGGACCTGACCCGCTCGGCCTCCTGACGCATCCGCTCCGCGTGCGCCTGCGCCGACCCGACCGTCTCCGCGGCCTCGGCCCGCAGCCGCTCCGCGTCCCCGGTGGCGTCCGCGATCAGCTTCTCCGCCTTGGACACCGACTCCGACCGCACCCGCTCGGCCTCGGCGGCCGTCTCCGCGCGCACCCGCTCGCTCTCCGCGAGGGTGTCGTCGGTGAGCCGCTCCGCCTCACTGCGGGCCTCGGTGATGAGGGTGTCCGCCTGCGTCGCCGCGTCCGAACGGATCCGGTTGGCGTCCTCACGGGCGTCCGCCCGGGTGCGCGCCGCGGCCTGCTCCGCCTCGGCGATCGCGTCCGACGCCTCCGTGCGCACCCGCTGGGCGTGCTCGGACACGTCCGTACGGATCCGGTCGGCCTCCGCGATGGCCTCGGACACCGTCCGCTCGGCCAGCGCCTTCGCGGCCTCCGTCTCCTCCTGCGCCTCGCGCCGCAGCCGGCCCGCGTCCTCGCTCGCCCGCTCCCGCTCCGCGTAGGCGTCGGAGCGGACCCGGTCCGCCTCCTCCTCGGCCTCACGGCGGGTGCGCTCCGCCGCGTGCTCGGCGGCGCTGCGCAGCCCGGCGATCTCCTCCTGCGCCTGCTCGTGCAGCCCCGCCACGGAGTCCCGCACCTGCTGGGCGTGCTGCTCGGCCGCCGACACCATCTCGGTGGCACGCCGGTCGGCCTCCTCGACCAGCCGTACGGCCTCGGCCTGCGCCTCCTCCACGCGGGTGCGCGCCGACGCCAGCAGCTCCTCGCTCTGCTCGCGGGCCCGCTCGCGCTCCTGGTCGGCCTCCTGCCGGGCCGCGCCGAGGAGTTCCTCGGCCTCGCGGCGGCGCCGGGCGGCCTCCTCCTGCGCGGCGGCCAGCGTCTCCGAGGCCTCCGCGGAGATCCGCTCGGCGGCGGCCTGCGCCTCCGCGCGCATCCGGTCGGCGCTGTCCTGCGCCTCCGACTTCAGCCGCTCCGCCTCGGCCGCGGCCTCCGACCGCAGCCGCACGGCGACGGACTCGCCCTCCGCGCGGGACGCCGACGCGTCCGCGGCGGCCTCGTCACGCAGCCGCTCGGCCTCCGCCTCCGCCTGCTGCCGCAGCGTCCGGATCCGCTCGGCGGCCTCCGCGCGCAGCCGCTCGGTCTCCTCGGACGCCTCCCGGCGGATCCGGCCGGCCTCCTCACGCGCGTCGCTCAGCGCCTGCTCGGCCGACGCGAGCCGCTCCTCGGCCTCCGTGTGCAGCCGCGTCAGCTCCCCGGCGGCCTCCGCGCGGCGCGCCTCCACGGCCCGCTCGGTCTCCTCGCGCAGCTCGCGCGCGGCCCGCTCGGCGTCCTCCTTGAGCGCGTCGGCCTGCTCGACGACCTCCGCGCGGTGCCGCTCGGCCTCCTGGCGGGTGCGCTCCAGCGTCTCCTCGGCCTGCCGGCGCAGCGTCGTGGCGCGCTCGATGGCCTCGGTGCGGACCTTCTCGCTGTCGCTCTGCGCGGTGGAGCGCAGTTCGTCGGCGTCCGCCTTCGCCTTGGCGAGCAGCTCCTCGGCGGACTTCGCCGCCTCCTCGATCTGCGCCACGGCCTCCTTGCGGGCCTCCGCGCGGATCTTCTCGCCCTCGGCGACCGCGTCGGCGCGCAGCTGCTCGGCCTCGCCGCGCAGCCGGCGGGCCTCCTCCTGCAGCTCGACCGTCTTGGCGCGGTACTCCTTGGTGTCGTCCTTCGCCGCGCCCTTGAGCTGCTCGGCGATGTCGTGCGCCTCGGCGCGCAGCCGGTCCGCCTCGGCCTCGGCCTCGCCGCGGATCCGCTCGGCCTCCTCGGCCGCCGCCCTGGTGGTCCGCTTGGCCTCCTCGGCCGCCTTGTTGAGCACGTCCTCGGCGGTCTTGGCCGCCTTGGAGAGCTGGGTGGCGGACTCCTCGGCGGTGAGCGTGCGGGCCTTCTCGGAGGCCTCGGCGACGATCTTCTCGGCCTCCGCGCGGGCGTCCGCGACCAGTTGCTCGGCGTCCGCCTTGGTGGTCTCCGCCTCCTTGGTGGCCTCGCTGACCAGCCGCGCCACCTGCTCCTTGGCGGTGCGCGTACGGGTCTCGTTGGCGGACTCGGCGGAGGCGAGCGCCTTCGCGGCGGCCTCCTTCGCCTCGGCGAGCACCTTCTCCGCCTCCGCGCGGGCCTCGCGCAGCGCGGACTCGGCCTGCGCCATCCGCTCCTCGGCGGCCCTGCTGAGCTCCTGCGCCTGGCGGCGCGCGGACTCCGACTCGGTGGCCGTCGACGTCCGCAACTGCTCGGCGTGGTCGGTGGCCTCCTGCGCCTGCGTCGAGGCCGCGTTCAGCAGCCGCTCCGCGTCCGCGCGGGCCCGGCGCAGGATCTGCTCGGCCTCCGCGCGGGCCGACTCCGCCTCGCTCTGCAGCCGCTGCCGGGCCTCGGCCGTCAGCCGCTCCGCCTCCGCGCGGGCGGCGGCCATCGCCTGCTCGGTCTCCGCGCGGGACTCGTCGAGGAGCCGGCGGGCCTGCTGCTCGGTGCGGGCGCGCAACTGCTCCGCCCACGCCACGTTCTCGTTGACGTGCGACTCGACGGTCTGCCGGCGCTCCGCCAGCTCCTGGTCGAGCTGCTGGCGCCGTGTCACCGCCTCCTGGTGCAGCTCCGCCTGGAGCCGGGCCGCCTGCTCCGCGTGCTCCTGGAGGATCCGCTGGGTCTGCGCCCGCGCCTGGCTCAGCTCCCGCTCGGCGTCCGCGCGGAGCTGGTCGGCCTGCACCTGCGCGTTGCGCAGCAACTGCTCGGCCTGGTAGCCGATGTCGCCGCCGTCGTACGCGGGCCGGGACATGATGGTGCGCCGCGCCTCGTGCAGCTTGGCGCGCAGCACCTCGACCTGGTAGCCGAGGTCCTCGGCGTGCTGGATCGCCTTTTCCCGCTCGGTCTTCAGCCGCTTCATCTCGGCTTCGAACCGAGAGAGGTGGTCGACGTCAGCCGCCGGCTCTCGCTCCTGGCTCTCGTAGCCCCGCACTGCGCGGTCCCATCCGTCCCCTGGTCGCAAGTCTGGCCGAGCTCCGTTCATCCGCCGAACGGGGCCCCCGGGGAATGGTGTCAGATCAACGGCGGAGCATGGGCTGCCGCCCCGCGCTCGCCCCCCGAAAACCGGACCCCGGCGATCCCGCCGCCAAAGACGACGGGACTGGGTCACCACGCATCGAGCGGCGACCGGACCCAACCCTACCGGCCCTTATGTACGTGGGTCAGTGCCCGGACGACTCAACGGACGCCGAAGTGACCAGTTCTGTCAGTACGCCATGGCAGTCCTTGGGGTGCAGGAAGGTGATCCGTGACCCCATGGAGCCGCGCCGGGGCTCTTCGTACAGAACGCGTACGCCCTTGTCCTTGATGTCCGCGGCCTCCGCGTCCACATCCGCCGTACCGAAGGCGATGTGGTGGACGCCCTCGCCGTTCTTCGCCAGCCACTTGGCGACGGTGGAGTCCTCCCGGATCGGCTCCAGGAGCTGCAGGTAGGAGGCCCCGCCGTCGGAGGTGTCGTTGATCTTGAGCATGGCCTCTCGCACGCCCTGCTCCTCGTTGACCTCGGAGTGGAACACCTCGAAGCCGTAGGTGGCCCGGTAGAACTCCACGGTCTTGTCCAGGTCGAAGCAGGCGATCCCGATGTGGTCGATTCGCGTCAGCATGGATTCAGTGCAGCGCTCCCACGACGGTTACGCAACGTGCGCGCGATCACACCGAAAGGACGATGACGTGGTCCACCGCACGTCAGTACATTCGAAGTAAACCCTCGTTCACTCCTCGGCTGTGCAGCCGGAAGGGGACCGCAGCTCATGACTTCCGCATCCTCGGCATCTTCCGCATCGAACGGCACGACCTCCGTCATCGTCGCGGGCGCCCGCACCCCCATGGGGCGGCTGCTCGGTTCGCTCAAGTCCTTCTCCGGAGCCGACCTCGGCGGCTTCGCGATCAAGGCCGCCCTCGACCGTGCGGGCATCGGCGGCGACCAGGTCCAGTACGTGATCATGGGCCAGGTGCTCCAGGCCGGGGCGGGCCAGATCCCGGCCCGCCAGGCCGCCGTCAAGGCCGGCATCCCGATGAACGTCCCGGCGCTCACCGTCAACAAGGTGTGCCTCTCCGGCCTCGACGCCATCGCCCTGGCCGACCAGCTGATCCGCGCCGGCGAGTTCGACGTGATCGTCGCCGGCGGCCAGGAGTCCATGACCAACGCCCCGCACCTGCTCCCGAAGTCCCGCGAGGGCTTCAAGTACGGCGCGGTGCAGATGCTCGACGCCATGGCGTACGACGGTCTGACCGACTCCTTCGAGAACATCGCCATGGGCGAGTCCACGGAGAAGCACAACACCCGCCTCGGCATCGCCCGCCCCGAGCAGGACGAGATCGCCGCCCTGTCCCACCAGCGGGCCGCCGCCGCGCAGAAGAACGGCGTCTACGAGGCCGAGATCACCCCGGTCGAGATCCCGCAGCGCAAGGGCGACCCGGTCCTGTTCAGCAAGGACGAGGGCATCCGCGGCGACACCACGGTCGAGTCGCTCGGCAAGCTGCGCCCGGCCTTCGCCAAGGACGGCACGATCACCGCGGGCACCTCCTCGCAGATCTCGGACGGCGCGGCGGCCGTGGTCGTGATGAGCAAGGCCAAGGCGCAGGAGCTGGGCCTGGAGTGGATCGCCGAGATCGGCGCCCACGGCAACGTGGCCGGTCCCGACAACTCCCTCCAGTCGCAGCCGTCCAACGCGATCCGGCACGCCCTGAAGAAGGAGGGCCTGGAGGTCTCCGACCTCGACCTCATCGAGATCAACGAGGCATTCGCCGCGGTCGCCGTGCAGTCAATGAAGGACCTGGGCGTTTCCACCGAAAAGGTGAACGTCAACGGCGGTGCCATCGCGCTGGGTCACCCGATCGGGATGTCCGGCGCCCGGCTCGTACTGCACCTGGCGCTGGAGCTGAAGCGGCGCGGCGGCGGCGTCGGCGCGGCGGCGCTGTGCGGCGGTGGCGGCCAGGGCGACGCGCTGATCGTGCGGGTGCCCAAGGCCTGAGCCGGTTTCTTTACAGGTTTTCCTCTCGTGAACGGAGCTGTGATGCAGGACGTCTCCTCGCTGGTCGCCCAGGCCAGGGAAGGCAGGCCACGGGCCGTGGCCCGGCTGATCTCCCTGGTGGAGGGGGCGTCCCCGCAGCTCAGGGAGGCCATGGCGGCCCTGGCGCCGCTGACCGGGAACGCGTACGTGGTCGGCCTGACCGGCTCCCCGGGCGTGGGCAAGTCCACCTCGACCTCGGCCCTGGTGACCGCGTACCGCAAACAGGGCAAGCGGGTCGGCGTCCTGGCCGTCGACCCGTCCTCCCCCTTCTCCGGCGGAGCCCTGCTCGGCGACCGCGTCCGCATGTCGGAGCACGCCTCCGACCCCGGCGTCTACATCCGCTCGATGGCCACCCGCGGCCACCTGGGCGGCCTGGCGTGGGCCGCCCCCCAGGCCATCCGCGTCCTGGACGCGGCCGGCTGCGACGTGATCCTGGTCGAGACGGTGGGCGTAGGACAGTCGGAGGTGGAGATCGCCTCCCAGGCCGACACGTCGGTGGTGCTCCTGGCCCCCGGCATGGGCGACGGCATCCAGGCGGCGAAGGCCGGAATCCTGGAGATCGGCGACGTCTACGTCGTCAACAAGGCCGACCGCGACGGCGCCGACGCCACCGCCCGCGAGCTGAACCACATGCTGGGCCTCGGCGAGTCCCGTGCCCCCGGCGACTGGCGCCCGCCGATCGTGAAGACGGTCGCCGCGCGGGGCGAGGGCGTCGACGAGGTCGTCGAGGCCCTGGAGAAGCACCGCGCCTGGATGGAGGAGGGGGGCGTCCTGACGACCCGCCGCCTGGCCCGAGCCTCCCGAGAGGTCGAGACCATCGCGGTGACGGCCCTCCGCGAACGCATCGGCGACCTCCACGGCGACCGCCGCCTGGACGCCCTGGCGGAACGCATCATCGCGGGCGACCTGGACCCGTACCGAGCGGCGGACGAACTGGTGGAGGGCCTGACCGCAACCAGCCCGTCCGGTACCAACTAGCCCGTCCGGCACCAACCAGCCCGTCCGGCGTTTGAGGACAAGGGGGTCCGGGGGCACGGCCCCCGGGGACGGGACGGGAAGGGGCGGCGGGGGCGAAAACGATCAGTCGTCGTCCGAGTCGCCCCCGTCGTCGTCCCGGTCGGCCGTGACGGAGCCACTGCCCAGATCGACCCGCCAGTCCCGCTCACCCCCGGAGGAGACCCGCGTCTCGGCCTCCCACCCCTTGTCATCGTCGTCGTCCAGATCCACCGACGTCACCGTCCCCTTGGCGGCAGCCGCCTCCGCGGCCTCCCCGGCCGTCACCGACGCCCCCTTCAACGCGGCCCGCACCTCGTCGGCGTCGTCCTCGTCGTCCTTCGAGGCGCCCAGGACCTTCCCGCTGCCCGGATCGACGCGCACGCTGTGCCAGGTGTCCCCGCCACCGAGGACGTCGACCTCCCAGACCGCCTTGCCGCCGTTGTCGTCATCGTCGTCGTCCAGCTCGGCGGAGACGGCCGTACCCGGCGTGTGCTTCAGCGCGGCGGCGATGGCGTCGGCGGCGGTCACGCCACTGGGGACGGCACGCTCGTCACGGTCGTCGTCCCCCGCCCGGCTCTCCGTCTGCGCCACCGGCGCCGGCCCGTCGTCGTCCCCCGAGACCGCGAGGGCCGTAGCCGCCCCGCCCCCGACCAGGGCCGCGGCCGTGACGACGGCGATCACGATGTTGCGCTTCATGCGAGTTCCTCCCGAGTCGCTTCGTTTTCGACGCCTTCAATCTCGCCGACCGACGCTGAAAGGAACCTGAACCCACCTGAAGGGATCTTCAGCTTCGTTTTGCGACCCTTACGGCATGCGCCTGCTGATCGTGGAGGACGAAAAACGCCTAGCCCTCTCCCTCGCCAAGGGCCTCACCGCCGAGGGCTACGCCGTGGACGTCGTCCACGACGGCCGGGAGGGCCTGCACCGGGCCACGGAGGGCGCGTACGACCTCCTGATCCTCGACATCATGCTGCCCGGCCTGAACGGCTACCGGGTCTGCGCCGCCCTGCGCGCCGCCGGCCACGACGTGCCGATCCTGATGCTCACGGCGAAGGACGGCGAGTACGACGAGGCCGAGGGCCTCGACACCGGCGCCGACGACTACCTCACCAAGCCGTTCTCGTACGTCGTCCTCGTCGCCAGGATCAAGGCGCTGCTGCGCCGCCGGCCGGGCGCCGGGGCCTCCCCGGTCCATGTGCACGGCGACCTCAAGGTGGACACCGCCGCCCGCCGGGTCTTCCTGGGGGAGGACGAAGTGGCCCTGACCGCGAAGGAGTTCTCGGTCCTGGAACACCTGGTGCTGCGGGCCGGTGAGGTGGTCTCCAAGGCCGACATCCTCGAACACGTCTGGGACTTCGCCTATGAGGGCGACCCCAACATCGTCGAGGTCTACATCAGCTCCCTGCGCCGCAAACTGCGCGCCGGTCTCATCCGTACCGTGCGCGGCGCCGGTTACCGCCTGGAGACGGCGCCGTGAGCCGCCTGTTCGGCTCGGTCCGCGCACGGGCGACGCTCGGCGCCACCCTCGTGGTCGCGGTCGCCCTCGTCGCGGCCGGCACCGCCGTACTGCTGTCGCTGCGCTCCAACCTGACCGCCGAGGCGGGCACCCAGGCGGAACGCTCCGCGCGGGCGGTCGCCTCCGAACTCGCCGCCCGGACGCCGTACGACCGACTGTCGGGGCTGGACGGAGACGACAGCCCGGTGCAGATCGTCGACGAGGACGGACGACTGGTCGCGGCGAGCGAGGACCTGCGACGGATCACCGGCACGGCGACGACCGACGTGACCCCGCAGCCGCCGAAGCCGGACGATGACGACGACTCCGGCGACGACTCGGACGACTCCGACGACGATTCCGGTGAGTCCCTCGCCCCCGGCGAGATCTCCGCCGAGACCACCTTCAGCAACGGCTCGGCGACCATCGACGGCGACACCGAGGACTACCGCTTCGCCGCAGTGGAGGTGGCGACCGACGACCGGGGCCGCCTCACCGTCCACGCGGGCGCCCCCCTCGCCGCCGAACACAGCGCCGTACGGACCGCGCTGACCGCGATGCTCATCGGCTTCCCGCTGCTCCTGACGGTCGTCGGTGCGGTGACCTGGCTGGTCACCGGACGTGCCCTGCGCCCGGTGGAGGGCATCCGGAGCGAGATGGCCGCGATCACCGCCTCCGAGGACCTCGCCCGCCGCGTCCCCGAACCGGCCACGCACGACGAGATCGCCCGCCTCGCCCGCACCACCAACGAGACACTGGCCGCGCTGGAGGCGTCCGTGGAGCGGCAGCGGAGGTTCGTCGCCGACGCCTCGCACGAGCTGCGCAGCCCGATCGCGTCCCTGCGCACCCAGTTGGAGGTGGCCGCCGCCCACCCCGAACTGCTCGACCTGGACGGTGCCGTCGAGGACACCGTGCGGCTCCAGCACCTCGCCGCCGACCTGCTGCTGCTCGCCCGCCTTGACGCGGGGGAGCGGCCCGCCGACGCCCGGGTCGACCTGTCCGCGCTGGCCCGCGAGGAGGCCGCGGGCCGTACGGGCGTGACGGTGGACGCGGAGCCGGCGGAGGTGACCGGATCGCGGGGGCAGCTGGGGCGGGTGCTCGCCAATCTGCTGGACAACGGCCGGCGGCACGCCCGCGAGCGGGTCACCGTGACCGTACGGCGGGAGGGCGACTGGGCGGTCCTGGAGGTGGCCGACGACGGCGAGGGTGTGGCCGAGGCCGACCGGGAGCGGATCTTCGAACGGTTCGTACGGCTGGACGCCGCCCGCAGCCGCGACGACGGTGGCGCGGGGCTGGGGCTGGCGATCGCGCGGGATGTGGCCGTACGGCACGGCGGGACGCTCACGGCGTCCGCGGCGCCGTACGGCGGAGCCCTCTTCGAACTCCGCCTGCCGCTCGCCCGCTGAGCCCGGGGGCCGTCAGTGGCGCCCCCGCTGCCCCCGCAGATGCTCGGCGATGGGCTTGAGGGCCTTGTCGAGCTCGGTGAGGGCCTCGGGGGAGAGCAGGTCGATGAAGTGCCGCCGCACGGACGCCACGTGGTGCGGCGCGACCTTCTGCATGGTCTCCATGCCGTGGTCGGTGAGGACCGCGTACAGCCCGCGGCGGTCGGACTCGCAGTTCTCCCGCCGGACCAGGTCCGCGTTCTCCATGCGGGTGATCTGGTGCGAGAGGCGGCTCTTGGACTGCATGGTGGCGGAGGCGAGGTCGCTCATCCGCATCCGCCGGTCCTCCGACTCGGACAGGTTCACCAGGATCTCGTAATCGTTCATCGTCAGGCCGAACGGCTGCAGATCCTTCTCGAGCTGGTACGTCAACAGCCTGTTGACCTCCAGGTGGGTGCGCCAGGCGCACTGCTCCGCATTGGTCAGCCAGCGGGTGGCCGTCTCGGTCTCCATGAATGAAGTCTACCTAAGAAAGTTGAATGGCGAACTAATAAGGCTTCCGTGTGACACCGTGCTCAGGCGTTCGATGTCACACCCCGCACATTACCGCTCACAGCCCGAAGCGACGCTGGAGGTCTCCGAGCTGTCCGGGAAGGCGCGGTGTGCCCGCCCCCTGCCCGTGGCCACCCGGAACCCCGCCGCCGGGCACCCCCGGCTCGTTCGGAGTCACCCCCGTGGCCTGCTCCGCCATCAACGTCTCGGACGACTGGAGCAGTACGGTGCCCGCCCCCACGAACTCGAACTGGTGCTCCTCGCCGGAGGCCCCGCCGAGGCCCGTCATCGCACGTAGACCGCCCATCAGGCCGGTCATGTAACCGTGGTCGTAGTGGTGGCACGGGGAGGGGCAGTCCGCCCATCCGACCAGCGCCTGCGGATCCACCCGGATGGGAGGTTCCATGAACACCACCGGGCCGTTGGAGGCGGCCACGAACTTTCCGGTTCCGATCAGCGTCAGAAAACCCGGCACGATCGACTGCTTGAGCGCGAGACTTGGCTGAAAAGCGAGGAGGTTGCCCGAGCGAATGGTCAGGTTGCCGTCCTCGAGGTCGTACGAATTCACATCGAAGGCCCGGTCGGCGAGGAGCATCTTGCCCGAGCCCTCCGCCACGACCCAGTCGCTCGCGTGCAGTGGCGAATGGAACGACGTACGGACAAGTCGGTCGAGTCGCCCGTGCCCGATCCCGTTGAACTCGATCGAACCGTAGTAGGCGATCATCTTCCCCTTCTGCATGAACCACTGGGTGCCCTTGAGCTCCACGCAGAAGGTGTAGGCGTCGACGTTGTCGTCGGACGGCAGCGTCATCGGGTCGTGGACAGTGCCGCTCACAGTTTCTCCTCGGACGCCTGGACGTACACGGCACCGCTGCCGCTCAGCTCCAACTGGAAGGCCTCGCCGGAGCCGCGGCCCACCATGTCCCGCCAGCCGAGGGCGGTCGACAGCTTGTTGCGGACGTCGCCATGGTGGGCGACGTAGGCCTGCGGGTCGACGTGCACCGGCCGCTGCGGGGTGATCGGGACCTCGATCACCCCTCCGTGGGCCATCACGGCGACGGAGCCGTGCCCCTTCAGCGAGGTGGTGAACAGCCCCTGCCCGGAGACCTGCCCCCGCACCATGCCCATCACCCCGCCCTGCGAGCCGAGGAACACCGTGCCCTGCTCCAGCGTGCCCTCGAAGGCCAGCAGCCGGTCGGCCTCGACGTACAGCGTGTCCCCGGCGAGGTCGATCACCTGGATGTGGTGGCCGCCGTGCCCGAACAGCACGGTGCCGCTGCCCTCCACGGTCATCAGGGGCGTGTCCTCGTCGGCCACCCGCCGCCCGATCATCGACATCACCCCGCCCTGGCCGCCCGCCATGTTCGGGGTGAAGCTGACCTCCCCCTTGTACGCGAGCATCGCGCCGCGCTGACTGAACAGCCGCTGACCCGGCGACACGGTCGCCTCGATCATCTTCGCGTTGATCTCCCGGAAGCCCATGTCACACGTCCCCCGCGATCGTGTTCCGCTCACTGGGCTGCACGTAGACCAGCCCGTCGCCCTCGAACCGGATCTGGAAGGCCTCGCCGCCGCCCTCGCCCAGCAGCGTGCGGAAGGTCACACCCGACTGGAAGGACTGCCGCAGGTTCCCCTGGTGGGCCACATAGGCGCCGGGGTCGACCGTCAGCGGGTACTGCGGGCTGACCCGGAGCAGCACCGCCGGCCCGTCCGACATGATCGCCGCCTGGCCGTGCCCCTCGACCGTCGTCGTGAACAGCCCGTTGCCCTGCGAGGCCCCGCGCATCCCCGTGAACGTGGTCCCGGTGCGCAGCCCGCCGTCGGTCGCCAGCAGGTTGCTGGACTCCACGTACAGCTTGTCCCCCTGCAGGCCCACCAGATTGATCTCGGAGGCCCGGTCCGCGAAAAAGCAGGTCCCGTGCCCCTTCACCTCCATCAGTGTCATCTGCTCGCCCGTGAGCCTACGGGTCACCATCCCCCGCAGCCCCTCCCCACCACCGCTGAGCTTCTTGAAGGCCATCTCACCGTCGTACGCGACCATGGAGCCGTTCTTCGCCTTCACGGCGTCCCCGGTCATGTCGACGGCGAGCACCTTGCTGCTCTGAAGTCGGAACATCGCCACGCTTGCGACGGTAGCCGCACCTTCGCCCCCACCGACAGATCCCGAGGGTGGAGTCGCACCCCGACCGGCCCCCTACGGGACGCGCGGGACCCCCTCCGGTGATCGCGGACGGCGTTTGCCACAATGGCGGGGCGCTTGTGCGTCCGTTCACAAGCCGTCCGACCCGTAGACGCCGACGTCTCTCCCACCGAAGGTGACCCGTGGACATCAAGACCGCCTCCGCCCTCCGCCGCCTCCGCCTGGTCTCGGGCCCCGAAGCGATCTCGTTCCTGCTGCTGCTCGTCTGCTCGGTCCTCAAGCGGACCACGGACTTCAACGCCGTCCCGGTGATGGGCGCGGTCCACGGCTTCCTCTTCGTCCTCTACGTGCTCTTCTGGGCCGACGCCTGGAACCGCGCCAAGTGGTCGCTTGGCACCGCCGCCTTCTACTTCCTGATGTCGGTCCTGCCCACCGGCGGCTTCTTCGCCGACCGCCGCCTCAAGCGCGAGGCCGAGGACGCGGTGATCGCCTCCCGCGCCCGTAACGAGGGGGTCGTGGGCGCGTGATCGTCGCCTTCTCGGTGACCCCGCTCGGCGTCGGCGAGGACGTGGGGGAGTACGTCGCCGACGCCGTGCGCGTGGTCCGCGAATCCGGCCTCCCGAACCGCACCGACGCGATGTTCACCTCGATCGAGGGCGACTGGGACGAGGTCATGGACGTGGTCAAGCGCGCCGTGGCCGCGGTGGAGGCACGCGCACCGCGCGTCTCCCTGGTCCTCAAGGCGGACATCCGCCCGGGTGTGGAGGACGGTCTCACGTCCAAGGTGGAGACCGTCGAAAGGCATCTGGCCGAGTGACTGTGGGCGGTGGACGGTGTCCACCCGAGACCCGGTGGATGTACCGGACTATCCGGCACATCCACCGGGTCTCTTTCTGTGTCCGCCGCCCGCTGCTATCGGCCGGACTCGTCCGCCTGTCCACCACCTGACGGCTCAGGGCCGTCCATCCCCAGCCGCTCACCGCGCAGGACCGCGACCAGGACCGCTTCCTCGACGGAGTGCGCGACGAAGCGCAGGGCGGTCCTCAGCTCCGGCTGGGTTGCCCCGGTGTCCTCGGCCAGGCCCCGTGCCCGAGCGGCGTCGGCTCGTGCCGTCTCGATCAGTTCGGCCTCCAGGACGTCGGCCAGCCGGTTGACGATCCCGTCGCCCGGTGGGACGAACACAGGCCGGTCGCCCTCTCGCCAGGGCAGGCGTCGAAGCTGGGTAGTGTCGTGCATGTCGTCGCTCCTTCGTAGCGTCGGCCACGCCCCGGGGCCGTTCGCGCGGTCGCCGGGGTACTTACGGTGACGACCTTACGCGGTTACGCGTTTACGCGGTAGCTCGTATCCGCATTCCCGCGGACGCTGGAGGCATGGAACTTGATCGCGCCGTTCCCGTCTGGCCCCAGGTGGCCGCAGACCTCCGCCGACGTCTGGACGCCGGCGAGTGGGAGCCTGGTGAGCGCTTCCCCGGTACGGTCACGCTGGCAGCGGAGTACGGGGTGACACAGTCGACGGTCCAGAAGGCCGTCGTCGCCCTCCGGGAGGAGGGCCGCCTGCGTACGGTTCTGGGGGCGGGGAGTTACGTCCTGCGCTGACGGCCGTTCACGCGCCACTGCGAACGGTCCCGCCGGACCGTCGTACGCGGAGATACCGATGAGTGAGACAGGGCTGACCGACATATGACCGGCCGGTAGGGTCTGGTCCGTGCCGAAGCCGCTCAGTCTCTCGTTCGATCCCATCGCCCGCGCCGACGAGCTCTGGAAGCAGCGCTGGGGAAACGTGCCGTCGATGGCCGCGATCACCTCGATCATGCGTGCGCAGCAGATCCTGCTGGCCGAGGTGGACGCGGTGGTCAAGCCGTACGGGCTCACGTTCGCGCGGTACGAGGCGCTGGTGCTGCTGACCTTCTCCAAGTCGGGCGAGCTGCCGATGTCCAAGATCGGCGAGCGGCTCATGGTGCACCCCACGTCGGTGACGAACACCGTGGACCGCCTGGTGCGCTCGGGTCTGGTCGCCAAGCGCCCCAACCCCAACGACGGCCGCGGCACCCTCGCGACCATCACCGACAAGGGCCGCGAGGTGGTCGAGTCCGCCACCCGCGACCTGATGGCCATGGACTTCGGCCTGGGCGCGTACGACGCCGAGGAGTGCGGCGAACTCTTC
Organism: Streptomyces sp. NPDC053426; assembly: GCF_055585405.1. NCBI lineage: Bacteria > Bacillati > Actinomycetota > Actinomycetes > Kitasatosporales > Streptomycetaceae > Streptomyces > Streptomyces sp. NPDC053426. The sequence goes on along the minus strand of NZ_JBVJKE010000002.1, from coordinate 48,869 downwards.
GCGATGCTCCGACCGCTGCGGCTGGCGGCGGGGGACTTCGAGGAGGAGTGAGAACGGGACGGCGCCTCCGCTGAGCACCCTCGGCAACGCCGCGCACGAAACGTTGTGCCCGCCCTGTTCCCCGTGGAAGAACCCAAGTATCAGCCGTTTCCCGGCGGCGTGGAAGCGGGGCCGGATGACGTGGGTCGTCAGGCCGCGTTCACAGACTGCGAAGGCACGTGCTTGAACGCCGGTCTGCGTCAACTCCGTTGGACGAGTGATGTGTCTCGCTAAAAGCGGACCGGTCTCGGTCTGTCTGAACCATCTGGCCACCTGTCTCAGGTGACCTTGGCCATCTGTTGATCTGTCTCGCTCTTTCCGACCCGCCGCCGCACCCGGCTCTCTACGGTCGTTCCACCTGGTCAGCGCTGAGTGGGGGTGCCTGGTGGAGGCTGAGGACTTCTGGCTTGAGTATGTCGATGCCCAGGGTGAGTCCCGCGGTGGGCCGCTTGAGGTGATGCGGCGAGCCCGGTTCGAGGCGGCTGCGCAGGTGCGTGTGTTCCCGTCGCACCGGGGGGCGGCGGAACTTCTCGGGCTGGTACCGGGCGGCGACCTGCTCCGAGCTGGTGGGCTACGAGTCGTGGGTGGAACTCGGGCATCTGATGCGGCTGGACGCCGACCCGAATGTGGTGGCGGTGGCCTCGCAGCCGTTCCGGTTGTCTTGGTGGTACGGCGGCCGAGGCCTGCGCCCGGGTCGGCTGGGGCTACGAACAGGCCGGGGTTCCGGACCCGGTGTCGGCGGAGAATTTGCGGTGGCCGTCCGGCTACCGGCATCCCAGGATCCGGCGGAAGCCGGTGGCCGATGCTCTGCTGGCGGTGTTCGGCGAGCCGCTGGGCGTGAACGCTTCGTGCGTCACCTCGTCCAAGCACACCTGGAACTGCACGACCTCAGCAAGCGGCCGTCGCGACAATTCGCCACGCAGCCACGTGAGCCGTCCGTCCCGGTTCCGTCCCTGACGCCGACACTCCTCGATGAGCTCCCAGAAGGAATCGATGCCCACAGCGGCACTGTGCCGGGCACCTCTGACAACGCACGGCCGACGGACTATGTTCGAGGGGTGGAGAATCCGGAGATCATCATCAAACTCACCCCGGATGAGGCACTGGTCCTGTCGGACTGGCTGGAGCAGGTGCAGATGACGGACCTCAGTCGTCTCGTCGACGACGCGGCGGTCTGGGCGCCCCTTCACCGCATTGCTGGAACGCTCGACAAGTCGCTACCGGGGATCTTTGCGGCGGACTATGCCGAACGTCTGGAAGCAGCCCGCAGCAGGCTTCGTCCAGCACTGGACGACAGTGCCAGTGACGAGAAGGGTGCGGATGCGTGAAGCCCCTCCCGGAGATGACTGATCGCGAGTACTTCGCCTGCGTCGGCCAACGCCCTGGCATGTTCGTCGGCAAGACCTCGTTCCACATGCTGACCGCTTTCCTGACCGGCTATGACCAGCATGCTCTCCGGCATGGTGGACGCGGGCTCACCGGCTGGCACGACTGGCTCGTCGCCCGTCGCGGACGCGGCTGCAACCACGCCTGGCCCGGCCAGGTCCTCCACATCGCCCTCCCACACGGCGGGGAAGACGTCTGGAACCTTCCGCCTGAGGACGAAGAGCACGCGATCAAGGTCCTGTTCGAGCTCCTCGACGAGTTCGCTGCCGAGTGCGAAGCAGCACAGGGCATGCGATTCCCAGGTTGAGTGAGACGCCAGGCCGCACCCCGTCTCACTCAGGATGACCCATCACTGGTCACGGCCTCGACGTGGTTCGCCTTCACTGAGACGGGACGACGAGCCTGCCGGAATGCGGATCATGGAGCTGTGATGAAGCGGACGAAGAAGGCGGCTCCGGTCGAACAGCCGGAGCGTGAGCCCGGCCTCTCGGCGTACCAGCAGACGATGCGGGACCGGCTTCTCGCGGCCCCCGTGGTGCCCGCTCCTGAGCCCTGGCAGCCTGTCTTCGAGTACACGTACGGCGTTCCTGTCGGTGGGCTGCTCGGGGTCGGCTTCGCGACGCACCCCGACAGTGGCCACGATCTGGTGATGGTCGTCTCCTCCGACGGGCACGGTCTCTTCGACGCCGTCACCGGAGAGAAGATCGCCAGGGATCGCGACCCCGACCCCGAGGACAGCACCCCCGACGCGATTGCCGATCTGTCCTGTCCGGGGCTGGGGCCGATCGCCGGGAGTCGTGTGCGCATTGCGGGGCTCTTCGGCGGAGGGCTGCACACCACCACCGATGACGGCTGGACCTTGGAGGTCGTCGCTCCGGCCTGGCCGAACGACCGTGTCCTGCTGTCCCGCGACGGCGGGCTGCCCCACGCCGGTTCGCACGGAGAGCAGTGGTGGCACATCTTCCACTCGAACTATTCCGAACTTCGAGCAGCCGGTTTCTCGCCCTCCGGACAGACCATCGCCGTGGCGACGAGCAGCGACCTCTCCCTGTGGACACGGGGAACGGCGACACTTGACCGCTCCCAGTGAGAAAGGACGGCGATGGACGAGGACGAGAACCTGCGCCGATACGGCCTGTACCCCGTAGGGGTGGACATCGAGGAGGTTCGGAGTCTGCTCACCGAGCGTGCCCGGCTGGAGAAGCGTGCGCAGGGCGACGGGGACACGGAGCTGATGAGACTGTGCTGCGTTCAGTTGTTCAACGCCGGGAGTCTGGACGACGTGCTGCTCATCTGGCAGGCCAAGACCGCCAGTATGGACGCCGACTGCTCGATCGACATCCAGTTGCTGTGCGGAAGCGGGCTGCCCGGGACCAAGGCGTATCTGTCGGAACAGTGCTCACCCGACGCCGGCGCGGCGCTGCGACGACTGAACCTCTGTGAGGCAGCCGGCGACTTCGAAGGCTTCTCCGTCGAAGTACACGCCGCCCGGCACGCCGCTTACTACGCGCCCTGACGCGAGACTGGCCCCTGCCGGGCGGTCTCCCTTCTCGCGCGTCCAGGCGGTGGGGCATGATGCTCAGCCGTCGACAGGACACGGGTCCCACCCGCGCCATATCCACGGACGCCTGGGAGGATGCCGCATGACCCACTGCCTGCGATTCTTCTTCGAGGCGGGCGCAGACACCTCCTGCGGCCGGAGGATGACGAGAGCCTGCTCTGAAGGGAGCGGCGTTTCTGTCCGAGCGGTGATGGACCTCTGGCAGAAAGGGCTCATGAACACGGCTTGACGTGGGTCATCAAGCCTCGCTCGTGGATCCGGCCAGTGCAGCGGTACCGGGACCCTGAGCCCTGGTTCTACTCCACCTCGATGCCGAAATCCTGAACGAGTTCCTCCAGGCCGCCCGTGTAGCCCCTGCCGCCCAAGACGAAGTCCCAGTCCCCGTTCGACCTGCGGCGGAAGGAGCCGAGCACCAATGCGGTTTCGCCTGGCCGGCCGTCGGAGACCTCCAGCCGTCCCAGCTCGGCCAGCCTCGGGTCGAGCAGACGGATGCACGCGTCCGTGAAGCCCGAGAGGTCCGCGTTCGGGTTGACCTCCGGGTCGATGGCGGCCACGAGTACGAACCGGTCGGCCTCGTCCGGCAACGTGTCGAAGGAGACACAGATTGCGGCTTTGTCGGGCGCGGTGGCGGGAAGGGCGCGCACGGAGCCGTCCGGTGTCTGTGGGTTGTTGAAGAAGACGAAGTGATCGTCGCTGAGGACGCGGTCGCCGTGACAGACGAGAGCGCACACGTCCAGGGCGACGCTTCCGGTCCACGACATGCCCAGGACGTTGTAGTCGTCGGGCAGTCGAGTGTCCGGAACCGTCGGCGCCGACTGCGCGGCAGATCGACGGGCACCATCGCCCAGGCGTCCACGGAGCCCATGACGATGCAGCAGGTCGACGAGTTCGGATCCCGGGATCAGTTCCAGCGGCTTGCCGTTGGCGAAGGTGTGTGAGCCAGGGCCGAACCGTGACGTCGTCACGAGGACGCCCTTGTTGGCGCCGACGTCCTGTACGGTCCCGTACAAGTCACGCACAGCGGTGGGCGGCACGGTGTTGCGGTAGCGCTTCACCTGCACGACGATCTTGCCGCCTCGGATGGGTGCCGGATCAAGTGCGTCGACGTCCACCCCGCCGTCGTTCGAGCGCTGGGTGGTGACGGCCTGCATTCCCATGGCCCGGAAGAGATCGGCAACGAGGTTCTCGAAGGCGATCGGATCCATCTCGTACAGGTCGGGTTCCTCGTCACTGCCATGCGTGACGACACGGTTCCCGACCTCCTGCGGCCGACGGCTCGGCCGTACCGGAGTGAGCTGGTCGGGACGGGTCGAGAGCTGCCCGCGCAGTGCGTCGGCCAGGCAGCTGCAGGCGTCCACCTGTGCCAAGTGCAGCTCGCGGAACGTCGAGCGCGGAGTCATGACGGTTGCCAGGTAGATGTGGCCCGGCCGGCCCGTCGTGGGGTCATGCCCGTCCACGAATCCGTTCAAGGTCACTGACTCGAGTGCACCCAGTTCATCCGCGGCGAAGAGTTCGTGCAGGACGAGCAATGTGCATTGCGCGAGAACCTCCCGGTAAAGAGCCCGACGCTGAGTTACCGGCCGGGGACTCTCCTTGTACTGGTCAGCCGCGTACATGTACCGAACGGATTTGGCCTCGGGGGCGATGCTGTAAGCGGGCAGCTCCCAATCCAGCACCAGCTGTCCGGCTGCCGAGTCGTAGGCCGCCGTCACCTGGCGTGGGAAACCCTCCGGCCACGCGGTCGACGCGTAGAGAGCAGCGGAGAAGTACTCGACCACAGCGTCGGGATCGCGGCGTCTCACCCCCTCGGTCAGCTCGACGATGTCGGCGTTGTGCCGCCGCACCTCGGCCAGCTGGGCATCAGCCCACTGCTGGTACTCCCGCTGGTACGCCGCCAACTGCTGCTGTCGTTGCGCATCAGCCGCCTGGGCCGCGTGCCAGTCCCGCTCGAAGCGCGCCCGGGCTTCGGCCTGCGCCTGTGCTCGGCGACTGGCGGTCCATCCGCTCTGCACTTGGTAATGATCGAAGTTCGGCATGGGCACGGGCTGCGCCAATGGCCCCGGGGCGAACGGCCGGACCTCTTCAGGACGCATGAGGGAGGAAGCACTGAAGGCCGGAGCCTGACAACCCGAGGCGAGGAGACCTTGCAGCGACGCAACCTGTGCGTCCAGTTCTTCGGTGCGACGCAGTGCCTCTGCCTGCATGTACTCACGGTGACTCTGGGCTGCTCGCCGCTGGTAGGCACGCGCTTGTTGCGCTTCTTGTCTCCGTCGCCTGGCGTCGGCCTCCACCTGGCGCTGCTGCTGCCTCTGCATCTCAGCCCAGACGCCGACCAAGCCTTGAGAACGACGACTCATATGCTGCATGCCCTCCCCATGGCACTCTGGTTGTCCCCACAACCAGTTGTAACGGGGCGACTCTATCCAGCAATGACGATCTCGCATATCCACCCGGCAAAAGGGACCTACGGGTCTGACGCAGGTTCGGGTGACAGGTCCGGTCACGCGACCTGGAGGGCCCGCTCGATCCAGGCCACGATCGTGATCCTGAGTTCTTCTTCGTGCACTCCCTCGTCGTAGGCGAGGCCGGCGAAGCCCGGGAGACGAGTGGCGGTACCGTCACTGGCCACCGCATGCGGACCAGCGACGGATCGTGGGCGCACGTCGAAGACGGCACCGTCCACCAGAGCGGTCCCGCGAGGTGTGGGACACAACGGAACACGCATACGAGTGGTTCGAGTCCCAGGGCCCCCACGCGCGAACGCTTCGGCGTGACCATCACCCCCGAGGGCCAGACGTACCGGCTCGACGAACCCGGCCAGGAACTGCCACAGGAATGGCTGAGTCACCGGTCGTGGTCCTGCCGGGCCCGCGCTGTGCGCCGTACCCTCACGGCCGGCGCGCCGCCCAAGGTGGTGCGCGACTTCGACGAGCGCCCGCACGGCGCCCATCTGTAGGAGGACAGGCATGCGGGTGGGGATCACCGGTCATCGTGGACTCGGCGCGGACGTGGAGCGGCGCGTGCGGGAGATGCTCGTCGAGGCGGTGAGCGCCTACGACGCCGCCGAGCTGGTCGGCGTCTCGTGCATCGCGGACGGTCCCGACGCCTGGTTCGCCGAAGCCGTGGTGAAGCACGGCGGCCGTCTTGAGGTGGTCATTCCGGCGGCCGGGTACCGCGACGCCCTCCCGGAGTGGCACCGTGCCACCTATGACGCCCTGCTGGGGCAGGCGTCCGACGTCCACGAGACCGGCATGGGCGAGTCGACGTCCGAGGCGCACATGAAAGGCTCGGAGATCCTCGTGGGACTGTCCGACGAACTCCTCGCGGTGTGGGACGGCAAGCCCGCATGGGGCTTCGGTGGCACCGCGGACGTGGTCTCGTACGCGGAGCGGGGCGGCACACCGGTGCGGGTCCTGTGGCCGGAGGGCGCCACCCGCTGATCACCAGTCGCCGCCTCGGCGGCTGACGATTCTCTTGCTTCGGCGTGGTCGGCACCCCGAAGGCGAGACGCACTGGCGAACGGCTGCCGCGGACGAGGGCGTTTCCCGGTCACCATCGTGACCGGGGAACGCCCTCGCGCCTGCGCGGGCACGGCAACGGGCCGGTGTCCTGCTGGAGTCAGGATCTGGCCACGAAGACGTGTGCGGTGGTCGGTGTGGGGGGTTCGGTGGTCGTCCACCCACCGCCGACCGTCACGCCGCCGGGCGACGACGTCACGCGCACGAGTCTGCCGGGCCGCACTCCGGCGTGCCGCAGGGCGTGCGTCGACCGGGAGTCGGTCCGCGCCGGCTCCCCCGTGCGGCGCGCGACCGTGCGTACGCCGTCCGGTCCGGTCTCCAGGTCGCTGGGGCCGACCGTGGTGCCGTCGGGGAGCGCGTCCGCGGCGCTTTCCTCACCGAGCTCCGCCAGGCCCGGTATCGGGCTGCCGTACGGCGAGTGCGTCGGGTGCCGCAGCAGTTCCAGGACGCGGCGTTCGACGGCCTCGCTGATCACGTGTGCCCAGCGGCAGGCTTCGGCGTGCGCCTGTTCCCGTTCCAGCCCGACCACGTCGAGGAGCAGACACTCCGCCAGACGGTGCTTGCGCAGGACACGCGTGGCCAGCCGGCGGCCTTCGTCGGTCAGCTCGAGGTGCCGGTCGCCGGCCACGCGCAGCAGGCCGTCGCGCTCCATGCGGGCGACGGTCTGGCTGACCGTCGGGCCGCTCCGCCCAAGACGCTCGGCGATGCGGGCGCGCAGGGGGACCACGCCTTCCTCCTCGAGTTCCAGGACGGTGCGGAGGTATACCTCGGTGGCGTCGATGAGCCGGGACACGCCGGTCGTCAGGCGGGCGTCTCAGCGGTGACGGTCAGTACCGCGCGGCCGAGGGTGTGGCTGGCCATGGTGAAGCCGAGGACGGCCGGGGTGGCGTCGGCGGGGACGCCGACGGAGGCGACGTCGAGGGCGTGCACCACGACGAAGTAGCGGTGCGGGCCGTGCCCGGCCGGCGGCGCGGCACCCATGTAGCGGGCCGAACGGGCGTCGTTGGGCAGCTGGAAGGCGCCCTCGGGCAGCCCCGAGCCGTCGTCGTCGCCGGCGCCCTCGGGCAGCTCGGTGACGGTGGCGGGGATGTCGGCGACCGCCCAGTGCCAGAACCCGGATCCGGTGGGGGCGTCGGGGTCGTAGACGGTGACGGCGTAGCTCCTGGTGCCGTCCGGGGCGCCGCTCCAGGACAGCTGGGGGGAGACGTCCTTCCCGCCGGGCAGGCCGGAGGCGTGCTGCTCGGCGGGCCATGCGGCCCCGTCGGCGACGGTGGTGCTGGTGACGGTGAACGATGCCGCCTCGGGGAGGCGGGCGAAGGGGTCGTTGGCGCTCATCGCGACGTTCCTTTCGGGATGGTGTGCCGAGGCGGTGGTGGTGCGCCCGGCCATCGGGTCCGCGGAGTCGACGGAACGGTGCCGGCGAAGTCCGCGACCACTGAATCGACAGTAACACTAATAATCGATTATTGAATCGATCGTCTATGCTGAGGGCATGACTGGTACGGCTCACACTCCGGCTCCGTCCGGGAAGCAGATGCTTTCCGAGCAGGTCTACGCACATCTGCGGGACGCGATCATGCGCGGCGACCACGCTCCCGGTGACGCCCTCAAGCCGCAGGACCTCGCCAAGGAGCAGGGTGTGAGTCTGGCCGTCGTGCGCGAGGCGCTCGTGCGGGTGGTCGGCGAGGGGCTCGCCGACCGGCTGCCCAACCGCGGCTTCGCCGTCCCGGCCGTCTCCGACCGTCGCTGGCAGGAGGTCGCCGAGGCCCGCCGGACCGTCGAACCGGTCGTGCTGCGCATGTCCATCGAGCGCGGCGACGTCGACTGGGAGGCCCGCGTGCGCGCCGCCCACCACCGCCTGGCCCGCACCCCGGCGTTCGTGCCGGAGGAGGGCGAGCACTACAGCCGCGCGTGGTCCGAAGCCCACCGGGTCTTCCATCGCACCCTCCTGGAGGGCTGCGGAAACCCCGTCCTGCTCCAGACCTTCGACCGCATGTGGACCGCGAGCGAGCTGGCCCGCCGCTGGTCGACGCGCCGCAACCCGGGCCGGGACGGGGCTCTGGAGCATCGCCGACTGGAGGAGGCGGTGCTCGCCCGCGACGCCGACACCGCGGCCGGGCTCCTGGTCCGACACCTCACCCAGACCGCGGACGCGCTGACCGGCTGAGGCTCCTTCGGCGCTCGGGCCGGGGGAAGCGGCGCGGAGGAACGTGTCGTCGTCGCCCGTCCTCCCCGGGAAGAAGGGGGACCGACCCCCGCCAAGATCTCCCGGAACGGGCCGTTACGCTCGTGTCCATGAAGAAGAGCGTGCTGACCCGCTACCGGGTCATGGCCTACGTCACCGGTGTTCTCCTCGTCGCGCTGACCTTCGGCATGATCGGCAAGTACGTGCTCGACATGGGTGGCGCGGCCGACTTCACGCAGGTGGTCAGCATCGCCCACGGATGGCTGTACGTCGTCTACCTGATCTTCGCCTTCGACCTCGGTTCCAAGGCGAAGTGGCCGGTCAAGAAGCAGCTCTGGGTGCTGCTCGCCGGGACCGTCCCCACCGCCGCGTTCTTCGTGGAGCGCAGGATCAGCCGCGAGCTGGAGGGCAGGATCGCGGAGGAAGCCCCCGCCGTCGCGTAACGCGTCTCACCGCCGTACGGAGCAGCGTGCGGCGGTCTCCCATCGACATTTACTAGGACGTCCTAGTAAATTCGAGGGTATGGACGCTGACGCCATCGAGGAGGGCCGCCGACGCTGGCAGGCCCGGTACGACGCCGCTCGCAAGCGCGACGCGGATTTCACCACGCTCTCCGGCGATCCCGTGGAGCCGGTGTACGGGCCCCGGACCGGGGACAGCTACGAGGGGTTCGAGCGGATCGGCTGGCCGGGGGAGTACCCCTTCACCCGCGGGCTGTATCCGACCGGCTACCGGGGGCGGACGTGGACCATCCGGCAGTTCGCCGGGTTCGGGAACGCCGAGCAGACCAACGAGCGCTACAAGATGATCCTCGGCAACGGCGGGGGCGGGCTCTCCGTCGCCTTCGACATGCCGACGCTCATGGGCCGCGACTCCGACGACCCGCGCTCCCTGGGCGAGGTCGGCCACTGCGGGGTGGCGATCGACTCGGCCGCCGACATGGAGGTCCTGTTCCGGGACATCCCGCTCGGGGACGTGACGACCTCCATGACGATCAGCGGGCCCGCCGTGCCCGTCTTCTGCATGTACCTCGTCGCCGCCGAGCGCCAGGGCGTCGACCCCGGCGTGCTCAACGGCACGCTGCAGACGGACATCTTCAAGGAGTACATCGCGCAGAAGGAGTGGCTCTTCCAGCCCGAACCCCATCTGCGCCTCATCGGCGACCTGATGGAGCACTGCGCGGCCGGCATCCCCGCCTACAAGCCGCTCTCCGTCTCCGGCTACCACATCCGCGAGGCCGGGGCGACGGCCGCGCAGGAGCTGGCGTACACGCTCGCGGACGGCTTCGGGTACGTGGAGCTGGGGCTCAGCCGCGGCCTCGACGTGGACGTGTTCGCGCCCGGACTCTCCTTCTTCTTCGACGCGCACGTCGACTTCTTCGAGGAGATCGCCAAGTTCCGCGCGGCCAGGCGCATCTGGGCGCGCTGGATGCGGGACGTCTACGGCGCCAAGAGCGACAAGGCGCAGTGGCTGCGCTTCCACACCCAGACCGCCGGTGTCTCGCTGACCGCGCAGCAGCCGTACAACAACGTCGTACGGACGGCCGTGGAGGCCCTGGCCGCCGTGCTCGGCGGGACCAACTCCCTGCACACCAACGCCCTCGACGAGACCCTCGCGCTGCCCAGCGAGCAGGCCGCCGAGATCGCCCTGCGCACCCAGCAGGTGCTGATGGAGGAGACCGGCGTCGGCAACGTCGCCGACCCGCTGGGCGGTTCCTGGTACGTCGAGCAGCTCACCGACCGCATCGAGGCGGACGCCGAGAAGATCTTCGAGCAGATCAAGGAGCGGGGCCTGCGGGCCCACCCGGACGGGCAGCACCCGATCGGGCCGATCACCTCCGGCATCCTGCGCGGCATCGAGGACGGCTGGTTCACCGGCGAGATCGCCGAGTCGGCGTTCCGCTACCAGCAGGCGCTGGAGAAGGGAGACAAGCGGGTCGTCGGCGTCAACGTCCACACCGGGTCCGTCACCGGCGACCTGGAGATCCTGCGCGTCAGCCACGAGGTGGAGCGCGAGCAGGTGCGGCTCCTCGGCGAGCGCAAGGCCGCCCGCGACGACGCGAAGGTGCGCGGCGCGCTCGACGCCATGGTCGCGGCCGCCCGCTCCGGCGCCAACATGATCGAGCCGATGCTGGAGGCCGTACGCGCGGAGGCGACCCTCGGCGAGATCTGCGGTGTCCTGCGCGACGAGTGGGGGGTCTACACGGAGCCCGCCGGCTTCTAGCCCCACGCCACTCGGTCAGCGGTGTTCCGGGAGTGGAGCCGGTGCTCTGCTCCGAAACCGCGCAGATGCGAGATCGCCGTGGCCCGGAATCCTGATCCGGGCCACGGCGACGTCCGTGCCGGGGGGCGTGTCAGCGGCGGGTGATCTCCACGGTCACCTCGGCGGAGGCCGCGGTGTGCCAGGGGTCACCGGCGTACGCCACGCCGTACCTCACCTGACCGAGCCTGGTCGGCGTGTCGGTCACGGTGAAAGTGCCGTCGGCCGCCACCGTGACGGTGCCCAGCGAGGTGCCCTCCGGAGCGGCGGCGTCGTAGCGCGTCACCGCGACGGTGGTGCCGGGAGCGAAGCCGGCCGCCGGGGCCAGGGTGCCGGTGACGGTCAGCTGCCGGTACCACCTGCTGGTCGGGGGCGCCTGGAGGGCAAGGGTGGTCTGCACGGTGGTGTCGACCTGCCGCGCGTGGAACCGGAGTCCCATGACGCCGGTCTGCTGTGTCACGGCGAAGACCCGGCTCCCGTCCGGCGCCCAGGCCAGCCCCTCGCTCACCAGCCTCTCGGTGTCACCGCCCAGCTCGACCGTGGTCAGCGGAGCGGGAGCACCCGGCGCGTAGAAGGACAGGTCCGGCACGTCGACGCTGTTGTTGGAGGTTCCTCCGGCCACCGTGCCGTCGGGTGCGACGGCGACGGCCAGGGGGGAGGGCGAGGCCGCGGGGGTTGCCTGGTCAGAGAGGTCGTCGAGGCGGAAGGTCTGGTAGCCGGGCGATATGAGGGCGGCCACGACGACGCTCCGGCCGTCGGGTGTCACGTCCAGGTCCCGCAGACCGTTCATCTCGGTCCCGGAGAAGACCCGTCGGGCGGTCGTCTCGGGCGACCCGCTGCTCACGTCGTACACCGTGAGGGTGTTGACGTTGGGGTTGCCCGTACCGGCCACCAGCACGTCGGGGTCGGCGGGAGAGGCGACGAGATCCGCCCCCCCGTCCAGCGAGCCGTCCAGACCGAGCGCGACCACCGGCTCGGCACCGGACACGTCGACCGACCCGAGGTCCCCGGTGACGCCGTATCCGAACCACAGCTTCCCGCCCGCGAAAGCCAGGCTCCACGGGGCGGTGTCCTCGCCCACGAAGTACCGTGCGGTCTCCGTCAGCGTCGCGGTGTCGTACGCGACGATGGTGTCGATGTCCCGCGCGGCCACGTAAAGGGTCCGGGAGTCGGGCGAGAGGGCCAGCCCACCGGCGCCCGGCAGGCCGCTCAGCCAGGTGCTGTTCCCGCCGTCGTAGTCCGTCACCACGACCCGGCCGTCCACTCCCGCGGGCGAGCTGAGGAAGACCTGCCGGTTGCTCCCGTCGACCTCCATGTCGGCGAGGGAGTACAACGGCACCGGCACGCCGCCCGCCGCGAACGCCGGGGAAGCTCCCGGAACGGTCAGCAGCAGCGAACCGAGGGCTGCGGTGAGCGTGGTGCCCAGCGCCCGTCTGAGTATGCGCAAGGTAGTGCCCTTCTGTGTCCCATGAATCACGGCGGCACACCGGTTGGACGACCGGAGGGGACGGCGTAGGGCGCCGCCCGCCAGGATTCTGCGGCGCGGGGTCCCTTGAATCACGGCGGCACACCGATCGGACGACCGGAGAGGAAGGCGCGCGGCAGGGGAGACGGCTCTCCGCTCCGCCCCGGGAGACGCTCAGTCGAGACAGAACTCGTTGCCCTCGATGTCCCGCATCACGATGCACGACTCGTTGTCCTCGTCGGCGTACAGCGTCCGCTCGTGTACCGCGCCGAGCGCGACCAGTCGTGCGCACTCGGCCTCGAGCGTGGCGAGGCGCTCCTCACCCACGAGCCCGGTACCGGCCCGCACGTCGAGATGCACCCGGTTCTTGACGACCTTCCCTTCGGGGACGCGCTGGAAGAACAGTCGCGGGCCCACACCCGAGGGATCGACGCATGCGAACCATGCGACCTGATGGTCGGACGGCAGCGAGTGATGGTAATCGTCCCAAGTGGCGAACCCCTCCGGCGGAGGCGGTACGACGTACCCCAACACCTCGCACCAGAAACGGGCGAGGCGCTCGGGTTCCGCGCAGTCGAAGGTGACCTGGAACTTCTTGATCGATGTCATCGGGGCACCGTAGCAAGGGGGTTCTGTCACTCATTTCCCGGCGGGGATCCGGCGGCCGGTGGGGCCCGCCCGATATGAGCGGGCCTCTCCGCGCGATCGTGTCACGGCTTGCGGGCCACCGCGCCGTACAGCGAGATCACGGCGTTCTCGTCGGTGTTCTCCCCGACGGCGAGCTCGGGATGCCAGTCGGTCACCTGCGCGATGCCGGGCTCGACGAGCTCCAGCCCTTCGAAGAAGCGGGCGATCTCCGCACGCGTGCGCGGCGCGAGCGTGACGCCGCCCGCCTTGTACATCTCGACCCCGCGGCCGACCGCCTCGGGGTCGAAGTCCGCCGTGAGCTGCGACAGGACCAGGTGACTGCCGGAGGGCAGCGCCTCGACGAGCCGCGCCACCAGCCCGTACGGGTCGTCCTCGTCGCCGAGGAAGTGCGTCAGCGCGACGAGGGACAGTGCCACCGGCCGACCGAAGTCCAGCTTCTCGCGGGCCTGTTCCAGGATGCGGCCGGGCTCGCGCACATCGGCCTGGACGTAGTCGGTGACGCCCTCGGGGGTGCTGCGCAGCAGCGCCTCGGCGTGCTTCAGCACGATGGGGTCGTTGTCCGTGTAGACCACGCGGGACTCGGGCGCGATGCCCTGCGCTATCTGGTGCAGATTGGGCTCGGTGGGGATGCCGGTGCCGATGTCCAGGTACTGGCGGACGCCCGCCTCACCGGCCAGCCACCGGGTGACCCGCTGCATGAACCAGCGGTTGGTGCGGGCGACGTGCCGGGCCGTGCCGTCGACACCCATGATCTGCCGGCCCAGCTCCTCGTCGACCGGGTAGTTGTCCTTGCCGCCGAGGAACCAGTCGTAGACCCGGGCCGGGTGCGGCCTGGAGGTGTCGATCCGTGCGGCGGCGGGTTCGGTCCCGGTCCCGGTCATGTGTGCCTCCCTGGCTGCTCGGCGTCCCGCGCGTTCCGGCGCGGGGCGATCATCGATCCTCGCAGTGCGCCGGGGGCGGTGACAGGCGACTACCGGCCGACCGTGGCCGGTTCAGGGTCCTGGGGCGGAGAGACCCGACAGCAGGACCCGGGTGAAGCCGTGCACCCACTCCTCGTCGGCCGGTTCCGCGCTCACCAGGGTGCGGTGCACCACCGCGCCGGCCACCATGTCGAAGATCAGGTCGACCGTGCGCTCCGCCTCCCGCGCGTCGGACTCCGGCGGCAGTTCGCCCCGCGCCTGCGCCCGCGCCCGGCCGGCGAGGACGAGACGCTTCTGCCGGTCCACGATCGAGGCGCGGATGCGCTCGCGCAGGGCGTCGTCGCGGGTGGACTCGGCGACCACCGCCATCAGTCCGTTCCGTGCCTCCGGGCGGGCCAGGATCGCGGCGAACTGGAGCACCACGCCCTCGATGTCGGCGGCGAGCGAGCCGCGGTCGGGCAGGGTCAGCTCGTCGAAGAGTTCCGCGACGGCGTCCACGACCAGTTCGTTCTTGCCCGCCCAGCGCCGGTAGAGGGTGGTCTTGGCGACCCCGGCGCGGACCGCCACGTCTCCCAGGGTGAGCTTGGACCAGCCCAGTTCGACCAGGGCCGCACGGGTCGCGGCCAGGATCGCGGCATCCGCGGCGGCGCTGCGCGGGCGCCCGGTGCGACTGGCTGGGGTGCGGCTCTGCATGGTCCGACGATAACGGCGGACCCCGTGCGGCCGGGTGTGGGAGAGATCACCGGTGCGCCCTGTTCAGCGGGCCCCGGTCGGTATTACGCTACGACCCGTAGCGAAAGCACGCGTGACCGGCGTGCCCGAGCGACGACCACCGGCGCGGGGTGGGGACCCGGCGTCAACAGCACACGTACGCCTGGCTTTCCCGGGCGTTTTCACACACACGCGCCGTACGGGGGAGGATAGACGCATGCAGCCACGGAACATGTCCATGAGCGGAGTCGTCGACCTCGCCGCGGTGAAGGCGGCCCAGGAGGCCAAGGCGAAGGCGGAGCAGGCGCGCGCGGAAGCGGCCCGGCAGGGCGGCGGGGGCGCCATCTCCCCGGCCGATCTCGTCATCGACGTCGACGAGGCCGGCTTCGAGCGTGACGTCCTGCAGCGGTCCACCGAGGTCCCGGTCGTCATCGACTTCTGGGCCGAGTGGTGCGAGCCCTGCAAGCAGCTGAGCCCGCTGCTGGAGCGGCTCACCGTCGAGTACAACGGCCGTATCCTCCTCGCCAAGATCGACGTCGACGCCAACCAGATGCTGATGCAGCAGTTCGGGATCCAGGGGATCCCGGCGGTCTTCGCGGTGGTCGCCGGGCAGGCGCTGCCGCTCTTCCAGGGGGCCGCGGGCGAGGCGCAGATCCGCCAGACCCTGGACCAGCTGGTGCAGGTCGGCGAGCAGCGCTTCGGCCTGACCGGCCTCGACGTCGACCCCGACGCCGAACCGGGCGGCGCCACGGCGGAGGTCCCGGGCGAGGCCGTCGGTCCGTACGACGCCCTGCTGGAGGCCGCCGTTCGGGCGCTGGACAGCGGTGACCTCGCCGGTGCCGTCCAGGCGTACAAGAACGTGCTCGCCGACGACCCGACCAACCCCGAGGCCACACTGGGCCTCGCCCAGGCCGAACTGCTCCAGCGGGTGCAGGGCCTGGACCCGCAGCAGGTGCGCAAGGACGCCGCCGAGAAGCCGGGGGACGCCGCCGCGCAGATCGCCGCCGCCGACCTGGACCTGGTGGGCGGTCATGTCGAGGACGCCTTCGGCCGGCTCATCGAGACGGTGGGACGCACCGCGGGCGACGACCGCAATGCCGTACGGGTGCGGCTGCTGGAGCTGTTCGAGGTGGTCGGCGCCGATGATCCGCGCGTGATCGCCGCGCGCCGTGCGCTGGCGCGGGCCCTGTTCTGAACCACCCGGGCCCCGTTGCCCGATTCCGGTTGGTTTGCCGGGCGTTCGGGTGCGTGAGGCCCGAGTTGCCGTTCGGTTCACGGATGCCGGTGCGGCCGCGCTTTACCAAAACTTGGTAATCGCGGCCGCTGTTACTGCCAGTAAGTCGCAGGCTTTGGTCTGTCGTATTCTGTCCAGCGATCAATGGTTTTGTACGGCACGTGCGGTGAACCCAGCGTCGCCACGTGGCGTCGGCGGGTCGTTGCGGGGTTACCCGGCCGTTACTAGCGAGTAACGAACCCCCTTGTGCCGACGGCGAGAATGGACCACGATCGGCGACGCTCGGTCCATTACCCGTATCCCGACAGCCGGTCGGGCCGCGGGAACTCCTGGGTCCCCACCGAGCAGAACCGGCGGCAGTGACGCCGGTTCTTGGACAGGGGGGTCTTCGCCCACCCGGCGAAGCCTGTCCAGCAGGGTTGTGCGTGATGCGTGTCAGGCGCGACCAGTGGTTGTCGCTCGGGGGTGATCGCCGGTGATCGGGCGCGTCGTACGCGCCGTCGAGCTCGGGCGCTCTCCTTCCCGAGGACGTAGCACTTCTCCCATCCCTGCCCGGCCGGGCCGCCGTTCATGGCGACGGGCCGGGGCAGGAGATGTACGTCCGAGAAGGAGGAAATATGGAGTCCCAAGTGCGTGGCGGGACCAGATGGAAGCGGTTCGCTGTGGTCATGGTGCCCAGCGTGCTCGCGACGGCGGCGGTGGGTGTCGGCCTGGCGCAGGGCGCGCTCGCGGCGTCGTTCAGCGTGTCCGGCCAGCAGTTCAAGGTGAAGGCCGGTCACCTGTACGGTGAGGGTTTCGCCCAGTACGGCGGTATGGACGAGGGTTACACGTCGGTCGCCGGCGATGAGAAGACGAAGCGCCCGGTCGCGATCTCGTCGTTCAAGACCGCCGAGATCACCAAGATGTGCCAATCGGTCAAGACGACGATCCCGGTCATCAACAAGACGGTCTACCTCCGTCTTGAGGCGGGCAACGACGCGAAGAACCCGGTCACGGCCGAGAACCTCTACATCGACGTCGCCCAGCTGGACGCCGACGCCACGTTCAAGAACATCGACATCGGTGTGGCGGTCCAGGACCAGCACCGCGGGCCGGCTGTGAAGCAGGACGGCACCTCGCTGCCGGGCGGCTTCGCCCAGCAGGCCGAGTCTGCCGACCTCTACAACGTCGAGCAGACGGCGTGGGCGACCACGGCCGGCACGTTCAAGCTCAGCGGCCTGAAGATGCGTCTCGGCGCAGACCCGAAGATGGAGTGCTTCTGACGGTTCCGTCATCGGGATGACCTCGGCCGGCTGAGTGGCCGAGGAGGGGTGGGGAGGGTTCGCCTCCCCACCCGCCCGGCTCGCCGCCCGACGGCGGGCACTCGCTGATAGTCAGACACTTCCGGCTTCTCCGTGCCTAGGCCGAGCCGATACGTACGTTCACCGGACCAGGGAGCTGTTTTCCATGAGTGCCGAGACTCCGGTCCAGAGCGCCGGTACCTTCACCCGGCTGCGTCTGCGATTCCGCGACTGGCGGGGCACCCGGCCGTTCTGGGCCGGTCTGCTCACGCTGCTGGGTGGCATCCCCATCGCGTACTTCCCCTACGCCACGCTCAAGCTGGGTCACATGTCGATCGCCATGGCGACGACGGCCGGCGCGGGGTCGCTGATCATCGGCGTGCTGCTGGTCACACTGGGCCTGACCATGTGGTTCCAGTCCGCCACCCGGGTCTTCGCCGGTGTCGCGGCGATCCTGCTGGCCCTGGTGTCGCTGGTGATCTCCAACATAGGCGGCTTCCTGATCGGCTTCCTGTTCGCGCTGATCGGCGGTGCGCTCGCCCTCTCCTGGGCGCCGGGCGAGCCGCCGGTCGAGGCGGCGGGGGAGCACGACGGCGCCGACGCGCCCACGGGTGAGGCGGCGCCGGACGCCACGCCCCACGACCCCGCCGTGGCGCCGCAGTTCCCGGCCGTTTCCTTCGAGAAGGGGGAAGAAGACGGCGAGGCGGACGGCGTCCGGGCCGCAGGGGGGCACCGTGTCGGCTGACGATGTGCGCGGACCGCGTCACGCGGCCCCCAAGAAGCCGCTGTTCACCAGATTCCACGTGCCGAGCGGCAAGGCGATCGCCCTGGCGGCGATGCCCACGGCGGTCCTCATGGGGATGGGGTTCACGCCGACGCTGGCCCTCGCCGACGGCAACGACGGGACGCCGACGGCGAACAGCCTGACCGTCGACGAGTACCAGGCCTGCCTGGAGGTCGCCGAGGACGCCAAGAAGGGCGACGCCTCCGCGTCGCCCACGCCGTCCGCGTCGGCGAGCGAGAGCGCGTCCCCGGACGAGGAGCCCTCGGCGGAGACCTCCGGCGAGCAGAAGGCTCCCGAAGCGGACAAGGACACGGACACGGAGACGTCCTCTTCGTCGGATTCAGGTTCCGACGACAAGGACGAGCCGGCGCCCGCCACCTCCACCCCCGCCGCCGAGGACACGGCCGAGCCCGAGCCGGAGCCCTCGGAGACCGACCGCAACCTCCTGGAAGGCCTCGGGGACGCCCTCAAGGACGTCTTCACCCCGAAGGAGAAGGAGGCCGAGGCGAGTCCCACCCCGTCCGCCTCCGCCTCCACTTCGGAGGACGACGCGGCCGGGGACACGGCCGGAACCGTCAAGGAGACCACCGAGAAGGTCACCGAAACGGCGAAGGACGCCGCCGAGGACACCGGCGACAAGGCGACGAAGGCCGCCGAGGAAGCCAAGGAGACGGTCGAGGAGGCCACCGAGACCTCCGCGACCCCCGAGGCCACCGCCTCCCCCAGCCCCTCCGAGTCGGCCACGGTCGACCCCGAGGACTGCCCGATCGCCACCGACGCCGAGGGCGGCGTCGACAACGAGATCCTGCTGCCCGACGACCCCTGGACCCTCAACGCCAGCTCGCTGCTGCTGAAGGGCGCCTCGTACAAGGGCATCGTCGAGGTGCGGACGGCGAGCGGCGGCACCAAGAGGGTGCTGAAGTACGTCATTTCCGACGGCACCGACATCGGGGACCTGCACCAGACGGTCAAGGACGAGCAGTCCGGCGCGACCCACCACGTGCAGGCGGCCAAGGGGTCGACGTCCACCATCCGCGACGGCGACACCGTGATGTACACCGAGAGCATCTCCGGCAACCTGCTCGGCCTGATCCCGATCACGTTCGACCCGGAGCACCCGCCGCCGCTCGACATCCCGCTGATCTACTTCACCAAGGTGACGGTGAAGCAGGCCGGCCAGTTCGGCGGCACCCTGCACGTCCCCGGGCTGCAGCAGTACATCACCACCGGCTGAACGCCGCGCATCACCACCGGCTGAACGCCGCCAGGACCCCCCCGGGAGCCGCAACACACCGAGGGCGTCCCCCGTGAGACCACGGGGGACGCCCTCGGTGCCGTACAGGCCCCTTACGGTCAGCCGGTCGCCTCGCCCAGGTGGTGGACGCGGACCATGTTGGTGGTGCCGGGGACACCGGGGGGCGAGCCGGCCGTGATGATCACGATGTCGCCCTCGCTGAAGCGGTTCAGCTTGAGCAGCTCCTGCTCCACCAGCTCGACCATCTCGTCGGTGCTGTTCACGAACGGCGCGACGTACGGCTCCACGCCCCAGCTCAGCGCGAGCTGGTTGCGGGTGGACTCGTCCGTGGTGAACGCCAGGATCGGCTGGGCGGCGCGGTAGCGGCACAGCCGTCGGGCCGTGTCACCGGACTGGGTGAAGGCCACCAGGCCCTTGCCGCCGAGGAAGTCGGCGATCTCGCAGGCGGCGCGGGCCACCGAACCGCCCTGGGTGCGCGGCTTCTTGCCCGGCACCAGCGGCTGCAGGCCCTTGGAGAGCAGCTCCTGCTCGGCGGCCTGGACGATCTTCGACATCGTCCGCACGGTCTCGATCGGGTACGCGCCCACGCTCGACTCGGCCGACAGCATGACCGCGTCGGCGCCGTCCAGGATCGCGTTGGCCACGTCGGAGGCCTCGGCGCGGGTCGGACGGGAGTTGGTGATCATCGACTCCATCATCTGGGTCGCCACGATCACCGGCTTGGCGTTGCGCCGGCACAGCTCGATCAGGCGCTTCTGCACCATGGGGACCTTCTCGAGCGGGTACTCGACGGCGAGGTCGCCACGCGCGACCATCACACCGTCGAACGCCATCACGACGTCCTCCATGTTCTCCACCGCCTGCGGCTTCTCCACCTTGGCGATGACGGGGACCCGGCGGCCCTCCTCGTCCATCACGCGGTGGACGTCGGCGACGTCCTTGGCGTCCCGGACGAAGGACAGCGCGACCAGGTCGCAGCCCATCCGCAGGGCGAACCGCAGGTCCTCGATGTCCTTCTCGGACAGCGCGGGCACGTTCACCGCCGCGCCGGGCAGGTTGATGCCCTTGTGGTCGGAGATGACACCGCCCTCGATGACGATCGACTTCACGCGGGAGCCGTCGACCTCGGTGACCTTCAGCTCGACGTTGCCGTCGTTGATCAGGATCTGGTCGCCCTTGGCCACGTCACCGGGCAGGCCCTTGTAGGTCGTTCCGCAGATCGTCTTGTCGCCCGGGACGTCCTCGGTGGTGATGGTGAACTCGTCACCGCGCACCAGCTCGACGGGACCCTCGGCGAAGGTCTCCAGGCGGATCTTCGGGCCCTGGAGGTCGGCGAGGACACCGATGGCCCTGCCCGTCTCCTTGGCGGCGGCACGGACCCGGTCGTACCGGCCCTGGTGCTCGGCGTGCGAGCCGTGGCTGAAGTTGAAGCGGGCCACGTTCATGCCGGCTTCGATCAGAGCGACGAGCTGCTCGTGGGAGTCGACCGCGGGGCCGAGAGTACAGACGATTTTCGAACGGCGCATGGGGCGATCCTATCGGTTTGTTTCGCAGCGGAATATTCCGTCTGACGGAAAGTACAAATGAGGAAGTCCCTGCTCAGTTGTTCTTTCCGACCAGTGCGTATGTCTGCTGAGCGATCTCCATTTCCTCGTCCGTCGGTACCACCGCGACCGCGACCCGCGCGCCCTCGGGCGAGATCAGCCGCGGCCCGCCACCACGTACGGCGTTGCGCCCGCCGTCCACCGCCAGGCCCAGCCCCTCCAGGCCCGCCACGGCCGCCTCCCGCACCGGGGCGGCGTTCTCGCCGACCCCGGCGGTGAAGGCCACCGCGTCCACCCGTCCGAGAACGGCGTAATAGGCGCCGATGTACTTCTTCAGACGGTGAATGTAGATGTCGAACGCCAGCTCCGCCCGTTCGTCGCCCTCGTCGATCCGGCGCCGGATCTCCCTCATGTCGTTGTCACCGCACAGTCCGACCAGACCGCTCTTCTTGTTGAGGAGAGTGTCGATCTCGTCGGCGGACATTCCGCCAACACGCATCAAATGGAAGATGACGGCCGGGTCCATGTCTCCGGACCGCGTACCCATCACGAGCCCCTCCAAGGGCGTCAGACCCATGGAGGTGTCCACGCACCTCCCGCCCCGTACGGCCGAGGCGGACGCCCCGTTGCCCAGGTGCAGCACGATGACGTTCACCTCCTCGGGCGCCTTGCCCAGCAGCTCGGCCGTCGCCCGGGAGACGTACGCGTGCGAGGTGCCGTGGAAGCCGTAGCGGCGGACGCGGTGCGCGTCGGCGGTCTCGACGTCGATCGCGTAGCGGGCCGCCGCCTCCGGCATCGTGGTGTGGAAGGCGGTGTCGAAGACGGCGACCTGCGGCAGGTCCGGGCGCAGCGCCATGGCGGTGCGGATGCCGGTCAGGTTGGCCGGGTTGTGCAGCGGCGCGACCGGGATCAGCCGTTCGATCTCCGCCAGCACCCGGTCGTCGATCACCGTCGGCTCGGTGAAGCGCTTCCCGCCGTGCACCACCCGGTGGCCGATCGCGGCCAGCTCGGGGGAGTCGAGGCCGAGACCGTCGGCGGCCAGCTCCTCGGCCATCGCCTTCAGCGCGGCGTCGTGGCCGGCGACCGGGCCGGTGCGCTCCCGGGTCCCGCCGCCCGCCGCGAGCGGGGTGTGCCGGACGAGGGAGGTCCGCTCGCCGATCCGTTCGACCAGACCGGAGGCCAGCCGGCTGCTGTCGCGCATGTCCAGCAGCTGGTACTTCACCGACGAGGAGCCGGAGTTGAGGACGAGGACGCGCGTGGAACTCACTGGGCCGCCTTCTCGGTCGGGGGCTGGGCCGGGGACTGGGCCTGGATCGCCGTGATGGCGACGGTGTTCACGATGTCCTGGACGAGGGCGCCCCGGGACAGGTCGTTGACCGGCTTGCGCAGGCCCTGGAGCACCGGGCCGACGGCGATGGCGCCGGCCGAGCGCTGCACGGCCTTGTAGGTGTTGTTGCCGGTGTTCAGGTCGGGGAAGATCAGCACGGTCGCCTGCCCGGCCACCTCCGAGCCGGGAAGCTTGGTCGCCGCGACCGACGGCTCCACGGCCGCGTCGTACTGGATCGGCCCCTCGATCCGCAGATCGGGCCGGCGCGAGCGCACCAGCTCGGTGGCGGCGCGCACCTTGTCGACGTCGGCGCCCGTACCGGACGTGCCGGTCGAGTACGACAGCATCGCGATCCGCGGCTCCACCCCGAACCGCGCCGCCGTGACCGCCGACTGCACCGCGATGTCGGCGAGCTGCTCGGCGTCCGGGTCCGGGTTGACCGCGCAGTCGCCGTAGACCAGCACCTTGTCGGCCAGGCACATGAAGAAGACGGAGGAGACGATGCCCGCGTCCGGCTTGGTCTTGATGATCTCGAAGGCGGGCCGGATGGTCGCGGCCGTGGAGTGCACCGAGCCCGACACCATGCCGTCGGCGAGCCCCTCCTGCACCATCAGCGTGCCGAAGTAGTTCACGTCGGAGACGACGTCGTAGGCCAGCTCCACGGTGACGCCCCGGTGGGCGCGCAGGGCCGCGTACTGCTCGGCGAAGGAGTCCCGCAGCTCGGAGGTGGCCGGGTCGATCAGCCGGCTGTCGCCGAGGTCGACGCCCAGGTCGGCGGCCTTCTTGCGGATCTGGTCGACGTCCCCGAGCAGGGTCAGCTCGCACACGCCCCGGCGCAGCAGCACCTCGGCCGCGTGCAGCACCCGCTCCTCGGTGCCCTCGGGGAGCACGACCCGGCGCAGGTCGGAGCGGGCCTGCTCCAGCAGCTTGTGCTCGAACATCATCGGGGTGACGCGGTCGCTGCTGGGCGCGGAGACCCGCTTGGTGAGGTCAGCGGTGTCGGCGTACCGCTCGAACAGGCCGAGCGCCCGCTCCGCCTTGCGCGGGGTGGCCGCGTTCAGCTTGCCCTCCAGGGAGAAGAGCTGCTCGGCGGTGGGGAAGCTGGTGCTCGGCACCGACAGCACCGGCGTGCCGGGGGCGAGCCGGTCGGCGAGGGTGAGGATGTGCTCGGCCGGGACCTCGTCCAGGGTCAGCAGCACCCCGGCTATCGGCGGGGTGCCGGCGCTGTGCGCGGCCAGCGAGCCGACGACCAGGTCGGCGCGGTCACCCGGCGTGACGACCAGGCAGCCGGGCGTCAGGGCGGCGAGGAGGTTCGGCAGCATGGCACCGCCGAACACGAAGTCCAGGGCGTCGCGGGCCAGCCCGGAGTCGTCGCCGAGCACCACCTTCGCGCCGAGGGTGTGCGCGATCTGGGAGACGGTCGGGGCGGACAGCGCCGGCTCGTCCGGCAGCACGTAGCAGGGCACCGGCAGCCGGCTGGCGAGCCGCTCGGCGAGCTCGTCCCGGTCCTCGCGGGCGACCCGGTTGACCACCATGGCGAGCACGTCGCAGCCCAGCGTGTCGTAGGCGCGGTAGGCGTTGGTGGTCTCGGCGCGCACCGACTCGGCGGTCTGCTTGCGGCCGCCGACGACCGGGATCACGGAGGCGCCGAACTCGTTGGCGAGCCGGGCGTTCAGGCTGAGCTCGTCCGGGAACTGGGTGTCGGCGTAGTCGGTGCCGAGGACGAGGACGACGTCGTAGTCGCGGGCGACCCGGTGGAACCGGTCGACGAGGGTCGACACCAGCTCGTCCGTGCCCTGCTCGGCCTGGAGGGCGGACGCCTCGTGGTAGTCCAGGCCGTAGACGGTCGACGGGTCCTGGGTGAGCCGGTACCGGGCGCGCAGCAGTTCGAAGAGGCGGTCGGGCCCGTCGTGCACCAGGGGACGGAAGACGCCCACCCGGTCGACCTGCCTGGTCAGGAGCTCCATGACCCCGAGTTCGACGACCTGGCGGCCGTCGCCGCGGTCGATACCGGTCACGTACACGCTGCGGGTCACGCGCGCTCTCCGTTTCGTCGAGGGCCGCAAGGGTCTTCGGCGGGGCCACAAAAATCGCCCACCCAGGTGAGCGGACCCCTCTTGACAATACCTCCGGCGCTGGCTAGGGCGCTCACTCGTACGGCGTCGGCGCCGCACGGACGGACGTGAAACAATCGGGACTGACTCACCGGTATCGACAGCGACCAGGAGACTCAGCACGATGCGCATAGGAGTGCTCACCGCAGGCGGCGACTGCCCTGGACTGAACGCAGTGATCCGGTCGGTCGTGCACCGGGCGGTCGACAACTACGGCGACGAGGTCATCGGCTTCGAGGACGGCTACTCCGGCCTGCTCGACGGCCGCTACCGCACGCTCGACCTCGACGCGGTCAGCGGCATCCTGGCCCGCGGCGGCACCATACTGGGCTCGTCCCGGCTGGAGCGGGACCGGCTCCGCGAGGCCTGCGAGAACGCCTCCGACATGATCCGCGACTTCGGCATCGACGCGCTGATCCCGATCGGCGGCGAGGGCACGCTCACGGCGGCGCACATGCTGTCGGACGCGGGCCTGCCGGTGGTCGGCGTCCCGAAGACGATCGACAACGACATCTCCTCCACCGACCGCACCTTCGGCTTCGACACGGCGGTCGGCGTCGCCACGGAGGCGATGGACCGCCTCAAGACCACCGCCGAGTCCCACCAGCGCGTGATGGTCGTCGAGGTCATGGGCCGGCACGCGGGCTGGATCGCCCTGGAGTCCGGCATGGCCGCCGGCGCCCACGGCATCTGCCTGCCCGAACGCCCCTTCGACCCGGCCCAGCTGGTCAAGATGGTGGAGGAACGCTTCGCCCGCGGCAAGAAGTTCGCGGTGATCTGCGTCGCCGAGGGGGCACACCCGGCCGACGGCACCATGGACTACGGCAAGGGCGAGATCGACAAGTTCGGCCACGAGCGCTTCCAGGGCATCGGCACGGCCCTGGCGTACGAGCTGGAGCGCCGGCTCGGCAAGGAGTCCAAGCCGGTCATCCTCGGCCACGTCCAGCGCGGCGGCGTGCCCACGGCGTACGACCGCGTCCTCGCCACCCGCTTCGGCTGGCACGCGGTGGAGGCGGCGCACCGGGGCGAGTTCGGCAAGATGACGTCCCTGCGGGGGACCGACATCGTGATGGTGCCGCTGGCGGAGGCGGTCACCGAACTGAAGACGGTCCCGAAGGACCGGATGGACGAGGCGGAGTCGGTCTTCTAGGAACGCTCACCGGGTGGGCGGCGCTTCCGGGAGGGGCGCGCCGCCCATCGGGTCGCGTCCCCGACCGCCGTCCAGAAGTGGTCGACGATGCGGTCGAGGAACTCGCGGCCGCTGTTGACGTCGCCTGCGCCGCCGCCGGGGAGCGGGCGCACGGGACTCGAATCCCCGTGCGACACGATTCCCCGCTCACCTCCCCGCGCGACGGTCACCCGCGCGGCGCGAATCCGCCGCCGGAGGGCCGGCCGGAACGGCCGGACGGGTACCGGTGTCGTCCTCCTCGCCGTCCGGCGACGGCATCGCGGGCAGCGGTACGGCGCAGACTCCCGTGTCGGGATCGCAGAAGGCGTCGGTGGGGACGTCGAGGATCGTGAAGGGCTGAGGCTCGGTGCTCATACGGTCTGCTCCTTGTCCTGTCGGGCGGTACGGATGGCGTCGCGGTAGGCGTCGGCGGTCGCGACGCCGGGGATGGCGAGCCGGCTGTCGAACACGGTGAACGGAACGCCGGTGACGCCCGCCCGGAGAGCGGTGCGCCGGTCGGCGCGCACGGCGTCGGCGTAGGCGTCCGTTCGCGCCGTCGCCTCGGCCTCCTCGGCCGGAACACCGAGCCGGGTGGCCGTCTCCACCAGGTGGGCGGTGTCGTAGATGTCGACCGCCTCGGTGAACAGCTCGCGCTGCAGGCGGACGAAGAAGGCGTCGCCCTGTCCGTGTGCCTGGGCCAGGTGCAGGAAGCGGTGCGCGTGGAAGCCGTTGGAGCTCGGGCGGTGCAGCCGGTACTCCTGGCCCTGGTCGCCCGCGAGGCGGGCCATGCCCCGCTCGTGCCGCTCTGCCGCGGCCTGGTCACCGCCGTACTTGTGCAGCACGTACCCGAAGGAGTCGACCCGTGTGTCGTCGACGTCGGGCAGCAGCTCGAAGGAGTGCCGCACGACGGTGATCCTCGCGGTGCCGCCCTCGGCCGCCACGGCTTCCTCCAGCCGGGGCTCGGCCAAGTAGCAGGCGGGGCAGCAGAAATCCATCCACACGTCGACGCGCAGGGTGGCGCCGGAGGCAGGGGGTGCGGGTGCGGACATGGGGGTGTCCTTTCCGTCGAAGAGGGGTGAAGGCAGGCGCGTCAGGGCGTGAGCACGATCCGGCCGAAGACCTCACCGGCGTCCATCCGCCGGTGCGCCACGACCGCCCGGTCCAGGGGGAGGACGTCGTGCCTCACCGTGACGAGTTCGCCCCGTGCCGCGGCCGCGAACTGGTCCTCGCGCACGGCCCGCAGATCCGCCGCGGGAACCGTGGCGGCGCTGAAGGTGGCGAACGACAGCGACCTCTGGAACCGCGCCATCAGCGTCATCCCGAAGTCCGCGGGCGGCGGGCCCCCCACCGCGCCGACGGCCACCAGGCGCCCGTTCGGGCGGAGCCGGTCGAACACTCCGGGCAGCCCGTCGCCGCCGACGACGTCGAGGACGACGTCGTAGCCCTCCGGGGCGTCGGGCCCGCCGTCCCCGGAACGGTCCAGCACATGTGTCGCGCCCAGCCGGCGCAGTCGCTCGCCCCGTTCTGCGGACGAGGTGGTCACGGCCACCGCGGAGGCACCCCTGCGGGCCGCCAACTGCACGGCGACGACACCGATGCTGCCCGCCGCCCCGCGCACCAGCACCGCCTCGCCGGGCGTGAAGCGGGCGTGCTCCAGGGCGAAGTGGGCCACCGCCCCGGAGCTTCCCAGGGTGACCGCGTCGGCCGGCTCCAGCCCTTCTGGCAGGGGCAGCACCTGGTCGAGCGGCACGCACGCCTGCTCCACGTAACCGCCTCCCACACCGGTGAAGGCCCACACCCGCCGGCCGGTCCACGACGCGTCGACGTCCTTGCCGACGGCCGTGACCGTGCCCGCGACCTCGCTGCCCGGGACGAACCCCGGCTCGAAGCCGTAGGCGGCCAGATCCCCCCTGCGGATCACCACGTCCGCACCGGCGACCCCCACCGCCTCGACATCGATCAGTACCTCCCCCTCGGCCGGGGAGGGAGCGGGCAGGTCGACGACGGCCAGTCCTTCCGGGGCGCCGTACGCGCGGATCTTCACGGCCTTCACGGTGTTCTCCTCCAGGTGGGTTCCGTTCCGGACGCTAACGGACGCCCCCGTCCGTTTCTTTTAAAGTGAGAGCATGCCCCGGAAAGTGACTCACGCCCTGAGGTCCGACGCCCGCGACAACCGCGACCGGCTCCTCGACACCGCCAGGGCGCTGTTCTCGGTGGAGGGCCTCACCGTCCCGATGCGGGAGGTCGCACGCCGCGCCGGCGTCGGACCGGCCACGCTGTACCGGCACTTCCCGACCAAGGAGGCCCTGGTCACCGCCGCCTTCGAGGACCAGTTGCGGGCATGCCGGGACATCATCGACGAGGCCTGCGCGGATCCCGACCCCTGGCGCGGGCTGTGCCAGGTCATCGAGCGCATCTGCGTACTGCACGCACAGGACCGGGGCTTCACCGAGGCGTTCCTGTCGGCCTACCCCCGGGCCTTCACGGCGGCCGTCGGCCACGGCCACATGCTCGAGGCGATCGCCGACCTGGCCGGCCGCGCGAAGCGCACGGGCCGGCTGCGCCCCGACTTCGTACCGGACGACCTCGTCCTCATGCTCCTGGCCAACAAGGGCCTGCAGACGGCCTCCCCCACCGCCCGCCCCGCCGCATCCCGCCGCTTCGCGGCCTACGTCATCCAGGCCCTCACCCACGGCCCCCACAACACCCCCCTGCCCCCACCGGCCCGCCTGGCCACACCGGAGCCTGGCCGGGGCTGAGCACGGGGCAGGGAGGACAGGGCGTGAGCGCGGCGTCCGCTCGTGAGACAAGGCCGTGGACGGTTCCCTCAGCGCTGCCCATGAGCGGGGCATCACACCCCACCTCGTGACCGACGGCGAAGTCGTACCGCTCGACAACTGACCCTCCACCGGTCAGCGGTGTCCGGTCACGGTGCGACAGTCGTGCTCGTCGCGTGCCAGGGCCTGGGGGGGCATGCAGTGCCGTCGCGAGGGTGTCCAGGTTGTTCGTCACATGAAGGTCTTGGGCGGGTCGGCTACGAGTTCGATGACACCAGCCGCGTATGGACGAGCGCTCGCAGCATCGCGGCGCCCGCCCCCACTGCTGCAAGGTGCAGGACCGCCGCGAGCGCGAGGTTTTCCGGCAGGGCCGCATCGGCCGGTTGCGCGACCGCCAGGTACAGGGTGAACGGAAGCTTCCAGCCGCTCCAGGCGAACAACGAGCCCGAGCCGAGCCAGCCGAACACCATCGGACCCCATCGGGGGACTCGTGCGGGCCGGCCTCGGACGGCAGCCCAGGTGGCGGCGGACGCCACGAACGCCCAGAGCCCGAAGACACCGGACAGTACATGCCAAGCGAGGTCCCGCTCGCCGCGGTGGGCGACCCCTGCGGTGCCGCCCACCGCCCAGTACAGCCAGATGAGACCGACTGCGGCGCCGACCACCGTCATCCATGGCGGCGTCCTCGGCGAACCCTCCCCACGGTCGCCGAGCCGACCCGCGAACGCGTCCGGCCAGCGTCGCCGCAAGTACGCGGGCAGCGCGATGGCCAGACCCAGCCCCATGCCTACGAACCCGATCTGAACCAGCGCGGCCTCCCAGACCGGCATCGACGGGCCGGCGTCACCCCCGTTCTTCGGATTGCCGTCCCCTGAGCTCAGCAGCGAACTGAGAACGGCGTACGGCAGCACCGGGACGAGGAACCCCGTCCCGACCCAAGCGCAGAAGGTCAACGGCGCCCCCGGTATGCGCATCCCCCACGGCCGCACCAGCGCGAGCGCCACCGCGATCCCGATCCCTGCCATACCGATCGTGGCGCTGTTGAGCACCACCCACTCCGCCTTGCCGAACCCGGTCCCGACCGGCAGCAGCCCCAAGAGCGAACCGACCACCCACGACACCTTGATCAGCAGGTAGGGCGTCAGCGCCAGCGCTGCCCCGTACGCCGCGACCCGCCCAGCCCGATCCCATCGATCCACTTGAACTCCCCATTCAAGCAAAGGAGTTCAAGTCTCATTCACCACAGCCCCCATGAGCGTCAACCGCCGGGCGCATCCATGTCATCACTCAGGGGGAGTGGGAATCCCCCGACGGGAGCACACAAAACTGCTGGGGCACGACGAGCTGCCGATTCAAGCCCTCGGCCAGCCAGGTGCAGCGCTCGATCGCACCCTTGGAATTGATCATCTAGAGAAGGTGGTCGGCCTTGCCGGACTTGATGTCGTGGATGAGGGTGCGGAGGGCTTCGCGGGTGTCGGTGCCTATGTGGAAGCAGTTGTTGCCCTCGGCGCAGAAGGGGTCTTCCCAGGTGATGTCGTTCATGGCGGCTGGGCTCGAGGGCCTGTCGGCACTCCCTTTGACCACAGCTCTTCGGCATGTTCGGCGAACCGGGCGAACATGCCGGTACCGCCGAACTTCCGCAGGTGCAGCAGAGGTGAGTCGTGTCCGACCAGTCGGGCCAGGTGGGGCGTGACAAGCGCCTCGTCGTCGAAGCGGAAGACCGACAGTGAGACGTGACTGGTCGCGTCGCCCGCCGCGGAGAAGCGTGCTTCCAGGCCCTCATGCGCACCGAGCTTGCCCAGGTGCTCGAGCGTGATCCGGATGCGCGTGGAAACGGTGAGGGCCACGTCTTCGATCTGCTCGCGGTTGCGCGTCGTCTCACCGTCGGGGGCGCCCGGCAAGAAACGCACGCGGCACCCGCTGTCGAGTTTCCGACGCAGGGTCGACGCGAACGCGGGCTGGTCGATCCAGAGGAAGTAGTTCGTGTACCCCGCGAAGAGGATGTCCGTCGTGGACTTCTCGACGAGCTCGGCCCAGACCGTCGACGGACAGGAGGACCGGTACGGGTAGGAATGGACGATCTCGCGGTCCCCGCCGGACTTGATCCGGTCCTTCACCGCTTTCGGCCACAGCATCTCTTCGTCAACTCCCAGCGCCTTGCAGGCGTCTTCCCGGTTCCTGGCGTGCGGGATCAGTTCGGCGTCCGCCACCCACCGTTCCACGGTCTTGCCGGAAACGCCCACCCGTACAGCTAACTGCCTGGGCGACAGATCGGCCGACTGCATAGCCGCTCCCAGTGCGCTGTTCAAGACTTCCCCCGAGGACGTTTGGGCGTTTTTCCGCGCTATCGCTGAAACGTCTCAGATGTAGCCATAACTGCCCCGAAAGCTCCTTGAGGGCGCGTCAGCATGGCGAGACACAAGGACCCCGGCGACCGCGCGAACGGCCCCGGGGCATGGCCAACGCTTACGAGGAGCGTCGACGCCCCATGCTTGTCACGCAGTCGCTCGACTGGCTGAGAGCGGTCCTGTTCGGGCCGCGTACCCCCGGCAGGCGCAGCCGACGCGCAGCGAACTCTGTGGCACCCCGGCGGGAGCAGTTCCCTCTGTCACCGTGCGTGTTGGGTGCCCGACTGGTCACCGCGCGCCGACTCCACAGGAAAGGGCGCCCGACGCCACCGCTGACGCGGACGCAGTTGCTCCGTGGCTGGGAGACGGAGGAAGCCTGGTCGAGGGTGCCCCGCAGGCCGTCTGTTCCGCCCCGTGCATGGCGTGCGGGGCGGAGGCGCCGGCGTCGGACGACTCCCCTGAGCCTGTGGAGATCTGGGTGCTGAAACACACGGACCTGAATCCGGCTCATCGGCAGTACAAGGCCATGGTGGAGACCTATTGGCGCGTGACTCCGGCGGAGGGCAACCCCTATCAGGAGCTTGACGCCTGAGTACGCCCGGAGGCATTCGAGGCGGGTTCGGATGGGGAGTTATTCCAGTTGTTCGGCGGCCCAGGCGCGGGCCTGGGTGGCTTCGGCGGGGGCGTTGGCGCGGGTGTAGGCGTCGGCGGACTGGAGCCAGGCGGCGCGGGCCTCGGCAGGGCGGTGGGCTGCCTTGTGGGCGAGGGCCAGGTTGTTGAGGGTCTGCCCCTCGCCGTACCAGTCCTCGAACTCCCGGCAGATCTCCAGGTCCTTGCCGTACGCCTCGATCGCCTCCTCCACCCGGCCCACCTCGCGCAGGGCGCTGCCGAGGTTGTGCCACGCCCTGCCTTCGCGGTGGCGGTCTCCCGCAGCCTGGAACAGAAAGCGGGCCCGGGAGAGGGCCTCGATCGCCTCCTCCGCTCGGCCCGCCTCCCCCAGGACGCCGCCGAGGTTGCTCAACGCCCTGGCTTCGTCGTGGCGGTCTCCGGTGGCCTGGAACAGGTCGCGGGCCCGGGTGAGGGCGTCGATCGCTTCCCCCGCTCGGCCTACCTCCCGCAGGGCGTTGCCGAGGTTGCCCCACGTCATGGCCTCGCCGTGGCGGTCCCCGGCGGCCCGGAACAGGTCGCGGGCCCGGGAGTGGGCGTCGATCGCCTCCCCCGCCCGGTCCGCCGCTCGCAGGGCGTTGCCGAGGTTGCCCCATGCGATGGCCTCGCCCAGCCGGTGCCCGACCAACTGCGCGGCCTCCTGCGCGGCTTCCGCGACGGCGATCCGGTCGTCGGAATACCGCCGCCAGTCCAGGTAGACCGCCAGACGCTGGGCGAGTTGCACTGCTGTGTCCGCGAACCGCTCCTCCCGCCCCCACCCCACCGCCGCCACCAGACCCGCCCGCTCACCGTCCAGCCACGCCAACGCCTGCCCCCGGTCCCCGAACCGCTCCGGCTCCGCCATTCCCGGCAGCCACCGCAACCGGTCATCAGCCGCGTCCGTCCACCGCACGTAGAACCCCAGCACCCGCTCCCGCGCCGCCTCACCCTCCTCCCACAACCCCGCATCCCCCGCCACCACACCCGCCCCGAACACCCGCACCAAGTCATGCGACCGCCACCGCACGGCGGAAGCCGTCCCGTCGCCGTTCCCCACTGGCGTGACGAGATGTCTTGCGGCCAGATCCTCCAGCAGTGACAGCACGGACCCGGTGTCGAGGTCGGCAAGAGCGGCGATCGCCTCCGTGCCGGTCTCCGCACCTGGCGCGAGGCAGAGCAGGCGCAGCAGCCGGGCCTGGCCGGGTGGTAGTCGACGATAGGAGGTCTCCAGCACAGGCCGCAGGGCCAGTGAGCGTCCGTACAGGTCGGTTCCGGGACTGCCACGGTCGAGAACGGCGGTCGCGTCCCCGGTCTCCCGGATGTCGGCCACCAGAGAGGCGATGTCCCGGTGGCGACGCCGACGCAACATGCCCGCGGCGATCTGGAGGGCCAGGGGCAGGTGCCCGCAAAGATCGGCCAGTTCGCGCAGTGCATCGGGTTCGCGCGCCGGGCGTTCGTCCCGTTCGTCGGTGTCGTGCAGGGCGCGGGTCACGAGGGCGACGGAGTCGTCCGGGGCGAGCGTCTCCAGGTCGATCAGGCGTACCGGAAGGGCGTCGGGGCGGTCCCGGGAGGTGATGAGCACCCGGTGGTGGTCCGTGCCGGGCAGGAGCGGCAGGTACTGGGCGGGGTCCGAGGCGTTGTCCAGGATCAACAGCATCCTGTCCCGCCGCTCGGCGAGGAGTGCGCGGTACGCGTCGTACTGGCGGTCCGCTGTCGGCGGCAGATCCCCGTCCCGTACCCCCAATGCGTCGAGCAGCGCCAGGACCGCCTGATCAGCCGTGACCGGGTCGTCGTCGTACCCGCGCAGGTCCACGAAGAGCGTTCCGCCCGGGAACCAGCCCTTCTTACAGGCCCGGTGTGCCGCTTCCACCGCCAGTGCGGTCTTGCCGATGCCGCCCATCCCCGTGACGGCGAAGATGAAGAGTGGCAGCGCGGCCGTGTCGTCCTCGTCGGGCTCGTTGGGGGAGAGGTGCGGAAGCAGGCGGTCCAAGTCCTCCGATCGACCGGTGAAGCCCAGGGGGCGGGGCGGGAGGGTGGCGGTCGCCCGGGGGACAGGACCGTGGACCGTCCCCTTACCGCTGCCCTCCCCCCTGCTTGCCGGTGACGGGGCCGTGGAAGGTGCCGCCCCGGAAGTCGATGTGGTCTCCGCCGTACGTCGCTCCGCCGTCCCCGTGCCGATGGGGTCTCTCCTCGGAGTCGGAGGAGCCCTCGCGGGGCCGGTGCTTGTGCAGCACCGCCACCGTCACCGCAGCCGCCTGCTCGGCGGCGCGCTTCTGTGAACCTGCGGCGTCGGCCTTGTGCTTCTTGGCGTCGGCCCGGTCGCTGATGCCCCGGATCACCAGGGCGTTCAAC
Source organism: Streptomyces sp. NPDC053426 (assembly GCF_055585405.1). NCBI lineage: Bacteria > Bacillati > Actinomycetota > Actinomycetes > Kitasatosporales > Streptomycetaceae > Streptomyces > Streptomyces sp. NPDC053426. The sequence continues at coordinate 15,349 of NZ_JBVJKE010000002.1, read as the reverse complement.
TGGCCGTTCAGGTGGGCCGCGTGAGCCGCTCCGGAGCCCTCCATCTCGATCGCGCCGGCGTCGTTGTAGTTCTTGCGGAGGAAGCGGGCGATCTCGGACTCGGCGTCCGCCAGGACCACGTCGCCCGTGGCGATCGGCAGGAAGTGCGCCCGTACGTCGGGCATGTCCCGCACGGCGGAACGGGCCGCCTGTACGAGCGCGTGCGAGCCCGGCAGGGATTCCGGCCGGACCTGGAAACCGTCCGGTGTCTGCTTGCCGCCATGGATCTCGTACACCTTCGTGCCCACGACGACGTCGCCGATCCCGATGTCGTCCTTCAGGCTGCCGGCGACACCGACGAAGAACACGGCCTCGGGGCGCAGCCAGTTGATGAGCTGGGTGGTGAGAGCGGCGGCCCGCTCGGCGCCCATGCCCAGTTCGGCGAGGGCGACGTGCCAGGAAGTGCCGGGTAGTTGGCCCTTCTCGACTCGGGTCCCGTCACGGTGCACCAACTCCTCCCGCTCCTCGACGTGCGCGCGAACAGCGGCATATTCGAGCGGAAGTGCGGTCAGGACCAGAGCAGTGGGCCGGGTCTCCTGCATAGTCATAAGTTACAACTGGGGGAAGGGAATCGAGTGCCGGAACAGGACCTCACCGTCGGGCAGTTGCTGCTCGCCGAGTACCAGACCGTGAAGGACGAGCAGAAGGCGAGGATCGGGTTCCGGGACAACCTCCTCTACGTGACGCTGGCCGTCGTGGCCGCCGTCATCGCCGCCGCGGCCCAGGCGAAACAGCCCTCGATGCTGCTGGCGCTGCCGCCGGTCTGCCTCGTCCTCGGCTGGACCTACCTCGTCAACGACGAGAAGATCTCGGCCATCGGCCGCTACGTCCGGGACGATCTGGGACCCCGGCTGGCCGCCCTCGCGGCACACGGGAGCGGCTTCACGACGTTCGGGTGGGAGGCGTACCACCGGAGCGACACCCGGCGCAGGTCCCGCAAGACGATCCAGACCGTGATCGACCTGACGGCGTTCTGTGCGGTGCCGCTGGCCGCCCTGGTCGTGTTCTGGGTGAACGGCGATGGCGGCGGGCTGCTTGTCGCGCTGTCGGTGCTGGAGGCGCTCGCCGTGGCGGGGCTCGGCTCGCAGGTCGTGTGGTACGCGAAGGTCGCATGAAGTCCCTTCTCTCGCACTACCTTTGACGCTCGGCCATGAGTTGTGACGGGGGCGAGTACGAGGCATGGAAGCAGCACTGCTGGCGGCCCTGGCCGAAGGCGCGGGCGGGGACGGCGGACGTCGGGCGGTGGAGAGACTGGCGCGGGCTGTAGGGCTCGACGCAGGCGCACCCGCCCGGGACATCGCCGAGGCGGCACAGGACCCGGCGCGGCGGGAGGCCGTACGGGAGTGGGGCGAGGCGCTGGCCGACCTGCTCGCCGCCGATCCGCGGGGCCTCGCCGGTGCCGTCGCGCGGGCCATGGAGCGGTCCGCGCCGGGAAGCGGGATGTCCTGGTACGACGGCGACCACTCCGACTTCCGGGGTGGGGTCTTCCTGCGCGAGGTGGTCGGCGTGCAGGTCGTGATCCAGCAGGGCGGGGCCGCCGTCCCGGAGGCGATGGCCGGCCTGCCGCCGAGGCCCGGCGGGTTCACGGGGCGGGAGCAGGAGACGGAGGAGCTGCTGCGCGCGCTGGACCCGGCCGGGGCGCAGCCGGTGGCGACCCTCGTCGCCGCCGTGTCCGGTCTCGGCGGCATCGGCAAGACCGCGCTCGCCGTCGAGACCGCCTACCTGGCCCTTAAAGAGGGCTGGTTCCCCGGCGGGGTCCTCTTCATCGACCTCCACGGCTACGACCGGGAGCCCGTCACCGCAGACCGTGCCCTCCAGGCCCTGCTGCGCGCCCTCGGCACCTCGCCGGAACACATCCCCACCACGACGGACGAGCGGGCGGCGCTCTACCGCTCGACGCTGGCCACCCGGGCCCGCGAGTGCGGCGCGGTGCTGGTCCTGGCCGACAACGCCTCCTCGCCGGAGCAGGTACGGCCCCTCCTGCCGGGCGACCCCCGGCACCATGTTCTGGTCACGTCACGCGACCGACTGTCCCAATTGGGCGCGCGGCTCGTTCCCCTGGACCAGCTCAGTCCGAGGGAGGCGTACGAACTCCTCGACCGTGCCCTGCGGATCGCCGACCCGTACGACAGCCGGGTGGCCGACGCCCCCGACACGGCCGAGCGACTCGCCGGCCTCTGCGGGAGTCTCCCACTGGCTCTGCAGATCGCGGCCGCCCTGCTGGCGGAGGACCCGGACAAGCCGGTGACCGAACTCGTGGCGGAACTGACCGAGTCCCACGACCGCCTCGACCATCTCGACGACGGCGAGCGCAGCGTCCGTGCAGCCTTCGAGCTCTCCTACCGCCGACTGCCGCCCGAGCTCGCACGGCTGCTGCGCCTGCTCGCTCTCGCGCCGGGGCCTGAGGTGAGTGACGAGGGCGTCGCCGCGCTCGTCGGTGCCGAGAAGCCTCCGGTGCAGGCTCTGAAGGCCCTGGCCCGTGCACACCTCGTGGAGAGGGGGAGCGAACGCGGATGGTGGCGGTTGCATGACTTGGTGCGGGTGTTCGGGGCGGGTGTGGTGGCGGGGGATGCGGGGTTGTGGGAGGAGGGTGAGGCGGCGCGGGAGCGGGTGCTGGGGTTCTACGTGCGGTGGGCGGAAGCGGCTGATGACCGGTTGCGGTGGCTGCCGGGAATGGCGGAGCCGGAGCGGTTCGGGGACCGGGGGCAGGCGTTGGCGTGGCTGGACGGTGAGCGGGCGGGTCTGGTGGCGGCGGTGGGGTGGGGGCGGGAGGAGCGGTTCGCGGGCACGGTGGTGCGGCTGGCCCTGCGTCTGGCGGAGTACTTGGACTGGCGGCGGTATTTCGACGACTGGATCGCCGTCGCGGGGGCCGCGCGGGAGGCCGCGCGGCTTGCCGGGGACCGGCTGGGCGAGGCCAACGCGTGGAGCCACCTCGGCAACGCCCTGCGGGAGGTGGGCCGGGCGGGGGAGGCGATCGGCGCCCACTCCCGGGCCCGCGACCTGTACCAGGCGGCCGGAGACCGCGACGACGAGGCCATAGCGTGGAACAACCTCGGCCTCGCCCTGGAGGCTGCGGGCCGGGTGGGGGAGGCGATCGACGCCCATACCCGGGCTCGTGACCTGTTCCAGGCCGCCGGAGACCGCCATGCCGAGGCCATCGTATGGAACAACCTCGGCACCGCCCTGAGGGAGGCGGGGCGCACGGGGGAGGCGATCGACGCCCACCGTCAGGCCCGCGGCCTGTACCGGGCCGTCGGAGACCGCCACGGCGAGGCCATCACGTGGAACAACCTCGGCGTCACTATGGAAGAGGCGGGCAGAGCGGAAGAGGCGATCGAGGTGTACAGCAGATCCCTGGAGCTTCGTCGAGGGCTTGAGGACTGGTACGGCGAGGGGCAGACCCTCAGAAATCTGGCCCGCGCGTACGAGGCTGCCCACCGCCCCGCCGAGGCCCGCGCCGCCTACCTCCAGTCCGCCGAAGCCTTCACCCGAGCCAACGCCCCCACCGAAGCCACACAGGCCCGCACCCGCGCCGCCGCCCTGGACACCCCCACCCCCTAACGCCCCTTCTCCACCCCCCGAACCCACCGATAAACCAACTCAGGCCGCCCCACCTGCCCATAAACCGGAGCCCGCCCGGCCCTCCCCGCCTCCACCAGGTGCTCCAGATACCGCCGGGCCGTGATCCGGGAGATCCCCACCGCCTCGGCGACCCCCGCCGCGGTCAGCCCGTCCTCCGCCTCCCGCAGCGCCCCCGTCACCCGCTCCAGCGTCGGCCCGCTCAGCCCCTTCGGCAGCGCGGCCGGTCCCGGTGCCCGCAGCACCGCCAGCGCCCTGTCCACCTCGTCCTGCCCGCTCGCCTCGCCCACCGCCGCGTGGAACTCGGCGTACCGCACCAGGCGGTCCCGCAGGGTCGCGAACGTGAACGGCTTCAGTACGTACTGCACGACCCCGAGCGACACCCCCTCCCGCACGACCGCCAGATCCCGCGCCGACGTCACCGCGATCACGTCGGCGTGATGACCGGCCGCCCGCAGCGAGCGCGCGAGCTGGAGCCCGTGCACATCGGGCAGGTGCAGGTCGAGGAGGAGCAGGTCGACGGGGGTGCGGTCCAGTACCCGCCGTGCCTCCGCCCCACTCTGCGCCTTCCCCACGGCGACGAACCCGGGCACCCGCCCGACGTACATCACATGGGCGTCGGCGGCCACCGGGTCGTCCTCGACCACCAGCACTCTGATGGGTTCCCCGGCCACCCCGCTCATACGGCGCCTCCCGCGCTCTCCACGACGGTGGAGTCCCTCAGCGGCAGCCGCGCCTCGAACACCGCGCCGCCCTCGTCCCCGGACGTCACCGACAGCACCCCGCCGTGCCGACCCGCCGCCTGCCGTACGAGTGCCAGGCCCAGCCCCCGCCCGCCCGGTCCGGCCGGCTTGGTCGTGAAGCCGCGCTGGAAGACCGCCTCCGCGTGGTCCGGGTCCACTCCGGGGCCGGTGTCGGAGACCCGCAGGATCAGCTCCGAGCCGTGCTCCTCGGTTCGTGCCGTCACCGTCACCCGCGGGTGCAGCCCGCCCTGTGCCGCGTCCACGGCGTTGTCGATCAGGTTGCCGAGGATGGTGACCAGGTCCCGGGCGGGCAGGGTGTCGGGGAGGAGGCCGTCGTCCAGGCGGCTGTCGTCCGACACCACCAGTTCCACGCCCCGCTCGTTGGCCTGGGCGGTCTTGCCGAGGAGCAGTGCCGCGAGGACCGGCTCGCTCACCGCCGCCACCACCTGGTCGGTGAGCGCCTGCGCCAGCTCCAGCTCGGCCGTCGCGAAGTCCACCGCCTCCTCCGCCCGGCCCAGCTCGATCAGCGAGACGACGGTGTGCAGCCGGTTCGCCGCCTCGTGCGCCTGTGACCTGAGCGCCTGCGTGAAGCCGCGCTCGGAGTCCAGCTCGCCCATCAGCGACTGGAGCTCGGTCACGTCCCGCAGGGTCACCACCGAGCCGCGCTGCTGGCCGCCGGTGACCGGTGAGGTGTTCACCACCAGCACCCGGTCCGCCGTCAGGTGCACCTCGTCCACCCGGGGTTCGGAGGCGAGCAGCGCGCCCGTCAGCGGTGTGGGCAGTCCCAGCTCCGCCACCGACCTGCCCACCACGTCCTCCTCCTGGCCCACGCCCAGCAGCTCCCGGCCGCCGTCGTTGATCAGCGCCACCTTGTACCGGCCGTCCAGCATCAGCAGCCCCTCGCGCACGGCGTGCAGCGCGGCCTGATGGTAGTCGTGCATGTGGCTGAGCTCGGCCGCGTTCATGCCGTGGGTGTGCCGGCGCAGCCGCGCGTTGATGACGTACGTGCCGATCGCGCCGAGCCCGAGGGCGCCGGCCGCGACCGCCAGCAGCGCCGTGAGCTGTCCCTGGGCGCGCTGGCTGATCTCCTCGACCCTTATGCCGGCGCTGACCAGGCCGGTGATCCGGTCGCCGTCCCGGATCGGGGTGACCGCCCGGACCGACGGGCCGAGGGTACCGGTGTAGGTCTCGGTGAAGGTGCGGCCCTGGAGTGCCGGGCCGGTGTGGCCCTGGAAGACCAGGCCGATCTGGTCGGGGTCGGGGTGGGTCCAGCGGATGCCCCGCGGATCCATGATCGTGACGAAGTCGACGTCGGTGTCCCGCACCACCGCCAGCGCGTACGGCTGGAGCTCCGCCGACGGGTCGGACGTACGGATCGCCTCCCGCACGGAGGGCGAGTCGGCGACCGAACGGGCCACCGCGGTGGCCTGGCGGCCCGCCGCCTGCTCGGCCTGGCTGCGGTCACTGACGTAGGTGAACAGCGCGTATCCGGCCACGACGACCGCGATGAGCACGGCCTGCATGGCGAAGAGCTGGCCCGCGAGGCTGCGGGGGCGGGGCAGGGGGATACGCATTCAGCCAGTCTGCCTCCCGGTTCCACGGTGAACTAAATGAACGGAAGGGTGACCGCGCTCACAAGGCACGACATAGTCACGGCATTCCCCGAAAACCCATCCCCCGGACGTGAGCCGCACGCCGGTGATGCCGACGACGTCGTCAAGGAGGGCCGCCGTGACCAGCACAGCCGCTACGGCACCTGCCGAACCCAAGGCCAAGCGGGACCGCACGCACTATCTCTACATCGCGGTGATCATCGCGGTCGCCCTCGGTATCGCCGTCGGTCTGATCGCGCCCGACTTCGCGACCGAGCTGAAGCCGCTCGGCACCGGCTTCGTGAACCTGATCAAGATGATGATCTCGCCGATCATCTTCTGCACCATCGTGCTGGGCATCGGTTCCGTGCGGAAGGCCGCCAAGGTCGGCGCGGTCGGCGGTATCGCGCTCGGCTACTTCATGGTGATGTCGGTCGTCGCGCTCGCCATCGGCCTGATCGTCGGCAACATCCTGGACCCGGGCACGGGCCTCGCGGTCACCGACGCCGTCAAGGAGACCGGTCAGGCGCAGGTCGACGCGGAGGCCAAGAGCACCGTCGACTTCCTGATGGGCATCATCCCGACCACGATCGTCTCCGCGTTCACCGCCGGTGAGGTCCTGCAGACCCTGCTGGTCGCCCTGCTCTGCGGCTTCGCCCTCCAGGCCATGGGCTCCGCCGGGCAGCCCGTCCTGCGCGGCATCGAGCACATCCAGCGGCTGGTCTTCCGCGTCCTGGCGATGATCATGTGGGCGGCCCCGATCGGTGCCTTCGGCGCCATCGCCGCGGTCACCGGCTCGGCCGGCATCGACGCGCTCAAGAGCCTGGCCGTGCTGATGCTCGGCTTCTACGTCACCTGTGTCCTGTTCATCTTCCTGGTGCTGGGCACGATGCTGCGCCTCATCGCCGGTGTGAACGTCTTCTCGCTCTTCAAGTACCTGGGCCGCGAGTTCCTGCTGATCCTCTCCACTTCCTCCTCGGAGTCGGCGCTGCCGCGCCTCATCGCGAAGATGGAGCACCTGGGCGTCAGCAAGCCGGTGGTCGGCATCACCGTCCCGACCGGCTACTCCTTCAACCTCGACGGCACCATGATCTACATGACCATGGCCTCGCTGTTCATCGCCGACGCCATGGGCACGCCGATGTCGATCGGTGAGCAGATCCCGCTGCTGCTCTTCCTGCTGGTGGCCTCCAAGGGCGCGGCCGGTGTCTCCGGTGCCGGTCTCGCCACGCTGGCCGGTGGCCTCCAGTCGCACAAGCCGGCCCTGGTGGACGGCATCGGCCTCATCGTCGGCATCGACCGCTTCATGAGCGAGGCCCGCGCCCTCACCAACTTCGCGGGCAACGCCGTCGCCACCGTCCTGATCGGCACCTGGACCAAGGAGATCGACCGGGCCCGGGTGGACGAGGTCCTGGCCGGCCGCGCCCCCTTCGACGAGAAGACGCTGCTGGACGACGACCACGGCACCGGCGGCGACGCCGACGGGCCCCGTGCCGAGCTGCCCGAGCCGGGCGGCGAGAAGGAGCTGGCCAAGGCCTGACGGCCACCGACGTCACGCCCCACGGACCCGGGCGGCTGGGACACTCCCCCCGTTGCTCAGCCGCCCGGTCACCGGAGGCCCGCCGCCCGTATCCGGGCCTCCCCAGCCGCCGGGCGGCCGGACTTCACCCCCGTGAGTCCGGCCGCCCGGCCGTTTCCGTCCCGTCCTTGCCTTGACGCCGACGTCAAGGCTTACGTTCGTCCGTATGCGAATCGGCGAGCTGGCCGCACGGGCCGGGACCACCACGCGGACGCTGCGGTACTACGAGTCACGCGGGCTGCTGTCCGCGCGGCGCACCGGCAACGGATACCGGACCTACGACGAGAGCGATCTGAAGCTGCTGCGGCAGATCCGCACGCTCCAGGACTTCGGGTTCGACCTGGAGGAGACCCGGCCCTTCGTGGAGTGTCTGCGGGCCGGACACCCCGAGGGTGACTCGTGCCCCGCCTCGCTCCAGGTCTACCGGCGCAAGCTGGACGAGCTCGACGCCCTGATCGGCGAGCTGCGCGCGGTGCGGGCGAAGGTCGGTGAGCAGCTCGCGCGGGCGGAGTCGGCGCGGGACGAACTGGCCGCCGACGCGACGGCTCCGGGCGGTCCGGAGCCGGTGTGCGAACTGGGAGGGGAGCTGCGATGAGCAAGGCGAGCGGTGTGCCCGAGGTGACCGACGCGGACTTCGAGGAAGAGGTGATCGGGGCGGAGCTGCCGGTGCTGGTGGAGTTCACGGCCGACTGGTGCCCGCCGTGCCGGCAGATGGCGCCGGTGCTGAGCGCGCTGGCCGCCGAGGAGGACGGCCGGCTGAAGGTCGTCCAGCTGAACGTGGACGCCAATCCCGGTACGACCAACGCCTACAAGGTGCTGTCGATGCCGACCTTCATGGTGTTCCGCGACGGGGAGCCGCTGCGGTCGATGGTGGGGGCCAGGCCCAAGCGGCGGCTGCTCGAAGAGCTGTCGGACGTGCTCTGACCTGGTACGACGATCTGGCACGACCTGGGATGACCTGGTACGCGGCACAAGAAAACCCCCGGGCAATTGCGCCCGGGGGTTTTCTTTGCGTATATTCATTGATTCGCGACTTCATTTCCGAAGAAACCGTGGAAGGAGTCGCAGTGAAGTTCAGTGACCACAGTATATCCGGGCGGGAGCGGAATTGTCAAACACCGAATTTCCGGACGAGGAATTGCGGCAGGAACAGCAATTCATCGACGGACTGTACGCACGCGTGGACGTCCTGCGCGGCGACGCCGAGGTGTCCGTCACGGAGGCGCTCGCCCAGGGCCACACCCCCCGGCAGGCCAGGCTGGAGCGGGACATCCTGGTCGCCGAGCGCTCCGGGCTGCTCGCCGCGCTGAACGCGGTGGACGGCTCCCTCTGCTTCGGCCGCATCGACCTCGCCTCCGGCGACACCCACCACATCGGCCGCATCGGCCTGCGCGCCGACGACGCCGAGCGCACGCCCGTCCTCATCGACTGGCGCGCCGACGTGGCCCGCCCGTTCTACCTGGCCACCGGCCACACCACGATGGGGCTGAGGCGCCGTCGGCACATCTCCACCGAGGGCCGCCGGGTCACCGCCCTGCACGACGAGGTCCTCGACCTCGGCGACGACACCCGTACCGGCCACGAGGACCCGGCCGGCGACGCCGTCCTGCTCGCCGCGCTCAACTCCGCGCGCACCGGCCGCATGGGCGACATCGTGCGCACCATCCAGGCCGACCAGGACCGCATCATCCGCGCCCCGCACCGCGGGGTCATGGTGGTCGAGGGCGGCCCCGGTACCGGCAAGACCGCCGTCGCCCTGCACCGCGCCGCCTACCTGCTCTACGAGCACCGCGAGCTGCTGGCCCGCCGCGCCGTCCTGATCGTCGGCCCCAACCCGGCGTTCCTCGGCTACATCGGCGAGGTGCTGCCCAGCCTCGGCGAGACCGGTGTGCTGCTCGCGACCGTCGGCGAGCTGTTCCCCGGCGTGAAGACCACCCGGACCGACACTCCCGAGGCCGCCGCCGTGAAGGGCCGCGCGGAGATGGCCGGCGTCCTCGCCGACGTCGTACGCGACCGGCAGGCGCTGCCCGACCCGGTGATCGCGATCGAGCACGACCGCGAGGTCCTCATGCTCGACGACGGCCTGGTGAACGTCGCCCGCGAACGCACCCGCGCGGCGAAACTGCCGCACAACGTGGCCCGCGAGCACTTCGAGGGCCACATCCTCAACGCGCTCACCGACATGGTCGCCGAACGCATCGGCACCGACCCCTACGACGGCTCCAACCTGCTCGACCCCAGCGACATCACCCAGATCCGCGACGAGCTCGCCGACAACCCCGAGGTCTGGTCCGCCATCGACCGGCTCTGGCCCCGGATCACGCCGCAGCGCCTGGTCGCCGACTTCCTCGCCGCACCCGAGGGCTACCTTCCCGACGAGGACGCCGCCGCGATCCGCCGCCCGGTCACCCGGCACTGGACCGTCTCCGACGTGCCCCTGCTCGACGAGGCCGCCGAACTCCTCGGCGAGGACGACCGCCTCGAACGCGAGCGCGCCGAACGCGAACGGCAGACCCAGATCGCCTTCGCGCAAGGCGTGCTGGACGTCTCGTACGCCTCCCGGACCTACGAGTTCGAGGACAAGGAGGACGACGACCCGGACTCCTCCGAGGTGCTGTCCGCGCACGACATCATCGACGCCGAACGCTTCGCCGAACGGCACGAGGAGGACGACCACCGCAGCGCCGCCGAACGCGCCGCCGCCGACCGCACCTGGGCGTTCGGGCACATCATCGTCGACGAGGCACAAGAACTCTCTTCGATGGCCTGGCGGCTGCTGATGCGGCGCAGCCCCACCCGCTCGATGACCCTGGTCGGCGACCCGGCACAGACCTCCGAGGCGGGCGGCGTCGGCTCCTGGGCGGACATCCTCACCCCGTTCGTCGAGGACCGCTGGGAGCACACCCGGCTCGGCGTCAACTACCGCACCCCCGCCGAGATCATGGACGTGGCCGCGGCCGTGGTGCGCGCCGAGCACCCCGGCTTCGAGCCGCCCGGCTCGGTCCGCTCCACGGGCGTACGGCCCTGGGCCCGCGCCACCGACGACCTGCCCGGCGCCGTAGCCAAGGCCGTCGCGGAACTCACCCCCGACGAGGGCCGCCTCGCGGTCATCGCCCCGCGCGAGCTGCACAGGGTGCTGGCCGCGAGGCTGGACGGGGTGACGGCGGGCGCCGAACCCGACCTGGCGCACGCCGTCGTGCTGCTCGACCCGCGCCAGGCCAAGGGGCTGGAGTTCGACTCGGTCCTCGTGGTCGAGCCGGGCCGCTACGGCACCAGCGACCTGTACGTGGCGCTCACCCGCGCCACCCAGCGGCTCGGCGTCCTGCACACCGAGCCGCTGCCGAAGCCGCTGGCCGAGGCCATGGACTGAGCGGAAGATCTCAGGCCGGTCGTAGCCACACCGTCGCCAGGGGCGGCAGGGTCAGGCGGATGCTCGCCGGGAACCCGTGCCGTCCCTGCGGCTCCGGCTTGACCGGGTCGGGGCGGGTGACGTCACCGCCGCCGTAGCGGGCGGCGTCGGTGTTCACCACCTCGTGCCAGGCGGGCACGTCGTCGGGGACGCCGATCCGGTAGTCCTGCCGGACCACGGGCGCGAAGTGGGAGACCGCGAGCAGCGGGGAGCCGTCGGAGTCGTACCGCAGGAACGCGAACACGTTGTCCTCGGCCGCGTCCCCGGTCACCCACCGGAAACCGGACGGCTCGGTGTCGCCCCGCCACAGCGCCGGGGTGTGCCCGTACACGGTGTTGAGGTCGCGCACCAGATCGCGCACCCCGCGGTGGTCGGCCTCCGCGCCGTAGTTCGGGTCGAGGAGCCACCAGTCCGGGCCGTGCGCCTCCGACCACTCCGCTCCCTGCGCGAACTCCTGCCCCATGAAGAGGAGTTGCTTGCCCGGATGGGCCCACATGAAGCCCAGGTAGGCGCGGAGGTTGGCGCGCTGCTGCCACCAGTCGCCGGGCATCTTCGACACCAGGGACCGCTTGCCGTGCACCACCTCGTCGTGGGAGATCGGCAGCACGTAGTTCTCGCTGTAGGCGTACACCATCGAGAACGTCATCTCGCCGTGGTGGTAGCGGCGGTGGACCGGCTCGTGGCTCATGTACTGGAGCGAGTCGTGCATCCAGCCCATGTTCCACTTCAGCCCGAAGCCGAGCCCGCCGAAGCCGCTCGGCCCCTTGTGGTGGGTGGCCCGGGTGACGCCGTCCCAGGCCGTGGACTCCTCCGCGATCGTCACGACCCCCGGCACCCTGCGGTACACGGTCGCGTTCATCTCCTGGAGGAACGCCACCGCGTCCAGGTTCTCCCGGCCGCCGTGCTCGTTCGGCGTCCACTGGCCCGGCTCGCGCGAGTAGTCGAGGTAGAGCATCGAGGCGACCGCGTCCACGCGCAGCCCGTCGATGTGGAACTCCTCGCACCAGTACAGGGCGTTGGCGACGAGGAAGTTGCGCACCTCGCGCCGCCCGAAGTCGAACTCCAGGGTGCCCCAGTCGGGATGGGCGGCCCGCAGCGGGTCCTCGTGCTCGTACAGCGGCCGGCCGTCGAACTCCGCCAGCGCCCACTCGTCGCGCGGGAAGTGCGCCGGCACCCAGTCCATCAGCACCCCGATCCCGGCCCGGTGCAGGGCGTCGACCAGGTACCGGAAGTCGTCCGGGGTGCCCAGGCGGGCCGTGGGCGCGTAGAACCCGGTGACCTGGTAGCCCCACGAGCCGCCGAAGGGATGCTCGGCGACCGGCATCAGCTCCACGTGGGTGAAGCCGAGGTCCTTGACGTACGCGGGGAGCTGCTCGGCGAGCTGGCGGTACGTCAACCCCGGCCGCCAGGACGGCAGGTGCACCTCGTAGACGGAGAAAGGCGCCCGGTGCGCGGGCACTTCGGCCCTGCGCTCCAGCCATTCCTCGTCGCCCCACTCGTACGCCGACGACGTGACGATTGACGACGTGGCCGGCGGGACCTCCGTACGGCGGGCCAGCGGGTCGGCGCGCAGGGTCTTCGAACCGTCGGGGCGGGTGATCTCGAACTTGTACAGCTCGCCCTCGCCGATCCCCGGCACGAACAGCTCCCACACCCCCGTCGAGCCCAGCGACCGCATGGGGAAGCCGGTGCCGTCCCAGAAGTTGAAGGTGCCGGACACCCGCACCCCGCGCGCGTTCGGCGCCCACACCGAGAAGCGGGTGCCGGTGACGCCCTGGTGGGTCATGGGGTGCGCGCCGAGGACCGTCCACAGCTCCTCGTGCCGCCCCTCGCCGATCAGATGCAGGTCGAGCTCGCCGAGCGTGGGCAGGAAGCGGTACGCGTCCTCCGTCTCCTGCACCGTCCCCTCGTACGTCACGAGCAGCCGGTACGCCGGGACCTCGCCCAGCGGCAGCAGTCCCGAGAAGAAGCCGTCACCGTCGTCGTGCAGCTCGACGGTGAGGCCCCCGGAGACGACGGTCACCGCGAGGGCGTACGGCCGGAACGCCCGGAAGACGACCCCGCCGGGCACCGGATGCGCGCCGAGCACGGAGTGCGGGGCGTGATGCGTCCCGCTCAGCAGCCGCTCCCGGTCGGCGGCGTCCACGGCGGGGGAGACGGCGATCTCCGTCTCGGGAGGGGTGGGCTGCGGGGCGGGCCGTGCGGCGGGGGTGGCCTTCGGCGCCGTCCTCTTCGCCGTGGCCTTCTTGGCGGGGGCCTTCTTGGCCGGTGCCTTCTTCGCGGCCTTCTTCGCCGGGGTTTTGGCAGCAGCGGCCTTCTTCACCGCCGCCTTCTTCACCGCGGCCTTCTTCACTGTCGCTTTCTCGGTCGCCGCCTTCTTGGTCGTGGCCTTCGCCGCCGCGGCGGTCTTCTTCCCGGCGGTCTTCTTCGCGACGGCCTTCTTCACCGGCTCGGCTGCCGCGGGCTGCCGCTCGGCCGGCTGCTCCGGATGCGAACCGCTGGACTCGGGGCGGGGGGTCACGGGCGAAGCCTCCTGGACGCGGGTCGGATGGGTCAGATCAGGTCGGACGAGGCGAGCCGGTGCGCGGCGGCCATCGGTACGGGCAGCCACTCGGGACGGTGCCGGGCCTCGTAGACCACTTCGTAGACCGCCTTGTCGGTCTCGTACGCGCGCAGCAGCACCGGATCGGTGCGCGGATCCCGGCCGGCCGCCTCCGCGTAGCCGGAGCAGTACGCCGCCCGGCACCGCACGGCCCAGTCCGGCTGCGGCGGGTCCACCGAACGCGCCGCGTAGTCGAAGGACCGCAGCATGCCGGCCACGTCCCGCACCGCCGGCTGCGGCATCCGGCGCTCGGCCAGCGGACGGGCCGGTTCCCCCTCGAAGTCGATCAGCGACCACTCTCCGGTCGGGGAGCGCAGGCACTGCCCGAGGTGCAGATCGCCGTGCACCCGCTGGGCGGTCCAGACGCGCCCCTCGGAGGCCAGGTCGTCCAGCGCCGTGAACACCGAGCGCAGCCCGTCCGCGTACGGCCGCAGCGCGGGCACCGCGTGCACGGCCGCCTCCAGCCGCTCGGTCATGCCGGCGACCAGGGAACGGAGCTGGGCGTGCCCCAGCGTGACCGTGGGCAGCGCGCGGGCCAGCGCGGTGTGCACCTCGGCGGTGGCCCGTCCGAGGGCCCGCGACTCGGCGACGAAGTCCTCCCCCTTGGCCAGCTCCCGCAGCGCCAGCTCCCAGCCGTCCGTCGCACCCTGCACGTACGGCTGGAGCACCCCCAGCACGTACGGCTCGGCCGAGGGCGGCGGGCCGGGCGCCTCATCGGGCTCCGCGACCAGCCAGGCCGTCGGCGGGGGCACCCGGGGGCAGCCGACGCGGGCCAGCGCCAGCGGCAGCTCCAGGTCGGGGTTGATCCCGGGCACGATCCGGCGCAACAGCTTCAGGATGAACGTATCTCCGTAGACGACCGACGAGTTCGACTGCTCGGCGGTCACCAGGCGCGGCACCAGACCGGACCGGATCTCCTGGCGCGGGTCCCGCTCGAAGCGAAGCCCGCCGATCCGGGCCTGGGTGCGCAGCGCCTCCAGGAGCAGTTCGGCGGGCCGGGTGTCGTGCAGGGCCTCGTAGACCGTCCGTCCGGCCAGCGGGCCCCGCGTCACATGACCGATCAGCGCGGGCGCGAGCCGGGGCGGCAACGCCTCGCGCACGCCTATGAACAGCTGGTAGCAGTCGCCGGGCTGCTCGGGGCCGCCGTGGCCCGGCTGGAGCGGCTGGTGCGCGCGCACGAGCAGGTGGTACAGGCCCAGCTTGGCCGTGGGCGGCAGCAGTTCGGTGGCCGCCACCAGGGAGAACCCGGTGACGGGGCGGCCCTTGCCCGCGAACCAGCGCTGCCGCGGCAGCCACTCCCTCAGCAGCGGATCCAGTGACGCAAGGAGGCCGGGCGGGGTCGTGACGGTGCGTGTGACGGCTTCCGACATGGCGTCGCGTCCTTTCCCCTCTTTCGGCGCGCCCACGGGGGCGCCGCCGGTGGGCGGGGTGTTACTCATGCGTGCCCCGGGCGGAGCGGCGGAAACCGCCCCGCCCCGGGTTCTACGCGGCGTCCTTGCGGAGCCGGAACCAGTAGAAGCCGTGGCCCCCGAGGGTCAGCAGATACGGCAGTTCGCCGACGGCCGGAAAGCGCACCCCGCCGAACAGCTCGACCGGGTGCCGTCCTCCGAAGGCGCTGAGATCGAGCTCGGTGGGCTGTGCGAAGCGTGAGAAGTTGTTCACGCAGAGCACCAGGTCGTCCTCGTACTCGCGCAGGAAGGCGAGGACCGCGGGGTTGGAGGACGGCAGCTCGGTGTAGGAGCCGAGGCCGAACGCCGGGTTCTGCTTGCGGATCTCGATCATCCGGCGGGTCCAGTGCAGCAGCGA